>JAVBOQ010000008.1:0-25164 GCA_031550455.1 Eubacteriales bacterium
GTCTTTTCTTCTCGTGTCAACACTTGCCCCCGCTCCTTCGTTCCTGTATAATGACTGCGTTTCTTCTATATCAAAGGAGACTGATGATGGGCAAGATCCTCGCGGTGGCAAATCAAAAGGGCGGCGTGGGCAAGACGACGACGCAGGTCAACCTGTCCGCGTGCGTCGCCGCGCTCGGCCGGCGCGTGCTGTCGGTCGACATGGACCCGCAGGCGAACGCTTCGAGCGGGCTGGGCGTCGTGGCGGCGGAGGGCGCGAGCGTGTACGACGTGCTGACGGGCGACGCGGAGGCCGTGCAGTGCGTCGTCGGGACAAAGGTACAGACGCTGTCCATCCTGCCGGCGGACATCCGGCTGGCCGCCGCCGAGGTGGAGCTTGTGTCGCGCGAGCGGCGGGAGTACGCGCTGCGCGAAGCGCTCGAGCCGATCCGCGATCAGTATGATTATATCTTCATCGACTGCCCGCCGTCGCTGGGGCTTCTGACGATCAACGCGCTGTGCGCGGCGGACCGGGTGGTGATGCCGATCCAGTGCGAGTATTACGCGCTCGAGGGCGTCGGCCAGTTGATGAACACCGTCCGGCGCGTGCAGCGGGGGCTGAACCCGCGGCTGGACGTCGAAGGCGTCGTGCTGACGATGCTCGACGGGCGGACGAACCTGGGCATTCAGGTTGTGCAGGAGGTCAAGCGGCATTTCCGCGAAAAGGTGTACGCGTCGATCGTGCCGCGCAATGTGCGGCTCAGCGAAGCGCCGAGCTACGGGCTGCCGATCCATTTATATGACCCGCGCAGCATGGGCGCGGAGGCGTACCGGGACCTGGCGGACGAATTTGTGCGGCGAAGCGAGGGATTGACCGATGAAGCGTAGCGGATTGGGGCGCGGACTGGACGCGCTGATGCCTGAAATGCCGGCTGTGGACGCGGAGCGCGTCGCGATGCTGCCGATTGGCGATATCGACCCGAACCCAAACCAGCCGCGCAGGCGGTACAACCAGGCGTCGTTAAAGGAACTGGCGGACTCGATCCGTCAGGCGGGCGTTTTGCAGCCTATTTTGGTGTATGAGGCCGCCGGGCGTTACCGGATCATCGCCGGGGAGCGGCGCTGGCGCGCGTCGCGGATGGCGGAGCTTGCGACCATTCCGGCGATTGTCCGGCAGATGGACGAGGTCGCGCGGATGGAAGCCGCGCTGATCGAGAATTTGCAGCGCGAGGATTTGAACCCGATCGAGGAGGCGGCCGCCGTGCGCGCGCTGATGGAGCAGTGCGGCTATACGCAGGAGGTCGCGGCTGCACGGCTGGGCCGAAGCCGTCCGGCGCTGGCGAACCTGCTGCGGCTTTTGTCGCTGCCGGAAAAGGTGGTCGCGCACGTGCTCGAAGGGCGGCTGTCCGCCGGACACGCGCGGGCGCTGGCCGGGATTGAGGAGCCGAAGCGGTGCGAGGCGCTGGCGGAACGCGCCGTGGCCGAGGGCCTGAGCGTCCGGCAGGTGGAAGAGGCAGCGCGGCAGGAACAGCGGGAAACGCCGAAGAAAAACGCGAAACCGGCCAGGCGGCACCCGCCGGAGTTCGCGGAGCTGGAAGAGCGGCTGCGGCACGCGTTCGGCATGCGCGCGCAGGTCGCGGGCACGCTGGAAAAGGGCCGGATCACGCTGACCTACGGTTCACGCGAGGCGCTGGAACGCCTGTACGAGGCGATGGGGGAGCGATACGATGATTGAGCATGTCAAAGCGCCGGAGATCCTGCTGCCCGCGAAGGACATTGACCTGACGAAATGGGCGGTCGTCGCTTGCGACCAGTTCACAGCGCAGCCGGAGTACTGGCGGGAGGCGGAGCGGATCGTCGGCGGCGCGCCGTCGACGCTTCGGCTGGTGTATCCGGAGGCGTATCTGTTAAAAGAAGAAACGGACCGCGCGCCGGTGATTCACGCGGCGATGCGGGCGTACCTCGGCGGCGGCGTGTTTGAAAAAGCGCGCCGCGGCTTTGTTTTGACCGAACGGACGACCGCGTCCGGCGCGCGGATCGGGCTGATGGCGCTGATCGACCTTGCCGCGTATGATTTTTCCGTCGGGTCAAAGAGCCTGATCCGGCCGACGGAGGGCACGGTGCTGGCGCGGATTCCGCCAAGGGTCAGCATCCGGCGCGGCGCGCCGCTGGAGACGCCGCATGTGATGCTGCTGGCGGACGATCCGGGCCGGACGCTGATCGAACCGCTGTACGCGCGGCGCGGGTCGTTTGAACTGCTCTATGATTTCGAGCTGATGCTCGGCGGCGGGCGTCTGCGCGGCTGGGCGGTGGACGACGAGCGGTCGGTGACGTCCGCGATCGCCGCGCTGCCGTCGCTTTCGGGCGACGAACCGATCCTGTTCGCGGTCGGCGACGGCAACCACTCGCTGGCCACCGCGCGGACGTGTTACCTGGAAAACCCGTGCGAAGCGACCCGCTGGGCGCTTTGCGAGGTCGTCAACCTGTACGACGATGCGCTGCGGTTCGAGCCGATTCACCGGCTGGTCGAGGGCGTCGATGAGCGTTCGATGGAAAGGGCCGCCGCTGCCCGCGGGATCGCGCTGCAGGGCGGCGACGTGCGCGAGGTGCAGCCGTTCCTCGACGAGTGGCTGCCCAAGGACGCGAAGGTCGATTACATCCACGGCGACGACGCGCTGGCGTATCTCGCGGCGCGCGACGGGTTTTGCGGGATACGGCTCGCGGCCATCGAAAAGGAGACGCTGTTTTCGTCGCTCAGGGGCGGCCGGGTGCTGCCGAGGAAGGCGTTTTCGATGGGGCACGCGGACGAGAAAAGGTACTATATGGAGTGCAGGGCGTTGGGCGGGGGATGACGAAAGGGAAGGGGACGCCGGGAGGCTCCGCTGAAGGGATGATTGAGGGGGAGGCTGGGACGCTGTCCCAGACCCTGCCAAAGGGGCTAAGCCCCTTTGGAAACCCTGCTTTTTCGCCTCACGGCGGGTTGGGTTTTTTGGTGAGGCCTTTGCAGATGGCGTTTTTCATTGCGCTGTAGCGACCCTTTGGGTATGCGCCCTTGGAGTCTGCCGCGCAAAAAAACAGGGTCTGGGACAGCGTCCCGGCTTACCCGGCTTCTTTTCCACCATTTTTTCGGGAGGTCGTTTCATGGTTTCGTTACAGAAGATCACGGAAGACAATTTTCAGGCGTGTGTCGGGCTGTCCGTACGCGAGGATCAGAACAACTTTGTCGCGCCGAACATCAGGTCGTTCGCGCAGGCATGGCTGCATTACGACGTCGCCAGGCCGTTCGCGATCTATGACGACGAAACGCTGGTCGGCTTTCTGATGCTCTGGTGGGACGAAAAGAAGGACGACTGCTATGTCTGGCGGCTGATGATCGACCGGCGGTATCAGCGCAGGGGACATGGCCGCGCGGCGTTGCGGCTGGCGATGGCGATGATGCGCGAACATGGCTTCAAGACGGCTTCGCTTTCGCACGAAGTCGAGAACGCCGGCGCGCACGCGCTGTACGAGAGCCTTGGGTTTGCGTTGACCGGCGAGGTGGATGAAGACGGTGAGGTTGGGATGAAGGCGGCGCTGTAAAGGAGCGGGCATGGAAAAGATCGTTGAAGTCGCGAACCTGACAAAGTCCTATGGCGCGGTACGCGCTGTGCAGGACGTTAGTTTCTATGTGGAAAAGGGCAAGTTTTTCGCGTTTCTCGGGCCGAACGGCGCGGGGAAATCGACGACGATCGACATCCTGTGTACGGTGCTCAAGCCCGACGGCGGCAGCGTCACCGTCAATGGGTACGCGCTGGGCCGCGACGACAGCCAGATCCGGCGGTCGATTGGGCTGGTGTTTCAGGACGGACTGCTTGACAAGCGGCTGACGGTGCGCGAAAATCTGATGGCGCGCGGCAGCCTGTACGGCTTATCGGCGGCGCAGCTTCGCGCCGCGATCGACCGCGTGACCGCGGCGACCGGCATTGAGGAGTTTATCCGGCGGCAGTACGGGAAGCTGTCCGGCGGGCAGCGGCGGCGCGCCGACATCGCCCGCGCGCTTTTGCACACGCCGCGCGTGCTGTTCCTCGACGAGCCGACGACCGGGCTTGACCCGCAGACGCGAAAAGCGATCTGGCGCACGATACGCGATTTGCAGGCCGCGAACGACACGACGGTGTTTCTGACGACACATTATATGGAAGAAGCGGCCGACGCGGATTATGTGATGGTCATCGACGGCGGCAAGATCGCGGCGCGCGGGACGCCCGACACGCTCCGGCAGACATACAGCGCGGATACGCTGCGCATGCGCGCGAAAGACCCGGAAAAGTTGCGGGCGATGCTTGGGGCGATCGGCGTCGAGGCGGTTTTCACGGGAGACCTCGCGGTGGCGCGGCTGAAAAGCACCGTCGACAGCGTCCCGATCCTCGCGAAGGTGGGAAGCGAGCTTTCGCACGTTGAGGTGCTCGCCGGAACGATGGACGACGCGTTCATCGGCATCACGGGAAAGGAGATCCGCGAATGATCCCACTGGCGAAACGCAACCTGAAAATCTTCTTTCGCGACCGGGCTTCGGTGTTTTTTTCGCTGCTCAGCGTGCTGATCGTGATCGGTTTGTACATGCTGTTCCTCGGCGACGTGATGCAGCGAGAAATGAGCGATTTTCCGGGCGCGCGGTACATGATGGACAGTTGGATCATGGCGGGCGTGCTGGCCGTCGGGTCGCTGACGACGACGCTCGGCGCGTTCGGCCGGATTGTTGAAGACCGGGAAAATAAGATCATCAAGGATTTTCTGGCGTCGCCGATGCGCCGCTTTTCGCAGGTTGGCGGCTACATCCTCGGCGCGATGGGCATCGGCGTCATCATGTCGGTGCTGTCGCTGGCGTTCGCCGAGGTGTACATCCTGGGGAACGGCGGGTCGGCGCTTTCGCCCGAGGCGCTGCTCAAGACTTTCGGGCTGATCCTGCTGTCGGTCGTCGCCAACGGCGCGATGGGTTTCTTTCTGGTGTCTTTGATCAAGTCGCAGAACGCTTTCGCCACGCTCAGCACGATCATCGGCACATTCTCGGGCTTCCTCGCCGGTATCTACATGCCGATCGGCAACCTGCCGCCGTTCATTCAGAGCGTCGTCAAGGTCGTGCCGGTCGCGCACGCCGGCGTGCTTTTCCGTCAGGTGATGATGGAGGACGCGATGCGCCAGGCGTTTCAGAGCGCACCGGCGGAAACGGTGATGGAAATCAAGCGTTCGCTCGGCATCGTGTTCCAGTACGGCGGCGCCGACGCGTCGCCCTGGGTCAGCGTCGCGGTACTGGCTACGACCACCGTGGCGTTCTTCGGCCTGTCGATCGTCGCGCTGTCGAGAAAGGCGAAGTAATACAGGTTCGCGAAATGGATGCAGACGGCACGGTCGCGCGTTGTTTGATCGGGGTGAAGACAGTGAAGTTCCCAAACAAAGGCGTCCGGTTTCTCGTGGCGCTCACGGCGCTGTTCGCGGCCGTGGTTGCCGCTTGCGCGATTTGGTTCTCAGGCGCGGATAGCGCGAAGGTCTTGCCGTCGCAGGCGCTCGACCACATGATGGACAAGCTGCGCGTGACCCAGCGCGCGGAGATCGCCGCGTGGGCCGCGGAGGACATGCCGCCGGATATTGGTAATGAAGAAACGCCGGTCTGGGCGGACCGGCACGGCCATACGATGCACGCGCGGCCGGTGTGCGGCGGGATGACGTCGCCGGTACGGATGACGGTCGGCGAGGGATTGGCGCAAGGGTTTGTCTTTTGCGCGGACTGTTGGTAGAAATTTCCCGGTATTTTCTCAAAAAAAATGAAAAAATGACGCATTTGACCCCTTGCAAAGTTGCGGGGGTTGATTTATACTTTTATGGCTGTCGTTCTGGGATGAAACGGTAGGTTACCGGTTGGCCGCCGGAGAACTATCGTGGACCATGTCCGGACAATCGGGCGACGGGCGTTTTGCTCCGCCGCGTTGGTTTTCTAGATGGAAACACACGGCCCAGTGTGCAGGACGCTCGATAAAAAAGGAGGAAAAGACGTGGCCAATCAGAAAATCCGCATCAAGCTCAAGGCGTATGAGCACAACCTCATCGACCAATCCGCAGAGCGCATCGTTGAAACGGCCAAGCGGACCGGCGCGAAAGTATCGGGCCCGATCCCGCTGCCGACCGAGAAGGAAGTTGTCACCATCCTGCGCGCTCCCCACAAGTACAAGGATTCCCGCGAGCAATTCGAGCTTCGCACGCACAAGCGCCTGATCGATATCCTAAGCCCGACACCGCGCACGGTGGACGCGCTGACGAAGATCGATCTGCCGGCCGGCGTGGAAATCGAAATCAAGCTGTGAGCGTACAGGAGGTTTAACGATGAAGAAAGCTATTGTCGGCAAAAAGGTCGGCATGACGCAGGTGTTTACGGCCGACGGCCGTTTGCTCCCGGTTACCGTCATCCAGGCCGGCCCCTGCACCGTCGTCCAAAAGAAAACCGTCAAGACGGACGGATACAGCGCGATCCAGGTCGGGTTTGACGCGATCCCGGAATTCCGGGTCAAGAAGCTTGTCAACAAGCCCGAGGCCGGCCACTTCAAAAAAGCCGGCGTCGCCCCGACGCGCAACCTTCGCGAACTGCGCCTTTCAAACAGCGATACGTTCGAAGTCGGCCAGGTCATCAAGGCTGACATCTTCGCCGAAGGCGATATCGTCGACGTGATCGGCACCTCGAAGGGACACGGCTTCACCGGCACGATCCGCCGTTGGAACCAGCACACCGGCCCGATGGCCCACGGCTCGAAGTACCACCGCGGCGTCGGTTCGATGAGCGCGAACTCCGACCCGTCCCGCGTGTTCAAGAACAAGCACATGCCCGGCCACTACGGCGTGGAGAGGGTTACGATCCAGAACCTGTCCGTGGTTCGCGTGGACGCCGAGCGCGATTTGCTGCTCGTGCGCGGCGCGGTGCCCGGCCCGAACGGCGGCCTCTTGCTCGTGCGCGGCGCCGTGAAGGCCTGAGGAAGGAGGAAACGACGAAATGCCAACCGTCAACCTGAAAAATACCGAGGGCAAGACCGTAGGCCAGATTGAGCTTTCAGAAGGGCTTTTTGGCGCGGCCGTGAACCCGTTCGCGATGCACATGGTTGTGCGCGCCATCCTGAACGGCCGCCGCGTCGGCACCCAGTCCGCCAAGACCCGCTCGGAAGTCCGCGGCGGCGGCAAGAAGATCTACCGCCAGAAGGGCACCGGCAACGCGCGCCATCACGGCAGCCGCGCGCCGCAGTTCAAAAAGGGCGGCGTCGTGTTCGCGCCCAAGCCGCGCGATTACGACATCAGCGTGCCGAAGAAGGTCCGCCGCCTCGCGATGCGCTCCGCGTTCACCGCAAAGGCCCATGCCGACGAAATCATCGTGCTCGACAAGCTGAACCTCGCCGCGCCGAAGACCCGCGAGATGGTCAAGGTGCTGCGCAACCTCGGCGCGACCAAAAAGGCGCTCGTGCTCGTCGCGGGCAAGGATGAAGCGCTGCTTCGCGCGAGCCGCAACATCCCGGGCGTGACCGTCGCCCTCATCAACACGATCAACGTCTACGAAATCCTGCGCCACGACGCGTTCATCCTCACGCAGGACGCCGTCCGCCAGGCCGAGGAGGTGTACGCGCAATGAAAGATCCCCATGACATCATCCGCCGCCCGGTGCTGTCCGAAAAGGCGTACGACGGGTTCGCGGACCGCAAATACGTGTTTGAAGTCGAAATCGGCGCGACCCGCACCGAAGTGAAAAACGCGCTGGAGACGATTTTCGGCGTCAAGGTCGAAAAGGTCAACACGCTGCGCACGATGGGCAAGATCAAGCGGCAGGGCAAATACTCCGGCCGCACGCCCGAAATCAAGAAGGCCTATGTCACGCTCAAGAAGGATTCAAAGGGTATCGAATTCTTCGATGGCATGGCGCAGTAAGGGAGGCATACGAAATGGGCATCAGAGTCTACAAGCCGACGTCCCCCGCGCG
Organism: Eubacteriales bacterium; assembly: GCA_031550455.1. Lineage (GTDB taxonomy): Bacteria > Bacillota > Clostridia > Christensenellales > Aristaeellaceae > Avichristensenella. The sequence goes on from JAVBOQ010000008.1 coordinate 7,969, forward strand.
GCGCTTCATGTCGGTGCTGACCTTTGAGGAGCTGACCAAGAAGGAGCCGGAGCGTTCCCTGGTCGAGTACCTCAAAAAGAACGCGGGCCGCAACAAGCAGGGCAAGATCACCGTCCGTCACCATGGCGGCGGCAGCAAGCTGCAGTACCGCCTCATCGACTTCAAGCGCAACAAGGACGACATCCCGGCGAAGGTCGCCGCGATCGAGTACGACCCGAACCGCTCCGCCTTTATCGCGCTGCTCCATTACGCCGACGGCGAGAAGCGCTACATCTTAGCGCCGCAGGGCCTCAAGGCCGGCGATACGGTCGTTTCCGGGCCCGCCGCCGACATCAAGCCCGGCAACGCGCTGCCGATCGCCAACATTCCGCTGGGCACGCTGATCCACAACGTGGAGATCAAGGTCGGTCGCGGCGGCCAGCTCGCCAGGAGCGCCGGAAACGCCGCGCAGTTGATGGCGAAGGAAGGCGATTACGCGCAGGTTCGCCTGCCGAGCGGCGAAGTCCGCAAGGTGCCGATGAGCGCCCGCGCGACGATCGGATCGGTCGGCAACTCCGACCATGAAAACGTCCGCATCGGCAAGGCCGGCCGCACGCGCCACATGGGCATCCGCCCGACCGTCCGCGGCGTCGTCATGAACCCGTGCGATCACCCGCACGGCGGCGGCGAAGGCAAGAGCCCGGTCGGCATGCCCGCGCCCGTGACCCCGTGGGGCAAGCCCGCGCTGGGCCTCAAGACGCGCAAGCACAAGAAGTACTCGAACAAGATGATTGTCAAGCGCGCCGGCAAGAAGTAAGGAGGCAAACGAATGTCCAGATCAGTCAAGAAAGGGCCGTTCGTAAGCGAGCGCCTTTTGCAGAAAATCGTTGAGATGAACAACGCCGGGAAGAAGACCGTGCTGAAGACCTGGAGCCGCGCGAGCACCATTTTCCCGGACTTCGTCGGCCATACGGTCGCGGTTCATGACGGGCGCAAACATGTGCCGGTCTATGTGACGGACGAAATGGTCGGCCACAAGCTGGGCGAGTTTGCCCCGACCCGTACGTTCCGCGGGCACGCCGGCGAAAAGGCCTCGGCCCGCAAGTAAAGGAGATGAGATGAATGGCCACCAGAATCCGTGAAAAGGCGGAGAACCGCAAGGCGACAGCCGACAAGCGGCCGCACGCGATCGCGCGGCACATCCGCATCTCCCCGCGCAAGGTCAAGATCGTCATCGATCTGATCCGTGGCAAGCAGGTCGACCAGGCGCTGGCGATCCTGATGTACACGCCGAAGGCAGCCGCGCCGATCGTGGAGAAGCTCCTCAACTCGGCGATTGCCAACGCGGAGAACAACCTCGAAATGTCGCGCAAGGATCTGTACGTCGCCGAAGTGTTCGCCAACCCGGGCCCGACGCTCAAGCGCTACGTCGCCCGTTCCCGCGGAAGCGCGTCGCCGATGCTCAAGCGCACGAGCCACATCACCGTCGTGTTGGACACGAAGGGCTAAGAGGGAGAAGGAGGAATCACTTTGGGTCAGAAAGTTAATCCCCATGGCGCGCGCGTTGGCGTGATCATGGACTGGAGCACCCGCTGGTTTGCAAGCAAAAAGGATTTCGCCAACAACCTCGTGGCGGACTATCATCTGCGGGAAATGCTCAAGGAAAAGCATGCCGCGGCCGGTATTTCCCACATTGACATCGAACGGGCGACCGGGAAACTCACGGTCACGCTGTTCACCGCCAAGCCGGGCGTCGTCATCGGCAAGGGCGGCGCGGGCGTCGAGGCGCTGAAGAAGGAAATCGAGGCGTTCGCGAAGGTGCCGGTGTCGCTGAACATCATGGAAATCAAAAACCCCGAGGTCGACGCGCAGCTTGTGGCCGAGAACATCGCCCAGCAGCTCGAGCGCCGCATCTCGTTCCGCCGCGCGATGAAGCAGTCGATCCAGCGCGCCATGAAGGGCGGCGCTAAGGGTATCAAGACCGCCGTGGCCGGTCGTCTCGGCGGCGCGGACATCGCCCGCACCGAGGGCTACCACGAGGGTTCGATCCCGCTGCAGACGCTCCGCGCGAACATCGATTACGGTTTCGCAGAAGCCAAGACCACCTATGGCCGTCTCGGGGTCAAGGTTTGGATCTACAAGGGGCAGATCCTGCCCAAGAGCAAAAAGGCACCCGTCCGGGCCGAAGGAGGCAAATAACCATGTTGATGCCCAAGAGAGTGAAGCGTCGCCGCGTGTTCCGCGGCCGCATGAAAGGCAAGGCGACGCGTGGCAACTTCGTTTCCAACGGCGATTTCGGCCTGGAAGCGCTCGAGCCCGCGTGGATCACCTCCAACCAGATCGAAGCTGCCCGTGTCGCGCTGACCCGTTACACCAAGCGCGGCGGTCAGGTGTGGATCAAGATTTTCCCCGACAAGCCGGTCACCGAAAAGCCCGCCGAGACCCGCATGGGCAGCGGCAAGGGCTCTCCGGAATACTGGGTGGCGGTCGTGAAGCCCGGCCGGATTCTGTTCGAAATCGGCGGCATCGACGAAGTGACCTCGCAGGAGGCGCTGCGCCTCGCGGCGCACAAGCTGCCGATCAAGTGCCGCTTTGTGCGCAAGGGGCAGACCACGGGAGGTGAAGCCTAATGAAGGCAAAAGAAATGGAAACCATGACCTCCGACGCGCTGGAAAACAAGGTCAAGGAGCTCAAGGGCGAACTGTTCAACCTCCGCTTTCAGCTGGCCACCGGACAGCTTGAAAACACGATGGTGATCCGGGAAGTTCGGCGCGACATCGCGCGGGCCAAGACGCTGATCCGCAAGAGAGAAATCGACGGCGGAAAAGTGGTTAAGGCCTGAGGAAAGGGGAGGGAAACACCATGGCCGAAGATAGAGGCATCCGCAAGACCCGCACCGGCGTGGTCGTCAGCGATAAGATGGACAAAACCATCGTGGTGGCGGTGCGCACCCGCGTTAAGCACCCGCTGTTTGGAAAGATCATGAACCAGACGACAAAGCTGAAGGCCCACGACGAAGAAAACGCGTGCGGCGTCGGCGATACCGTAACGGTGATGGAGACCCGGCCGCTCAGCCGCGAGAAGCGCTGGCGCCTGGTCGAGATCGTTGAAAAAGCTAAGTAAGGAGGGAGCCCCGTGATTCAGCCGCAAACCCGTTTGAAGGTTGCCGACAACTCCGGCGCGAAAGAAATCATGTGCATTCGCGTGCTGGGCGGCTCCTTTCGCCGCGACGGCGGCATCGGCGACGTGATCGTCGCCAGCGTGAAGTCCGCGAACCCCGGCGGAACGGTCAAGAAGGGCGAGGTCGTCAAGGCCGTCATCGTCCGCATGCACAAGGCGAAGCGCCGCCCGGACGGCAGCTATATCCGGTTTGACGACAACGCAGCCGTCATCATCAATGAGGCGAAGCAGCCGCGCGGCACGCGCATCTTTGGGCCCGTGGCGCGTGAACTGCGCGAGAAGGATTACATGAAGATCATTTCGCTCGCGCCGGAAGTGCTGTAAGGAGAGAGAATGACAATGAACAAGATCAATCATCTGCACGTCCGGTCCGGCGATACCGTCGTTGTCATCTCCGGCGACGAGAAGGGCAAGAAGGGCAAAGTGCTCCGCGCACTGCCCAAGACCGGCAAGGTCGTCGTCGAAGGCGTCGCGATGGTCACCAAGCACCAGAAAGCCCGCGGTCAGGGTATGCCGGGCGGCATCATCCACAAGGAAGCCGCGATCGACGCGTCGAACGCGATGCTCGTTTGCGAAAAGTGCGGCAAGGCGACCCGCAACGCCCACAAGATCCTCGGCGACGGCAAGAAGGTGCGCGTGTGCAAAAAGTGCGGCGCTGCCTTCGAGAATTGAGGAGGATAGGACGATGCAAAACCGCCTGAAAGAAAAATACCTCGCCGAAGTCGCGCCGGCGATGCAGCAGAAGTTCGGCTATTCGAACGTAAACCAGATCCCGAAGCTCGAAAAGCTGGTCATCAACATGGGCCTGGGCGATTGCAAGGACAACGCGAAGGGCCTCGAAGCCGCGGTCAACGATCTGAAGACGATCGCGGGCCAGAAGCCGGTCATCACCAAGGCGAAGAAGTCCATCGCGAACTTCAAGCTGCGCGCGGGCATGAACGTCGGCGCGAAGGTGACGCTGCGCGGCGAGCGGATGTACCAGTTCTACGACAAGCTCGTCAACATCGCGCTGCCGCGCGTCCGTGACTTCCACGGCGTGTCGGTCAAAGCGTTCGACGGGCGCGGCAACTACTCGCTGGGCGTCCGCGAGCAACTGCTGTTCCCGGAAATCGAGTATGACAAGGTCGACAAGATCCGCGGCATGGAGATGATCATCGTCACCACGGCCAAGTCGGACGAGGAAGCCCGCGAACTGCTCCGCCTGATGGGCATGCCGTTCGCGCAGGCGTAAGGAGGAGGACAAAGACATGGCCAAACTTAGCATGAAGCTCAAGCAACAGCGCCCGGCGAAGTTCTCCACCCGCGCCTACACCCGCTGCCGGCTGTGCGGCCGGCCGCATTCGGTGCTCCGCAAGTACGGCGTCTGCCGCATTTGCTTCCGCGAGCTGGCGTACGCCGGCCAGATCCCCGGTGTTCGCAAGGCGAGCTGGTAAAGGAGGTACAGACATGGTAGTCAACGATCCGATCGCCGATATGCTGACCAGAATCCGCAACGCGCAGATCGCGGGCCACGACAACGTGAGCATTCCGGCTTCCAACATGAAAAAGTCGATCGCGAAGATCCTCCTGAACGAGGGTTTCGTCAAGAACATCGAGTACATCAACGACGGGCTGCAGGGCGCGATCCGTATGACGCTCAAGTACGTCGAAAAGCGGCCGGTCATCGTCGGCCTCCGCCGGATCTCCCGGCCGGGCCTGCGCGTGTACGCGCGCTGCGACGAGATCCCGAAGGTTTTGGGCGGTCTGGGCATCGCGATCATCTCGACCCCGCGCGGTGTGATGACCGACAAGGAAGCCCGCAAGAACAACGTCGGCGGCGAAGTGCTGGCGTTCGTGTGGTAAGAATTCGCTTTGGATGGATAGCGGCGCCGCTTCACGGCGCGCGCCCGAGCACAGCCCGGGCGAAACAACGGTAGGGCCTCCGGACGCGCGAACGCGCGGCACACGGCAAAGGCTATTCCGTAAGGAGGAAAAACATGTCTCGTATCGGCAAAAAACCCATCAGCGTTCCGGCGAGCGTCAAGATTGACATTGCCGCGGACGGCACCGTGACGGTCAAGGGCCCGAAGGGCACGCTGTCCGAACAGGTCAAGGGCGGCATCCAGATCGCGCTGGAGGACGGCGCGCTGGTGTTGACCCGCCCCACCGACAACAAGCCGCACAAGGCGCTGCACGGGCTGTATCGCGCGCTCGTTAACAACATGGTGGTCGGTGTGACCGACGGATTTTCCAAGACGCTTGAAATGGTCGGAACCGGTTACCGCGCGCAGGCGCAGGGCGGCACGCTGACGTTGAACATCGGCTACAGCCATCCGGTTGTGTTCCAGGCCCCCAAGGACGTTCAGTTTGAGACGCCCGCGCCGACGAAGATCGTCGTCAAGGGCATCAGCAAGCAGGTTGTCGGCAATCTCGCGGCCGATATCCGCAAGGTTCGCCCGCCGGAGCCGTACCTCGGCAAGGGCATCAAGTATGAAAACGAACACATCCGCCGCAAGGAAGGCAAAACCGGTAAGTAAACGAAAAGGGAGTGAGCGCGATTGGTCACCAAACGGGACAAAAATGAGGTTCGGAAGATCCGTCACGAGCGCGTCCGGGAAAAGGTCACCGGCACGCCCGATAAGCCCAGGCTTTGCGTATTCCGCAGCCTGAAGCATATCTATGCGCAGCTCATCGACGATTCGAAGGGCGTAACGCTGGTATCCGCTTCGACGCTGGACCCGGCGATCCGGGGCCAGATCGACGATGTTGACAAAAAGGGCGCCGCGAAGCTGGTCGGCAAGACCGTCGGCGAGCGCGCGCTGCAGGCAGGCTTCAAGACCGTGGTGTTCGACCGCGGCGGCTACGTGTATACGGGCCGCGTGCAGTCCGTCGCCGATGGCGCCAGAGAAGCCGGATTGGAGTTCTGATTATGGAAAACAATCAACAGCATCACGGTCGGGACAACAGGGATAACCGCGGACCGCGCAGGGACGACCGGGGGCCGCGCCGCGACCGCCGCGACCGCGTCGAGGAGCCGCAGGAGTTCAAAGAGAAGCTTGTCGCCGTCAACCGCGTCACGAAGGTCGTCAAGGGCGGCAGAAACTTCCGCTTCTCGGCGCTGGTCGTCGTCGGCGACGAAAAGGGCCGCGTAGGCGCGGGCATGGGCAAGGCCACGGAAATTCCCGAGGCGATCCGCAAGGCCGTCGAAGCCGCCAAAAAGAAGCTGATCACCGTCCCGTTCAAGGACGCGACGATCCCGCATGAGTCGATCGGCAAGTTCAGCACCGGCAAAGTGCTGCTGCTGCCGGCCCCCGAAGGAACCGGCGTCATCGCGGGCGGCGCCGCCCGCGCCGTGCTCGAACTGTGCGGCATCAAGGACATCCGCACGAAGTCTTTCGGCACCAGCAACCCGATCAACATGGTCAAAGCGACCATCGACGGGCTTTCGCAGTTGCGCAGCGCCGAGCAGGTCGCGAAGCTCCGCGGCAAAACCGTCGAAGAGATTCTGGGCTGAGGAGGTCGGACAAAATGAAAAAGCTCAAGATTACGCTGATGAGGTCCCCGATCGCCTGCCTGCAGAAGCATATCCGCACCGTGGAAGCGCTGGGCCTCCACAAGCGCCACCAGACCGTGGTGCACGAGGATAACCCTTCCATCCGCGGCATGATTTTTGTCGTCAAACACATGGTCACCGTGGAAGAGATTGACCAATAAGGAGGCACCGAGATGAAATTGTACGAACTTTCCCCGGCGCCCGGCTCGACCACGGCGCGGAAGCGGTTGGGGCGCGGCACGGGCTCGGGCCTGGGCAAAACCAGCGGCAAGGGTCACAAGGGCGCAAAGGCCCGCAGCGGCCACGGCAAAGGCCCGTACTTTGAGGGCGGCCAGCTTCCGCTGACCCGCCGCATTCCGAAGCGCGGCTTTACGAACATCTTTGCGAAGGAATATGCGATTGTCAACGTCGGCGCGCTCGAGGTGTTTGAGAACGGCGCGACGATCGACGTCGAAACCCTGATGATCGCCGGGCTGATCAAGAAACCCATGGACGGCCTAAAAGTGCTCGGATACGGCGACCTGACCAAGAAGCTGACGGTGAAGGCGGCGAAGTATACCGGCGCGGCGAAGGAAAAGATTGAAGCCGCCGGCGGGAAAGCCGAGGTGGGCTGACATGTTGGAAACGCTTCGCAATGCGTGGCGCATTCAGGATCTTCGCAAAAAGATCCTCTATACGCTGTTCATGCTGCTGGTTTACCGGCTGGCGGGCGTCATCCCTGTCGCGGGCATTGACACGGCTGCGGTTGCCGCTGCGATGGACAGATTTTCTCTGCTCGGCTTCATGAGCATGATGACCGGCAACCAGTTCTCCGACATGACGATCATGGCGATGGGCATCACGCCCTACATCAACTCGTCGATCATCATGCAGCTTCTGACCGTCGCCATTCCCTATCTGGAGAACCTCCAAAAGGAAGGCGAGGAAGGCCGCAAGAAGATCGCGCAGTATACCCGGTATCTGACGGTTGTTCTCGGCTTCATCCAGGCGGTCGGTCTGGTGCTCGGCATGGACGCGATCAATCCGGCCGCGTTCGGCGGTTCCCGGTTCCTCACCAGCCTGACGATCGGCCTTTCCATGGCGGCCGGTTCGACGCTCGCGATGTGGATCGGCGAGCGCATCACCGAAAAGGGCATCGGCAACGGCGTTTCGCTGCTGATTTTCTCGGGCATCATCGCGTCGCTGTTCACTTGGGCCGCGGACGGCATTACCTCGCTGTTCACCTCGACCGTTTCGATCGGCGGCATCCTGACGGCGCTCGCGCTGATCGCCGGTATCCTGGTCATGGTCACGGCCGTCACGTTCGTCGACATGGGCGAGCGCCGCGTGCCGGTGCAGTACGCCAAGCGGATGGTCGGCCGGAAAATGTACGGAGGCCAGAGCACACACATCCCGATGAAGGTCAACTCGACCGGTGTGTTGCCGCTGATCTTCGCGTACTCGATCATTCAGTTTCCGGGTACGATCATGGCGTTCTGGCCGAGCAGCGGTATCTCGAACTGGTGGAACAATGTGTTCATGGCCGGCATCTGGCACCAGCTCGTCATCGCGCTGATGATCCTGTTCTTCGCTTACTTCTACACGAGCATCACGTTTAACCCGGTCGAAATCGCCAAGAACATGCAGCAGAACGGCGGCACGATCCCGGGCATCCGCCAGGGCAAGCCGACCAGCGACTACCTTGCGCGCATTTCGTCGCGGATCACGCTGTTTGGCGGTCTCTTCCTCGCGGTGCTGGCGACGATTCCGACGCTGGTGACGATGTGGAGCGGCCTACGGCTTCCGTTCGCGGCAAGCTCGCTTTTGATCGCGGTTTCGGTCGCGATCGAGACGACGCGTTCGCTCGAGAGCCAGATGCTGATGCGCCATTACAAGGGGTTCCTGTAGAATGCCGAAAAACTATGTCATTTTCCTGGGGCCGCCGGGCTCCGGCAAAGGGACGCACGCGGGCAAGGCCAGCGATTCGCTCGGCCTTCCGCGGTTGTCCACCGGCGACATGCTCCGCGAACACATGAAGAACGACACCGCGCTTGGGCGGCGGGCGAAAGGCTTCGTCGAGGCCGGCCAGCTTGTGCCCGACGCGCTGGTGATCGAGATGATCCGTGAGCGCCTTCAGGCGCCGGACTGCGCGAACGGGGCCATCTTTGACGGATTCCCGCGCACCGAAACGCAGGCCGAGGAGCTGGCCAAGATTGTCCCGATCGGCAAGGTGCTGAACCTCGCGATTGCGGACGAGTCGATCGTCAACCGGATGAAAGGGCGCCGCGTGTGCCCCAAGTGCGGCCACACGGCGCATACGAGCTGGCTGAACGGGAAGACCGACTGCCCCGACTGCGGAACGGCCCTGACCATTCGCAGCGACGACATGCCTGAAACCGTCCTTGCGCGGCTTTCCGTCTATCACGCGCAGACAAAGCCGTTGATTCACTATTATGAAACCCGCGGTCTGCTCGTCACCGTCGACACCGACGGCGAGGTTCGGGACGTGGAAGAACGCGTGCGGAAAGCGCTTCAATGATATCATTGAAGAACGCTGAGCAGGCGTCAAAAATGCGCGCGGCGGGCCACTTGCTGGAAGCGGTGCTCGACGAGGTGGTCAAAGCGGTCGCGCCGGGCATCACGACGGCGCACCTGAACCGGCTGGCCGACCGGCTGATCCGAAAGGCCGGCGCGATTCCGTCGTTTTACAACTATCACGGCTTCCCGGCGTCGCTCTGCACGTCGGTGAACGACGCGGTGGTGCACGGGATTCCGGACGAGAAGCCGTTGGCGGAAGGTTCGATCGTCGGGCTGGACATCGGGCTGATCCTGGACGGCTGGCAGGCTGACATGGCGCGCACGGTGCCGGTCGGCGTGGTTTCCGACGAAGCCGAAAGGCTGATCCGGGTGACGGAGCGGTGCTTCTGGGACGCTTTCGCGATGTGTCGGGAGGGCAACCGGATCGGAGACATCAGCCACGCGGTGCAGTCTTTGGCGGAGAGCGAAGGGTTTTCGGTCGTCCGCGCGCTGTGCGGGCACGGCATCGGCCGCGCGATGCACGAGGATCCCGAGGTCGCCAACTACGGCGAGGCGGGGCGCGGCATCCGGCTTCGGCAGGGCATGGCGCTGGCGATCGAGCCGATGATCAACGTGGGCGGCTTTGACGTGAACATGGACGGCTGGGACGTTCGTACGGCCGACGGTTCGCTGAGCGCGCACTATGAAAACACGGTGCTGATCACCGCGGGAGAGCCGGAAGTGCTGACGATGAAGGCGGGTGCGCCGCCGCGATGAAGAAGATTCCGTTGGAGCCGGGCCGCGCGGCGCTTTCCAAAATGGGGCGGGACGCCGGACGGCGCTTTGTGGTGCTCCGGGCGGAGGCGGACTATGCGTATGTCGCCGACGGCGATCTGCGCAAGGCCGAGAAGCCCAAGAAAAAGAAACGGATGCATTTGAGAGCGGAACCGGTATTTTTTCCCAACATCGCGGCCATACTGAACGATGGGAAACTGCCGACCAACGCGGAGCTTCGCCGCTGTATCGCGGACCAGACGACCGCGCCCGATCAGGGGCACAAGGGAGGATTACCAGTTGGCCAAGACTGACGTCATCGAGGTTGAAGGCATCGTCATTGAGGCGCTGCCCAACGCCATGTTCCAGGTGGAGTTGCCCAACGGGCATCGCATCATGGCGCATATCTCCGGCAAGATGCGGATGCACTTCATTCGGATCTACCCGGGCGATAAGGTAACACTGGAACTTTCGCCGTACGATCTGACCCGTGGCCGGATCACGTGGCGGAGCAAGGCATAGCCGATAAAACAGGGAGGATACAGCGATGAAAGTTCGTCCGTCCGTCAAACCCATTTGTGAAAAGTGCAAGATCATCCGCCGCAAGGGCCGCGTGATGGTGATTTGCGAAAACCCCAAGCACAAGCAGAAGCAGGGCTGAGCCGGGAGGGAACGCCAGGGGAACGCCAAAGGGCGCTGCCCTTTGGAATCCCGCTTAAGGGCCATCGGCCCTTAAGAATCCCTTCTTTGCCGTACGGCAAGGTAAGGCATGGCGTTTTGTTCTCCCCCCCGCCGAAGGCGCAATGGGGATTCCAAAGGGACATTGTCCCTTTGGCAGGGTCTGGGGCGGAGCCCCAGCGTTCCCTCGTCCCTTCGTCCTTCGTTTCCACGTTCCCTCAGGAGGTCTGCCCTCGGGCGGCTGCACGGACTTCACCGCTTCGTGTCACCGATGGGCTTTCCATATATAGTCTGAATAGTTTGCGCTGAACCAGCGAACACGGAGGTAAACCTATGGCACGTATTGCGGGCGTAGACCTGCCCCGGGACAAGCGCGTCGAGGTCGGCATCACTTATATCTATGGCATCGGCCTGCCGACGGCGCAGAAAATCGTAAAAGAGACCGGCATCAACCCGGACACGCGCGTGAAGGATCTTTCCGAGCAGGAGATCAACAAGCTGCGTGAGTACATTGAACGCAACGTCAAGGTGGAGGGCGACCTTCGCCGCGAGATTTCGCTGAACATCAAGCGCCTCGTCGAGATCGGCTGCTATCGCGGCGTGCGGCATCGCCGCGGGCTCCCTGTGCGCGGTCAGAACACGAAGCAGAACGCGCGCACCCGCAAGGGCCCCAAGAAGCAGGTCGCCGGTAAGAAGAAAGCGACGAAGTAAGGGAGGATACCCACATGGCACCGAAAAAGAATTTGAAGCGCGTAACGAGAAAGCGCCGTGAGCGCAAGCTCGTCGAGCGCGGCGCGGCGCATATCCGCTCTTCGTTCAACAATACGATCGTGACCCTGACCGACATGGGCGGCAACGCGCTGTCGTGGGCGAGCGCCGGCGGACTGGGTTTCCGCGGGAGCAAGAAGTCCACGCCGTTCGCCGCGCAGATGGCCGCCGAAACCGCCGCGAAGTCCGCGATGGAATATGGCCTCAAAACGGTCGAGGTGTATGTGAAGGGTCCGGGTTCGGGGCGCGAAGCCGCGATCCGTTCGTTGCAGGCGGCAGGCCTTGAGGTCAACATGATCAAAGATGTGACGCCGATTCCGCACAACGGCTGCCGCCCGCCGAAGCGCCGCCGCGTGTAAGCGCATCGCTATATTGGAGGTAGTAACTCATGGCACGATATACAGGATCCATTTGCCGCCAGTGCCGCCGCGAAGGCGCGAAGCTCTTTCTGAAGGGTGACAAGTGCTATTCGCCGAAGTGCACGTTCAACCTGCGCCCGACCCCTCCGGGTCAGCACGGCCAGAGCCGCCAGCGCAAGATGTCGGAATACGGCATCCAGCTACGCGAGAAGCAGAAGTGCCGCCGGGCGTACGGCGTGCTGGAAAACCAGTTCCAGCGCTATTACGAAAAGGCCAGCAACATGCGCGGCGTCACCGGCGAAAACCTGCTGGCGCTGCTTGAGCGCCGGCTGGACAACGTCGTGTACCGCCTGGGCTTCGGCTCGTCCCGCCCGCAGGCCAGGCAGATTGTGCTGCACGGCCACGTGCGCGTCAACGGCGAGAAGGTCAACATCGCCTCGTTCCTGGTCAAGGAAGGCGACGTGATCACGCTGCGTGATCGCTCGAAAGAGCTTGAGCACTTCAAGGCGCTGAAGGAAGGCACCGGCCGCATCATCCCGAAGTGGCTGACGCTGGACGCCGAGAACCTGACCGCCAACGTCGCGGCGACGCCGCGCCGCGAGGACATCGACCTGACGATCAACGAACAGCTCATCGTCGAGTATTACTCCCGCTAATGTGTTGTTGAGGACCCACCGACGGTTTTATAGGGAGGTATACCCAAATGAGCATGACCGAGTTCGAAAAGCCAAAGATCGAACGCGTCGAAGCGGGCGAAAAATACGGAAAGTTTGTCGTGGAGCCGCTGGAGCGCGGATTCGGCCAGACGCTGGGCAACGCGCTTCGCCGCGTGCTCCTGTCGTCGCTGCCGGGCGCGGCGGTGACGAGCGTGCGGATCGAAGGCGTGCAGCATGAGTTTTCCACCGTCAACGGCGTCAAGGAAGATGTCACTGAGATCATCCTGAACCTGAAAACGCTGGCGGTGCGGCTGCACTCGGACGGTGTCAAGACGATTACGATTGACAAGCGCGGCCCGTGGGAGCTAAAGGCGCAGGATCTGGGCGTCGACAGCGAGGTGGAGATCGTCAACCGCGATCTGCATATCGCGTCGCTGAACGAGGACGCGCACCTGCAAATGACGCTGACGCTCGACAAGAGCCGCGGGTATGTCACGGCCGAGCGCAACAAGCAGCCGAACATGCCGATCGGCGTGATCCCGATCGATTCAATCTTTACGCCGATCACGAAGGTGAACTATACGGTTGAGGACACGCGCGTCGGGCAGATGACCGACTTTGACAGGCTGACGCTGGAAGTCTGGACCGATGGTTCCATCGCGCCTGACGAGGCGATCAGCATTGCCTCGAAGATCCTGGGCCAGCACCTGAAGCTGTTCACCGACCTGACCGAGAGATCGTCGACGGTGGACTTCAACGAGCCCGAGGACAACAAAAAGGAAAAGGTTCTCGAAATGACGATCGAGGAGCTTGACCTTTCGGTTCGCGCCTACAACTGTTTGAAGCGCGCCGGCATCAACACCGTCGCGGAGCTGGTGCAGCGCAACCAGGAAGACATGATGAAGGTGCGCAACCTCGGCAAGAAGTCGCTGGAAGAAGTCGAGCTGAAGCTGATCGGCCTTGGCCTCGGCCTGCGCCCGTCCGACGAATAACCGAAACTGTAATTCGCTTCCAAGGATAAAGGAGGTTCCCCGATGGCAACACAACGCAAGCTGGGCAGGCCTGCCGACCAGCGCAAGGCGCTGCTGCGCAATCAGGTGACGCAGCTGGTCTGGTTTGGCAAGATCGAAACGACGCTGGCCCGCGCGAAGGAAGTCCGGTCGATCGCCGAAAGGCTGATCACGCTGGCGATCCGCGAGTGCGAGAACAACGTTGAGGTCAAAAAGGAATTCAACAACGATAAAGGCCAGACCGTCACCGTCACCGTGACGAACGACATGCCCTCGAAGCTGCACGTCCGCCGGATCATGATGGCGACGCTCTACGACCTTCAGGAGGTCAAGAAGAGCGACGAGTCCAAAGCCGATTTCCGCGAGCGTACCAAGGACAACAAGCACCCGATCATCGAGAAGCTGTTTCGCGAGATCGGCCCGAAGTACAAGAAGCGCAACGCCGAAAAGGGCTGCGCGGGCGGGTACACGCGCATCATCAAGAAAGGCCCCCGGCGCGGCGACGCGGCCGAGCTGGTATTTCTCGTGCTGGTGTTACGACGGGAAATGCAAGCGGCGGGCCGGATGGCTCGCCGCTTTTGCGTGGGGGAGAGGAGGAAGGGATTCCAAAGGGCCGAAGGCCCTTTGGCAGGGTCTGGGACAGCGTCCCAGCATCCCTCCCTTCTCGCTACGCCCCAAAAAGAAAAACCCAACCTCGCCTGGTCGGCGAAGCGGGTATAAAAGAAGAACCGTAAACTGCGTCACTCGCCGTCGTCGTCGCTGTCCTCGTTGTCCTCGTCGAACAACTGCTTGCCGCAGTTGGGGCACTCGTGATCCTCGGACAGGTCGAACGTCTCGGCGTCGAAGTACACGGTCGTGTCGCAGTGCGGGCATTCGCATTCGATGACGTCTTCGTCGTCGTCCTCGTCCTCATCATCGTCGTCCTCGTCGAACAGTGCTTCTTCGATCTCGGCAAGGTCGTCGTCGATCGACTCGACGTATTCGTCGAGCTCCTCATGCTCGTCGCTGAGCCGTTGAATCGCCTCGGCGGTCTCGCCGAGCACATCGATGATCGACAGCACCAGCTTGCCCAGCTTGCCGTCGTCTGCGATTTCCATGCCCTCCGCCAGGCCCTTCAGGTAGGAAACGCGGTCGGATAAACTGCTCATGTAGGTTCCTTTCTCGCTAACAGCGCTCCATGTATTCGCCGGTGCGGGTGTCGATGCGGATCTTGTCGCCGATGTTGATGAACAGCGGCACGGACACCTGATAGCCGGTTTCGGTCGTCGCGGGCTTGGTCGTGTTCGACGCGGTGTCGCCCTTGAAGCCGGGCTCGGTATCGGTGATCGTCATTTCAACGAAGTTCGGCGGCTCGACGGAGAACGCCTTGCCCTTGAAGAAACGGACGGTGACGTTTTCGTTCTCGCGGACGAACATGATCACGTCCTCGACCTCTTCTTTGTTCAGCGGCAGCTGCTCGAATGTCTCCAGATCCATAAAATAGTACAGCTCGCCGTCATTGTACAGGTATTGCATTTCCTTGGTCTCGATGTGCGCGCGCGGCATCTTGTCCGTCGGGTTGAACGTGCGCTCGACGACGCCGCCGGTCATGATGTTCTTGATCTTGGTGCGCACAAACGCAGCGCCTTTGCCCGGCTTGACATGCTGGAAATCGACGATTGTCCACACGCCGTTGTCCCATTCAAACGTTATGCCCTTGCGAAACTCCGAAGCAGTAATCACACGCGTCCCTCCAAATAATTATAGCGTTATCAGTTCGCGCCCGGCGGTCGTCAGGCGGCGCGCGCCGTTATCCGTGACCAGCACCGTGTCCTCGATGCGGCAGCCGCAGTTGCCCGGCAGATAAATGCCCGGCTCGTTCGTCATCAGCATGCCCGCCTCAAGCGCCACGTCGCAGGTCGCGCTGCAGCGCGGATCCTCGTGAATGTCCAGCCCGAGCGAGTGGCCCAGGCCGTGACCGAAGCGGCCCTGATAGCCGGACGCGTCGATGATGTCGCGCGCGACCTTGTCGACATCGCGGCCGCGGACGCCCACGCGGATCGCGTCGTGCGCGGCAAGCTGCGCGCGGAGCACTGTGTCGTACACACGGCGCTTGTCATCGGAAAGCGCGCCGACCGCGACGGTGCGTGTGAAGTCGGCGCAGTAACCGGCGTATTTCGCGCCGAAGTCCATCGTGATCATCTCGCCCGCCTTCACGGCGTAAGCGCCCGGGATCGCGTGGGGCAGAGAGCCGTTCGCGCCGGCCGCGATGATCGTGTCGAACGACGGCTTTTCCGCGCCGAAGCGGATCATCGCGTTTTCCAGCGCCACGCGGATTTCAAACTCGGTCACGCCCGGCTTGATGAACCCGAGGATATATTCGAACGCCTCGCACGTGATCTGACACGCCTTTTCGATCAGCGCGATTTCGTCGTCGTCCTTGACCCGGCGCAGCAGCTCCGCCTTTCCGTTGACCGGGACAAAATCGGCGTCCGGCATCGCGGCCCTGAGCTTCGTCAGATCGCGCACCGTGACATAATCGTCTTCAAACGCGATTTTAGAAGCCCCGCCGAAGAGTTCAGCGGCGAGCTTCTCGTGCGGCATCGCGGCCGACGTCATATGCACCGAAAACCCGGGCGCTTGCCGCTCGGCCTGCTCGGTATAGCGGAAGTCCGTCACGATCGCGCGAAGCCCTTCGCCGACCAGCAGCAGGCCTTCGCCCGTGTAACCGCTCAGCCAGCGGATATTCGACGGCTTATGCACCAACGCCGCCCGCGCGTCCGCCTCACGAACCAGCGCAAGCAGCTTGTCGCTCCGCGTAACCATAGCATCCCATCCTTCTTCATGAATTAAACAATGTATTATATCATGGCGCGTGGCGGCTGTCAAAAAAATCCGAAAGCAGGGCGGCGCGTTCGTTTGGCAAAACGCCGTCGATGACTTTGTCAAGGAGCGTGTTCAGCGCGCCGCCAATATCTTTTCCGCCCAGCCCGGACGCTTTCAAATCGTCTCCGCCGACCGCGAGCCGCGACAGGCTGTAGCAGTCGCCGCGGGCCAGCGCCGCCTCGACCGCCGCGAGCGCGACAGGATCGTCTAGAAGCGCGCAGAACCGCCGCGCGTTGTCCGGGCCAAGCCGCGAAAGCAGCCGCCGCGCCGAAACCGGGTCGCCGTCCGGCGTCAAATCGGCCGCCTCCACCAGCGCGGCGACCGTTTCGGTCAGCGAGCGGCTCGCCTTCAGCCGCGCAAGAATCGTCCGCGCGTCAAGGCCGGAAAGCAGCGCCGCGAGACGGACGGCGGGATCGGGGTTCTGGTCGCGCGGCGGCGCGGACAGCTTCGAAAGCTCCGGGATGACCGCCTGGTATACGCACAGATACTTTGGGTCAACCCGCGAAAACGTTGTTTTGACCATCTCCGCCAGCACGCGCTCGGCGGAAACAAACCGGAGCGTCTCCCGTGCGCGGATCAGCGCGTCCGACGTCTTTTCATCAACCGCGAAGCCGAGCCGCGACGCGAACCGAAGCGCCCTGAGGATGCGCAGCGCGTCCTCGGCAAACCGCGCGTCCGGGTTGCCCACGCACCGGACGAAACCGGCCAGAAGGTCGGCCCGCCCACCGAAAAGGTCAATGATTTCGCCGTCCCGGGTCAGCGCCATCGCGTTGATCGTGAAGTCGCGGCGCTTCAGGTCTGCGGCGAGGTTCGGTGTGGGCGACACGCTGTCCGGGCGGCGGTGGTCCGTGTACGGGCCGTCGACGCGGAATTCTGTCACCTCGACGGGCATGCCGTCC
>JAVBOQ010000157.1:0-4389 GCA_031550455.1 Eubacteriales bacterium
GCAATCGGACGCGGAGGTCGTCGAAGCGTTGGCCGCGCTTGACGTCCGGTTTCGACTGCCTTTGGTGCTGCACTACATTGAAGGCTACACCACGCGGGAAATCGCGCGGATGCTGCGCATTCCGGAAGGTACGGTCAAGACCCGGATGGCGCGCGGCCGCCGCTATCTCGCGAAACAGCTCGAGGAAAGGGGCATGGGCTATGAAGGCGCTTAATCCAAAGACCTACGGGCCGACGACCGAAGCGTTCAAAGCCCTCGTGGCCGATACGCTCCGGAAAGAAGAGGAACCGATGCGGAAAAGAAAATGGACGATTGTGCTGGCGGCCGCGCTGGTGCTGACGCTGCTGGTGGCGACCGCGGTCGCGGCCGCGATCGGCGTGTTTGGCCGCAAGACCGCCGTGGAAATGGCGTACGCCGCGCTGGAGAAAGAATACGGATGGACGCGGGATCTGACAGAGGAATTCCGGGAGGAAGCCTCCTCAGCGACAGACGCGTCCGGCGGAACGGTCTGGACGATCAAGCTGATCCCGAACAGCCTCTATGTGGACAGCGGCGAGTACGAGGCCGTCGTCACGCCGGACGGCGTGCGCAGCCTCACATGGTCGCTGGACGGTGCGGACAAGGCATTGCTTGATTCCGGCGATTTCAAGAGCCCGGCCTGGGGCCCCGCGCAGCTCCGGCGGCTGAACGAAATCAACGCGAAAATGCAGGAACGGATGCAGGCCAAGGAAACCGAGCTCGGCCCGTTCGAGCGGTGGTCGATGGAGGAAAAAGCGGCGCACAGCCAGTTCATTCAGGATCTCGGCCATCCAAAGCCCGACATGTTCGTCTGGGTGCTGCCCGAGGAGGGCGAGATGACGCGCGAGGAAGCGCTGGAACACGCGCTTGGGCTCATCGAGGACAAGTACGGCGTCACGCGGGAGACGATGGACAGGTTCGACTGGACGGAGGACTACATGACCGTCGCGACCAAGAACGAGCAATGGGCCGAATGGGACGAAAAACAGTGGTCGTTCGAATTCCTGCCGAAGAAGGGCGAGGACGCAGAAGCGCTCGGCGAATACCGCGTACGGTTCTTTGTCCCGTCGCTCGACATCGACCTGTGCCTGTGGTACTCGGATCATTTCTTTGACGCCGCGCCGGATCTGCTCGAAAAGGGCAAGCTGGACGCCGTTCACGAGCGGATCGACACGATCTATTTTGACGAACTGACCCCGGCCGAGAAAGCCGCGTATTCCGCGCCGATCCGCGAGGCGGGCTACGCGCTGCGCCGCAATGACTATCACTACATCGCGCCGGCTGAGGGCGACCTTTTGGAACAGCAGGCCGTCGACATCGCGTCCGCCGCGCTTCGGGACGAGGGCTTCAGCGAAAAAACGGCCGCAAGGTTTACGATCGCCCGGTCGCTGATCCTCTCGGACGACGGCGAGCGCCTGTGGCAGATCATCTTCAAGCCCAGCGAGCAACCGGTGGAGGTCGGCGCGCGCATGGTGTATATCACGCAGGACGGCGCGGTCAAGTCCTATGAGGATGTCGACTTCAACATGTATGAAAAGCGCCCGGAACCCACGGCTTCCGACGAGCCGCTGCTTGAAAAAAGGCATTGGACGGCCGCGGAGGCGAACACGTATTTTGAAATTTACGACCAGGCCGAAAAGATCCGCGAAACCCATCTGAACGCGTCCGGCCGGATGACGCTGGAGGGCTACGCGCTGCATGACCAGCTCTGGCGCGACGCGGGCGCGCGCTACGGTTATGCGCACGTCATGCCGGGCGATAATGACCTGCCGCTTGACGAGGCCGAAGAAATCGCGCGCAAAGCCATCCGCGACACCTACGGCGCGGCCAAGGCCGAACCGCTGCAAGAACCTGAGTTCGCGGCCGTGTACGAGGAAGACCCGGAAACCGGCGAAATGGTGGAAGTCTCGCGCCACTGGCGGATCGTGCTGCACGGCCCGGCGGCGAACGGCGAAAGCTTCTGGCGCTACGAAGTGTCCGTGGACGCGGCCACCGGCAATGTTCGGCGTATTTACCGCGATCCGGAACAGGCGAACGGGTAAGGGGGCCATGGCCCTTAATCCCTTCTTGGGAGCTGCGTGAGTAGGGTGTTGGAAAACGCAGCCCCACCTCATCCCCCCAAAGCAGGGTTTCCAAAGGGGTTTAACCCCTTTGGCAGGGTCTGGGACAGCGTTCCAGCGTCCCTCTCCCAGCGTCTCCTCTCCCCCGCTCCCCTTCAAAACCCCCGCACCGTCTCCATGACCACCCGCTCCCACCGAACCAGCGTATTCGGGTTGTAACCGCAGCTTGAAATGTCCTTCAACACGAAATCGCACGGCGTGCCGTTGTCGCGGCACGCCGAAAGCGTCTCCAGGATGTCCGCGCGCAACGCGTCCTCGTCGAGCGTCGCGACCGCAACGGCAGCCGGGTTGGGCTTTCGCGCCAGGACATACCGGCCGCCCATTTGCTCGGCCGCGTTTCGGACGTTCGCCCACGGCGTGATCGAGATTTTCCGCAGGTTCGGCAGCTTCCGCACGATGTCGATCTTTTTGTCCAGCGGCTCGCAGCAGCCGTAATAGACCAGCCCGAACCCGGCGAAGAATTCCCGCATGTACGCGATCTCAAACTCATCGTGCATCGCGGGCGACACCGACGCGAACATCTGCGCCATGCCGCGTCCCCATATATTGGCACGGGTCACCGGCCCGTCCACCTTTGTCGGCAGTTCGTCGACCAGCGCGGGCGTGCAGTGCAGCGGGCCTGTGTCCGGGTCGAGCGCGCCGAGTTTTTCCAATTGGGCCACCACGTTCAGCCGGATATCGACCAGTCGGCGCATCAGCGCGTGCAGCAGCTCCGGCCTGTCGACCATGTCCATATACACCGGCTCGACGCCGCGCCACATCGAAATGTCGTCCCACGGCGCAAAATGCCCGGCGTATACCTCGCCGGTTACGCGCACCGGCAGGATGTCTCCGAAGATCGCGTGGAGCCGCTCGCGCGCCCGTTCAGTCGCTTCACGGTCGACCGTAACCGCCACGTCGAGAAGCTTTTCAAGCGACGCCTCGTCCGGAAACTGGTCCGTATACCGGTGGGAAACGATTGAGTTTCCGCTGTCGTCGGCGAGCGTGTCCTCTTCGACCGAAACGCCGATCGGGCTGTAGCGCACGTCAAGCCGCAGCCTGTAAAACGGCTCGACAATCATGTCCGCGGGAAAGTTTCGCCATTGAAACAGTGTCCTTCGGAACCGCGTTTCGACGCCGCGCAGTTGCTCGTCCTCGCACAGCGGCGTCAGTGCGCCGTCGCCGTTTAACTGGTTCCACGGCAGCTCGTTGATCAGCACGACGGGCCGGATCATCCGAAGGCTGTTGACCGCCCGGTGCAGCGCCCGGTTTTCGTCCTGCGCGTCCAGAGCCGCGATTGCCGCGATTTCGCCCGCCAGCCCTCTTAAGATCTCCCTGTCACGCATAGGCGCTCCTTTTCTGCCGTCTACCGCGTCAACTCGACGACGCAGTATCCGTCCACGACCGGCACCGTGACCCGGTTGCCCGAAACCGCAAGCCCGATCCCTTCCGGCACAATCCGCGCCTTCGCAAACCCGCCGGGCAGGTTCAGCGTCAGCGTCAGATCGCGCGCCTGCGTCCGCTCCTCGACGATGTCGATGGTCGCGGACTTGCGCACCGGGATGTAGCTCAAAATGTGCGCGCAGTATCGCTGCTGTTCCGGCTGCTCGAGAAGCTGCACCGAAACAGTCGATGCGCCGTCGTGGCGCAAAAGCCGGTCCGGCAGCAGCATGTCAAGCGCGTTTTGAACGATCCGCTTGACCCACAGCGGCGCGTTGTCCCGGTATTGCGAGAACATTGGATGGGAAAACAAAAGGACATTTCCGTTCCGGAACGCCACCGGGTACGCCTCGCCCTTGGCCGACGGCGTGTATCTGTGCGAACAGAAATGCTCGCCGGTGCGGCTGAAGTACGGCGCGCGGGCCGTCAGCACGGGCTCCGCGCCGACGGACACGATCCGCGCGCCCTGCTGATAAACCGCGTACTCGTTATCAGGCTCCAACCCGGCCGCCAACGGGCCCTCCGCGACGATGAAGTCAGGATACTTCTCCGCGTCGCCAAAGAACCGCACGCGGAAACAGTCCGGATGCCGGTTCGCCTCGTCCATTCCGCCCTTGTGGAACGCCAGCACACGCCCGCCTCGCCCGACATAGGCGCCAAGCCGCGCCTGAAACGCCTCGGTCGCGCGAAAGTCGTCTGGCAGAATGATCAGCTTGTACCACTCGATCGGCATCGAGTCGTCGATGATGTCAAACTGCAGCGACAGCTCGTCGAGCAATTGCACCGCGCCAAGCACGCTGTCGGGCATTTTGTGCTCGGCCAGCGGGCTTTC
>JAVBOQ010000051.1:0-9122 GCA_031550455.1 Eubacteriales bacterium
CCGTTCGGGCCGCTGACCGGCACGCTGGTGCCGCCGTGCGTGTCGCATGCCGTCGCGATCCTCGAGGCGCTGCTGGCGGCCGAGCAGGGCGTGCGCAACATCACGGTCGGGTACGGCCAGTGCGGCAACCTCTTGCAGGACGTCGCGGCGATCCGCTCGCTCGAGGCGCTGACCAACGAGTACCTGACCCAATTCGGGTACGCCTGTGAGGTCACGACGGTGCTGCACCAGTGGATGGGCGGCTTCCCGGCGGACGAGGCGAAGGCGTTCGCCGTCATTTCGTGGGGCAGCGCGGCGGCGGCCCTTTCCAAGGCGACCAAAGTCATCGTCAAGACGCCGCACGAGGCGATCGGCGTGCCGACAAAAGAGGCCAACGCGCAGGGCCTGCGCTGCACAAAGCAGGTCATCTCGATGCTTGCGGACCAGCGGTTTTCGGACGGCGAGGCGCTCGCGAAGGAAATCGACGTGATCCGCGAAGAGGTGCGCTGCATCCTTGACAAGGTGTTCGAACTCGGCAACGGCGACGCGGCCGCCGGCGCCGTCCGCGCGTTCCAGGCGGGCGTGCTCGACATCCCGTTCGCGCCCAGCCGCATCAACGCGGGCAAAATCCTGCCCGCGCGCGACAATACCGGCGCGATCCGCCTGCTCGACGCCGCGAACCTGCCGCTGACGCCCGCGCTCAAGGACTTCCACCGCGAAAAGATCGAGGAGCGCGCCCGGGCCGAAAAGCGCGACATCAGCTTCCAGATGGTCATCGACGACATTTACGCCATCAGCAAGGGGCGGCTGGTCGGAAGGCCGCGGTAGCGGGCCGGGAAGATCAAGCATTCATCCCCCAAACAGGGTTTCCAAAGGGGTTTAACCCCTTTGGCAGGAGGTCAAGGAGGACGGAGTCCTCCTTGCGTCCCTCCTCCAGAAAGGAGCATTTATGCGCATCACCAAACTCATCTGCGCGCCGGGGCGCACCGGATTTTTCTTTGACGACCAGAAGGCGATCAAGGCCGGTGCCGAGGCGGACGGATCGACGTACCGCGGCGGGCCGGTGACGCCCGGATTTTCGGCGGTGCGGCAGGCCGGCGAGTCGATCTCGGTGCTGCTGGTGCTGGAAAACGGCGAAATCGGCTGGGGCGACTGCGCGGCGGTGCAATACTCCGGCGCGGGCGGGCGCGACCCGCTGTTCCTGGCCGAGGATTTCATCCCGGTGATTGAAAAGCACGTCGCCCCGGCGCTGGTCGGCGAGGAGGCCGACGGGTTCCGGCGGCTGTGCATCAGGCTCGAATCGCTGCGTGTGGACGGCAAACCGCTGCACACCGCGATCCGGTACGGGCTGTCTCAGGCGATCCTCGACGCGGTCGCGAAGGCGAAGCGGCTCAACATGTGCGACGTCGTCGCCTCGGAATACGGCACGGAAGTCATAGGCGAAATGATTCCGATCTTCACGCAGTCGGGCGACAACCGGTACGACAACGCGGACAAGATGATCATGAAGGGCGCGCAGGTGCTGACGCACGCGCTGATCAATAACATGAAATCCAAGCTCGGCGCGGACGGCGGGCTTCTGCTCGAATACGTCGCGTGGCTGCGCGATCGGATCCTCGCGCTGCGGCTGTCGGACGGGTACGCGCCGGTGCTGCACATCGATTGTTACGGCACGATCGGCCAGGCGTTCGGCAACGAAAACTACGCCGCGATGGCCGATTACTGCGCAAAGCTTGAACAGGCCGCCAAACCGTTCGTGCTGCGCGTCGAAGGCCCGATGGACTCCGGCAGCCGCGAGCGGCAGATGACCGACCTGCGCGAACTGACCGCGCTGCTCGACCTGCGCGGCATCGCCGTGGAGATCGTCGCCGACGAGTGGTGCAACACGTACGAGGACGTATGCTATTTCGCGGACAACCGCGCCGGCCATATGATCCAGATCAAGACGCCCGACCTGGGCTCCGTCCATAATACCGCCGAAGCGGTGCTCTATTGCAAAAATAAGGGCATCTCCGCGTACCAGGGCGGTACCTGCAACGAAACAGACCGCTCCGCCCAGGTCTGCGTCCATGTCGCGATGGCGACCCAGCCCGTCCAAGTCCTCGCCAAGCCCGGCATGGGCGTCGACGAGGGCTACATGATCGTGTATAATGAGATGCAAAGGGTGCTCGCGCTGCGCGGTGCGGGCGTGGGCGTGAAGTAAAGGGAACTGAAAATGCCATAGTAGGACACCGCAACATACACCCGCCGTGAGGCGAAACAAAGGGATTCCAAAGGGATGAAATCCCTTTGGCAGGTGGTTTGGAGGACGGAGTCCTCCAACGCTCCTCCTCCCGCCCACCGAAAGGAGCCTTTCCATGCGCGAAGAATTTCGGATCCTGTCCACCACGGCGATCCTCGGCTACGGTTTCCCGATGGCGTCCTTTGAGGCCGGGATGGCGCGCAAGCCGCACCTGATCGCGGTCGACGCCGGATCGACGGACCCCGGGCCGTACTACCTCGGCGCGGGCGTCAGCTTTACTGACCGCGGTGCGGTCAAGCGCGACTTATCGATCATGCTGTGCGCCGCGATGGAGCACGCCGTGCCGGTGGTCATCGGCACCGCGGGCGGCAGCGGCGCGGATCCGCACGTCGCCTGGTGCCGCGAGATCATCGAGGAAATCGCGAAAGAGAACAACCTGCACTTCAAGATGGCGGTCATCGGCGCGGAGATACCGGCCGAGACGGTGCGCGCGGCGATGCGCGCGGGCCGTGTGCGGCCTTTGGAGCCCGCGCCGGAGCTGACCGACGCGCTGCTTGACGCGACGACGCGAATCGTCGGGCAGATGGGTGTTGAGCCGGTCATCAGGGCGCTCGACGGCGGCGCGCAGGTCGTGCTGGCCGGGCGCGCGTACGACCCGGTGTGCTTCGCGGCGGCTGCCGTCCGCGCCGGGTATGACCATGCGCTTTCGGTGCACGCGGGCAAAATCCTCGAGTGCGCGTCGATCGCCGCGACGCCGGGCAGCGGTTCTGACTGCATGTTCGGCTACATCGGCGACGGGTCTTTCCGGCTGGAGCCACTGAACCCGGCGCGCAAGTGTACCGTCGCCTCGGTCGCGGCGCACACGCTGTACGAAAAGACCAACCCGTACGTGCTGCCCGGCCCGGGCGGCTCGCTGGACCTGCGCGAGACGGTGTTCACGCAGGAAACGGACAGCATCACGCGCGTGACCGGCAGCAAATTCATCGCGTCCGACCCGTACACAGTCAAATTGGAAGGCGCGCGCAGGATCGGCTTCCGCACGGTGTCGATCGCCGGTACGCGCGACCCGGTGATGCTGCGCGAGATCGACACGATCATCGCGGGCGTCCGCGAGCGCGTCGCCGACAACTTCAGAGGCGCGTCGTTCGAGTACACGCTGAACTTTCTCGTGTACGGCCGCGACGGCGTCATGGGCGCGCTTGAGCCGAACCGGGTCATCGACGGGCACGAGCTCGGCCTTGTCATCGAGGCCGTCGCCGACACGCAGGCCCACGCCGACACGATCTGCGCGTTCGCCCGCTCGACGATGCTGCACTATGGCTACCCGGGCCGCCGCGCCACCGCCGGAAACCTCGCGTTCCCCTACTCGCCGAGCGATTTCCACGCGGGTGAGGTGTACGTGTTCAGCGTCTATCACCTGATCGAGGTGGACGACCCCTGCGCGCTGTTCCCGGTGGCGTTTGTGGAGGTGTGAGGGACGCCCAGGGGTTCCGCGTGTTCGGCATTGTCGCGCTGCCCGCTACGCGGTCATCGCTCTGTGCTCGAACGCCGCTTTCGCCTCGCTGCATCCGCCACTGGCGGCGCTCGGCTTCAGCGCTTTGGCTCCCTTCTTGAGGCTTACGACGTCTGGCGGACGGCGTCCTCCGGCGTCACCCCCAACTTTCCCCAGGAGGTATGCCCCATGAAAGTAACGCTCCCCGAGATCGCGGGCATCATCCGCAGCAAGAATTCCGGCCCGTACGAGCTGACGCTGGACATCATGTTCAGCTCGCGCGAGTGGTTCGAGCGCGTCCGCGACGCGAAGGCGATCAATGAATCGGTCGTCTGCGGCCTGTACCGGATCACGCCGGACAAGATCATCAACATCATCAACTTCGAGCCCGCAAACGCCATCAAGATCACGATTGTCCGCCCCATCTGCTCCGGCGACCTGGGCGAGACAGATGTCTACGGCGCCCAGCAGCACGCGCCGCTGCTTTCGCTGACGGTGGATGTGTGAGGGGACGTTGAGGGAGGGTATTCTTTTCGAAAAAAGAAGACCCTCCTTCAAAACCCCACCCAAGAAAACCTGCAAAGGCCCATAAAATGGCTTTTCTTTGCTCTCTTCCTCCATCCCCCGCCAAGGAGGTGCTCCCCCTGCCCATGCCCGCCGTGTCCTTCGCGCACGTCTCGACGCGTTTCCCCGGCGTCCTCGCCAACGATGACGTGTCGCTCGACATCCGTCCCGGCGAGGTCTTCGCGCTGGTCGGCGAGAACGGCGCGGGCAAGTCGACGCTGATGAACGTGCTGTACGGGCTGTGCGAGCCGACGCGCGGCGAGGTGTTTGTCCATGGCGAAGCGGTGCGCAAATTCAGCCCGGCGCACGCGATCGCGATGGGCGTCGGCATGGTGCACCAGCATTTCATGCTCGTACCGTCGTTCACCGTCGCGCAGAACATCGCGCTGAGCCGCGAGCCGAAGAAACGGTTCGGGTTGTACGATTTTCAAAAGGCGGAGCAGGATGTGCGCGACCTGGTCGCCCGGTATGGCCTTTCGGCCGATCCGTCGGCGCGTGTCGGGCAGCTTCCATTGGGCGTGCAGCAACGCGTCGAGATATTGAAAACCCTGCACCGGGGCGCGCGTGTGCTGATCCTTGACGAGCCGACGGCGGTGCTGACGCCGCAGGAATCGGACGAGCTGTTCGCCGTGATCCGGCGCATCGTCCGCGAGAAGGGCATCACCGTAATCCTGATCACACACAAGCTGTATGAGGTGAAGGCGGTGTCAGACCGCGTCGGTGTGATGCGGCAGGGCCGCCTGATCGGCGTGCGGGACACGAAGGACGTCACCGAGCGCGACCTTGCGTCGATGATGGTCGGCGGCGAAATGCTCTTCGGCGAGCTGTCTCGCGCGGAAACGGAAGGCTGCGCGGCGATTGAGGCAGCGAACCTGCAGGTTCTCGACGACCGCGGGCTTTCCGCGGTCAGCGGCGTGACGCTGTCGGTGCGGCGCGGCGAAATCCTCGGGATCGCGGGCGTCGAAGGCAACGGCCAAAGTGAGTTGCTCGAGGCGATCACGGGCCTGCGGCCGCTGCGCGGCGGAGCGGTGCGCGTTCTCGGCGCGCGCGCGGACGGCAAATCGCCCGGCGCGATCCGCGCGATGGGCCTTGCGCACATCCCGGAGGATCGGCTGCGCACCGGCGTATCGGCAAAGGCCGACGTGACCGACAACCTGATCGCGGGCCGCCAGCGCGAGAAGCGTTTCGCGCGGTTCCGCGTCCATCTGCGGCGCAAGGAGGCGCGCAGCTACGCGGAAGGGTTGTTCCGCGCGTTCGACGTGCGCGGCGCGGGCGTCTCCGTGCCTGCCGGGTCGCTGTCCGGCGGCAATTTGCAAAAGGTCGTCGTCGCGCGGGAATTTTCGTTCGACGCGCCGGCGCTGGTCGTCGCGCAGCCGACGCGCGGCGTGGACATCGGCGCGATCGAGTTCATCCACCGCGCGATCCTTGACAAGCGCAACGCCGGCTGCGCGATCCTGCTGGTCAGCGCCGACCTGGACGAAATATTCCGCCTGTCCGACCGGATCATGACGATTTTTGAGGGCCGGATCACCGGCGAGTTTGCCGCCGGAACGATTGAAAAGGCCGATATCGGTTACTACATGACCGGCGGCGTGACCGGCGAAAAGGGGGCCGGCGCGCGATGATACGGTCGCTCCGAGCGCTTTTGCCAAAGCGCCGAAAGATTGGATGGCAGTACGCCGTTTCGCTGGCGGCCAGCGTGCTGCTGGCGCTGCTCGTCGGCGCTTTCCTGATGGCGGTCACCGGCAACAACCCGGTCGCCGGGTACGGCGCGCTGATCGAAGGCGCGCTCGGCGCGAAGCGCGCGATCGGCAATACGCTCGCGCGGGCGGCCACGCTGTCGATGACAGGTCTCGCGATGGCGGTCGCGGCGCAGGCGGGCATCTTCAACGTCGGCGGCGAAGGGCAGTTGTTCTTGGGCGGACTGGCGGCCGCGCTGGTCGGCGCGAACCTTTCGGGATGGCCGCCGCTTGTCGCGGTGCCGCTGGCGTTCGCCGCGGCGGCCGCGGCCGGCGGGCTGTACGCGCTGATCCCCGGCTGGCTCAAGGTCAAGCGCGGCGTCAACGAGGTCATCACGACGATCATGTTCAACTCCGCCGCGATCTACTTCTGCACGTTTCTCGCCAACGGGCCGCTGCGCACCGCCGACAAAGGCATCGCCTCCGGCACGAACGCGATCGACAAGGCGTTCGTGTTCCCGCGGCTGATCCCGCTGAGCAACTTAACGTCGAGCGCGCTGTACGCCGCCGCGATCGCGCTGCTTGTCTGGTACCTGATGAAGCGGTCGGTTACCGGCTTTGAAATGAAACTGACCGGGCAGAACGCGCGGTTCGCGCGCTACGCCGGCATCAAAACCGACCGGCTGGCCATCGCCGCGATGGTGCTGTCGGGCGCGATCTGCGGGCTGGTCGGCCTGTTCGAGGTCTACGGCCTGCACAAGCGGTTCATCACGTCGCTGTCGAACGAGTTCTACTTCGACGGCATGCTGGTCGCGATGATCATGCGGTATGACCCGGTCGGCATCGTGCTGATGAGCCTGTTCTTCGCCGCGCTGAAAATCGGCGGCACCGCGATGGAGCTCAAGGTCGGCATTTCGTCCGAGCTGATCCTCATTATGCAGTCGATCATCATCTTCTTCATGGCCGCCGAGAATGGCATCGCGAAGGCGATGATGGAGAGGCGGGAGAAGCGGAGGGAGAGGGGAAAAGGAACGCAAGGGGCTTTCAGCCCCCTTGACCCCTGACCAAAGGGATATCATCCCTTTGGAATCCCGTCTTGTCGCCTCATGGCGGAAGGGAAAAAGGGTACCTGCGCCCCAAGCAGGGTTTCCAAAGGGGTTTAGCCCCTTTGGCGGGGATCCAAGGGGCGGAGCCCCTTGGCGTCCCCTCCACACATTCCCCCAAGGAGGTTCCATGGCCGACGTTTTCACGATCGCCCTCCTGCAAAACACGCTGCGCACCGCGACGCCGATTGTGCTCGCGGCGCTTGGCGTGCTGATGACCGAGCACGTGGGCATCATGAACATCGGCATGGACGGCATGATGCTGGCTTCCGCGTTCTTCGCGGTTGTCGGCAGCTATTTCCTGGGCAGTTGGGTCGGCGGCCTCGCGGCCGCGCTGATCTGCGGCGTGCTGCTCGGGCTGTTTTTCGGCGTGTTCGTCGTGAAGTTCAAGAGCGATGAGTTCATCATCGGCGTCGCGCTGAACATCTTCGCGGGCGGCCTGACCGTGTTCCTGCTCAGGACGATTTTCGGCGTCAAGGGCGCGTTTTCCAACCCAGGCATCGTGCCGCTGCCAAAGTTTACCTGGCCCGCACTCGAATCCGTGCCGGTGATCGGCCCGCTTTTGTCGGGCAACACGCTGCTGGTGTACGTCAGTTGGCTGCTGGTATTCCTCTGCTGGGTGTTCATCTACAGAACGCCGCAGGGCTTCTGGCTGCGCGCCGCGGGCGAACACCCGGCGTCGCTGCGTTCGGCTGGCGTCAACCCGGCGCGGATGAAGTACCTCGCGTCGGTTTTGTGCGGCGTGTTTGCAGGGCTTGCGGGCGCGCACCTGTCGCTCGGCTACCTGACGATGTTCACCGAGGGCATGAGCGCGTCGCGCGGGTTCATCGCGGTCGCGTGCGTGATCTTCGGCGCGGCCAGTCCGCCGCGCGCGTTTCTGGCGGCGCTGCTGTTCGGCTTCATCGACGCGCTGGGGCTTCGGCTGCAATCTGTCGGGTTCAATTCCAACCTGACGGCGATGGCGCCGTACCTTGTTACCGTCGTGATGATGGTCGTGGTCGTTGAACGAAAACGCCGCAAGGCGCGCGCGGCCGCGGCGGGTTTCAGAAGCTGACACGGAACCAATGAATGGAGGGTTACTGTATGACCGTTCGTGAATTTTCCCTTTCCGACCTCCCCGCGCTGGTGGACATCTGGAATCTTTGCGTCAACGCGGGCGAGGTGGTGTACCGCCCGTTGACCGAGGCGTACTTCAAGACCAAATTCCTGGGCGATCCGAACCACAACCCGCGCTATTGCCTCGTCGCGGAGCAGGACGGCGTCGCCGTCGGGTTCATTTACGGGCTGTGCAAGAAGATTTTTCTGGCAAAGGAAACGCATGAAAACACGCCGGGTTTCCTGACCTTGATCATGGTGCACCGCGCGCTGCGCCGGCGCGGCATCGGCAACGCGCTGCTGACCGAGCTGTCCGGCCGGTTCCGCGCGGACGGCAAGCGGACGATCGCCGTTTCCGGCTTAAACCCGCTCAACATCGATTGGATAGTCCCGGGTACGCCCGGCCATGACCACAACAACGCGCCGGGCATCGACACAGACTGCGACGGATACAATTTCCTCGTTCAGCACGGGTTCGCCGAACACCACCGCGAGGTCGCGATGTATTTAAACCTCGCCGACTATGTCTGGAAGCCGGAGATATCGCAACTGCGCACCCGGCTCGCTTGGCAGGGCATCTTCACCGGGCGGTACGACCCGTGGCTCGACTACGACTACGACGGCATGTGCGACCGCATCCCGTCCGAGTATTGGCGCAGTTCCATCGCGACCGAAATCGCCTCCTGGAAGGCCTGCGCGCCGACGACCGACATCCGCTTCCTGCCAAACGGCAAGGTACCCGAAGGCCCGCGGCCCCTGATCGTCGCGACGCACGAAAAAAAGATCGTCGCGTTCACCGGCCCGATCGACCTGCAGGATAGCGGCCGCGGATTCTTCACCGGCATCTGCACCGACCCGCTGTACGAAAAGCGCGGCATCGCGACCGTCATGTTCAACCTGCTGATGCGCGAATTTGTCGAAGAAGGCGCGACGTTCAGCACCTTGTTCACCGCCGCCACAAACCACGC
>JAVBOQ010000342.1:0-3179 GCA_031550455.1 Eubacteriales bacterium
TGAACGCATGCGCCTGTCCGCCGCCCGGATGGATGTCGCCGACCTTCTCGCGGTCGATGCCGAGCGCCAGCAACGCGCCCAGGATGTCCCGGTGGCCGAGATCGCCGAACTTCGCGTTCCATTCGATCCGAACGCAGCAAACCGGCCATTCGGGCGTCCAGTCCGCGTCCGCGAAGGCCACGACGCGCCGTTCCGCGTCTTCCGTGCCGCCGAACGTGAACAGCGCTGTGCCCGCCTGCCGCGCGCAGATATCAGCCTGCGCCCGCTCCGCCGGCGTCAGAAAGCCTGTCCGCTGCGGCGCGCCGGTTTTCGCGGCGCGCGCGGCCAGTTCGGCCATTCTCCGCTCGCACGCGCGATCCGTCTGCATCACCGAATCCAGAAGTACACCTGCCAGACAAGCCGTGAAAGCAATTCCAGCAGGAAAAACGCGATCAGCGCGGACAGGTCGATCGGCATCCGGTTCGCGAACCGGTACAAGACGTTGCGGATCGGCCGCAACAGCGGGTCGACGAACCGCGACAGCGTCTTCATGATGCCGCGATACGGCGGCATAAACCAGCTCAGGACGCAGTACGCCAGCAACAGGTACCGGACAATCGTCAGAAAATAGCTGATGCCCTGAAAAATGCCAAACAGCATAGTGCTCCTTTACCGGACGCCGTAGGTCCCGTTTCTGTCGTCGCGCGGCTGCTGCGCCTCGCCCCGGACGATGTCCACGCCGGAAGGCGCGATCAGGTAATTCCGGTGCGATATGCGCGCGACCGTGCCGCGAAGCGCGAAGGACGCGCCGCTGATCATGTCAAGCACGCGCTGGCAAAGCGCGTCGTCCACCTCTTCGAAGTTCACGATGACGTTGATGCCGGTCAGCAGGTACTCGATGATCTGCGAGCTGTCGTCCTTGCGGCGCACGCAGAAAATGATCGTGCTGGCGCGCGGATCGTGCGCATCCTGCGCGGAGTCATCAGCGCGGCCGCGCTCGTCCCGCGTCGGCATGCGCAGCACGTTGTCCGGCCGCGGCGCCTGGCGCGGCGCGGGCTGCGGCTCCTGCTGCCCGCGCGATCCGCGGTTTCTGCCGAGCAGGTTGTCGATGAACGAGGACTCCTCCGCGCGGCGCGGCGCGGGCGGGCGCAGCTTCGCCCCCGCGCGGACATAGGAGTCGCCTGAGCCGTAGCCGGACGTATAGCCGGGTTCAGAATCCGCAACCGGCTCGTACGCGTCTTCCTGCGGCTGCTCATATTCGTCGTACGCCTCGTCGGTCTGCTCTTCGTAGCCGGAATCACGATCCGCGTATAACCCGACCATCTGACCGATCGAGTGCAATACGTCACGAAACGCCATCGTTGTCCTCCTCATGCTGGCGGCGCTCCGCGAGCGCCCTTTCGCCAAAAATCGCCGACCCTATGCGAACGATCGTCGCGCCTTCCTGCGCGGCGACCCGGTAATCGTGAGACATCCCCATCGAAAGCTCGTCCATGGCGACGCCGTGAACCGAGAGCGCGCGCATCCGTTCAAACCACACACGCATCCCCGCAAACAGCGGCCGGAGCGCTTCAGGATTTTCGGCCGCCGGCATCACGGCCATCAGCCCGCGGATCGCCACCCCGGGCAACCCGGCGCAACGGCGCAGGAACGGTTCCAACTCGTCCGGCGCGACGCCGGCTTTTTGCGGCTCGCCGCCAATATTCACCTCGACCAGCGCGGAAACGACAAGACCCGCGCGCGCCGCGCGGTCGTTCAGCGCCTCGGCCAGCGGCCAGCGATCCAGCGACTGAATCAGGCATACCTTGTCTATTATATATTTAATTTTGTTCGTTTGCAACCTGCCAATCAGGTGAAACGAAAAATCGCCGTTAAGCGCCGGGTATTTTTCCAAGATTTCCTGCACGCGGTTCTCCCCGATCGCGTCGATCCCCGCGTCGCGAAGCGCCAATACGCGCTCCGCGGGCTGCGTTTTCGTCACCGGCAGAAGCGCCGGCGGGCGGGCCGGGTCGCGCGCGAGGCGCGAAAGCTCCGCACGGATCGCCAAGGTATTTTGTATGATGTTTGCCGCGTCGTTATGCATCGTTAAAACACCTTGATTTTCTGGCCTTCCCAGAGCGCCCCGGCGGACAGTGGCCGGATGATGGCGTACTGGTTGTCCTGAGAGATCAATTCGATCGGCACGAACACGCCGCCTTCGTCCGTGCGGACGACGCCCATCTGGCCGCCCTGCCGGTACAGCGCGGTGGTCGGAACCTTCAGTCCAGCCACATAATCCTCGCCGACCTCGGCGCGCGCGACGCGCAGGTTCAACACCGGTTTCACATCGCCCGTGACCGTCATGCGCACTAACAGCTCGTTGCCCGACCGCGACGAGGCGGTCACGGTGCAGTCGAGCACCAGGTTGTCAAGCCCGGACAGTTTGACCTTGTAGGTCTGGCCGTCGACCGGCTTCCAGCCCTGGTCGCGGCTCATCAGCAGCAAATACCAGCCGGTCGGCCGCACCTCGCGCAGCACCGGCGTTCTGCCGCGCTGTACCGCGGTGCTGGTCGGCGGCGCGCCGGAGAGCACATCGCGCACCTCGGCCGCGGTGATTGTCTCGAACCGGTCGGCGTCGAGCATCGATTCGTAGCCGTCGGTATAAAAGCTGACAAGGCAGTCCGACTCCGCCAGCCGCGTGTTGGTCCAGGTCTCGATGCTCTTGATCAGCGTCGCTTCTTCGTTGAACATGCCGGTCAGCGTTTGGTCTCCGCTGAACTTTGTCCGAAGGTAGCTGTGCCGCGTCGACAGCGCGGACTGCAGTTGACGCTCAATGTTCAGCAGATTGCCCGGCTGATTGCCGCGCACCAGCAGTTCAAGCGCGTGCGCGTACTCGATCAACTGCGACTCCTGGCGCTTGAGCGTCTGATCGCCGTAATCCGCCGCAAGCTTTGTTTTGAGCTGGCCGCGGATCTGCTCCCGCACCCTGCGCAGGCTGTGTTCTTCGGTTTTGGTCGCGCCCGACTGATAGATCTCGGCGATCTTCGCGCCTTTTCGGATCCATTCGCCTTCCTCGGCGAAATACTTGACGCTGGTCAGCCCTTCCGCGGTGGTCAGCGTTTCTTTTCGCATGATCACAGCCTCGGCGGCATGCTGGGTCGAAGCGCCGCCGGACTCGATGACCGCTGTCCGCTGCACCAGGTTGTCAATCGCCAGATACG
>JAVBOQ010000221.1:0-19225 GCA_031550455.1 Eubacteriales bacterium
TTTACGCCTCAAGGCGGGAGGATTCTGGTATCAGCCCCAAAGAAGGGATTCTTAAGGGCCAATGGCCCTTAAGCGGGATTCCAAAGGGCAGCGCCCTTTGGCCGTTCCCCCGTCACTTCTTGCGCCTCGAAACCACAAACCACACCGCGCCGCCGATGCCGGCGAGGCCCGCCGCGATCAGCGCGATGAACAGCACGGACATGCCGTTTGCGTTCGGGTCCTGCTGCGCCTTGTTGGTTTCGGACGGTTCCACGGTCGCCGTGCCCTGCGCGGAAACCTCGGTGGCCGTTTCGGTTGGGGCGGGCGTTTGCTGCTGCGCAACTGCGGTCGCGTCCGTACCCGCCGGTGTCGCGCTCGGTTCCACCGTTGACGCGTAATCGGTCGCGCCCGGCCCGGGCGTGATGTCCGTGTTTACCGTCGCGGCGGGATCCGTATTGCCCGCGGACGGCTGTACCGCGCCCGTGTAATCGGTCGCGCCCGGCCCGGGCGTGATTTCGGTGTTCACCGTCGCTGCGGGATCCGTCGCGCCTGCGGACGGCTGCACCGCGCCGGTATAATTGGTCGGCCCCGGGCCCGCCGTGATGCTTGTCCGTACCGTGGCCGCGGGATCCGTCGCGCCGGCGGACGGCTGCACCGCGCCCAAATAGCCGGTCGCTTCCGGTCCCGGCGTATAATGCTTCGTGACGCCGGTTGCGCCGGACGTCACCGCAGGCGCGGGCGTCGCCACGAGCTTCCCGTACGGCGTCGGCAACAGCGCGATGTCGTCGTTCGGCGCGACGGGCACGACGCCCGTCACATTCCCTTGACCGTCCGCCGGATAGAAACCGGGCGCTTGTCCGTCGAACGCGCCGTATACGCGGTAGACCTTCTCGCCTTCACGGTTTTCAAACTGGTACAGCCCGCCGCCTTCGCCAACGATCGTGTAGTGCGGCGGCATGGCCCCGGCTTCGGGTGTCGCCGGCGTAAAGCCTTCGGCGTATGCCGCGTATTCCTGGGCGGGATCCGCAGGCTCGTCGCCAAACACAGCGTTTCCTTCCGCGTCCGACGCGAAGAACCCTGGCTCGCCGCTGCCGAACGCGCCGTACGCGCGGAACTGCGCGACGCCTTCCTTGTCCCGGAACATGTACAGGCCCGGCGTACCGTCCACCTGCTGATAATGCGGCGGAACAGCGTCCGGCGTCAGACGCGTGAGGGTCAGCGGCGGCATCGCCGCATAATCATCCGCCGGGTTCACCGGCAGCGCGCCCGCGACTACTTCACCGTCCGCGTTCGCCGCATAGAAGCCCGGCAGACCGCCGTCCAGCGAGCCGTACGCGCGGTATTGCGTCACGCCGTCCACGTCCGTGAACAGCCAAAGGCCCGGCGTTTCACTCTTTGCGTAGTAGTCCGGCGCATCCGCGTCCGCAATCGCGAACGGACGGAATCCCGCAACGTAGGCGGCAAGATCCGCCTCCGGGTCGATTGCGACCGTGCCTTCGACGGGCGTTCCGTCCTCAGCCGCCGGGAAGAGGGCGGGGCCCTGCCCGTCCAGGATACCATACACGCGGTAGTGGGCAACGCCGTCATGGTCATCCACCGCGTACAGCCCTTCGCGGACGACACGGTAGAATGTCGGCAGCGCTTCCGGCGTCAGCGCGTCGAATCCCTTGATGTATTGCGTGAAATCGTCTTCCGGCGACACAACCGCGGCGTCCGGCGCGACCGTCCCGGTTGCGTCCGACGGATAGTACGCGGGCTCCGCGCCGTCCAGGCGTCCGTACGAACGGTACCGCGTCACGCCGTCACGCCCGTCAAACGCGTACAGGCCGCCCTCGACCGCCCGATAGTACGGCGGCGGCGTTTCCGGCGTCGCGCGTCCGAATCCCTTGATCAACGCGTCAAAATCCAGCGCGGGGTCGG
The DNA here is from genome assembly GCA_031550455.1 of Eubacteriales bacterium. GTDB lineage: Bacteria > Bacillota > Clostridia > Christensenellales > Aristaeellaceae > Avichristensenella. Next base: position 1,900 of record JAVBOQ010000221.1, read on the forward strand.
CGGCGGGAGAACCGTAGGCCGCGTTGCCCTCCGCGTCGGCCGGGTAGAACGCAGGCGCCTCACGCCCGAACGCGCCGTATGCGCGGTAATGCGCGTTGCCGTCGCGGTCGACGATCAGATACAGCCCCGGCTTGCCCTCGACGGGCCGGTAATACGGCGGCGTTTCGGCCGGCAGAGCCGGTTTGATCGCGGGCGGCGGCATCGACACCAGGTCGGCCTCCGGCTGCACCGGCAGCGCGTCGTCCGCGACGCTGCCCTGCGCGTCCGATGGATAGAACGCGGGCTCGCTTCGATCCTTCGATCCGTAGATACGGTACTGCGCCTCGCCGTTCACATCGGTGAACCGCCAGACGCCGGGCGCGTCGCCCTTTTCATAGAACATCGGGGCGTCGTCGTCCGAAATGGCGACGGGCTCAAATCCCTTGACATAGGCTTCAAAGTCAGCCTGAGGCGTGACCGGCGCGGCGTTCTCGACGATTTTTCCGTCCTCGGTCGCCGGGTAAAATTCCGCCGGTTGTCCGTCCAGGATGCCGAACACGCGATACACCGGATTGCCGTCCCGGTCGGTCACCGCGTACAGGTCTTCCGCGACCGTGTAATACGGCTCCGGCAGGTAGTCCGGGTCGCGGGAATCAAATCCCTTGATGTAGTTGGCGAAATCGTCCTCGGGCGTTACGGCCTTGGCGTCCGGCGCGATCACGCCGTGCTCGTCCGACGGATAGAACGCGGGTTCCGCGCCGTTGAGGCGGCCGTACACGCGGTAGCGCGTCTGAAGGTCGCGACCGGTGAAAGCATAGACGTTCCCGCCAACCGCCTGATAGTGCGGCGGCAGCGCGGCAAGCGCGGCGTGGCCGAACCCCGCGACATACGCCTCGTAATCTTCTTCGGGCAGCACGGGCTTCGCGTCGGCCGCGACTTCGCCCGCCCCGTCCGCCGGGAAAAGGGCGGCCGGGCCTCCGTTCATGCGGCCATAAGCGCGGTACATCGTCTCGCCGTCGCGGGTGGTGAACGCGAACAGGCCCGGCGAAACGAGCCGGTAAGCGTCCGGCGTGTCCGTCTCGGTCAGCGGGACGAACCCCTGCACATACTGCACGAAATCCTTTGCCGGGTCAGCCGACGGAATGTCCTTGACAACGCGGCCGTTCTCATCGGCGGGATAGAAGTGCGGGCCGACGCCGGTCATTAAGCCCCACGCGCGGAACTGATCCGGCGCGGTTGTCACGACCCACAGCCCGTCTTTGCCAGGCACCGCGTCGTAAAACGCGGGCACGTTTGCGCCGTCCTCCATCGGAACCGCCAGGAAGCCCGGGAACGGCGTCGGTTCGGGCTTGATCCCGCCGTGCATTTCGTACGTGTAGGCGACGCGCAGACGCAACATGCCGTTCACCTCGCGCAGCACGAACGACACGACCATGCTGCCGTCGTTGTACAGCGCAGTGTGCGAAGGATCCACGGTCAGCGACGCGGCGGATGGCGTGCCGGCATATCCGCCCGCGCTGACGCGCAGCTTTTCCTCACCCTGCAAATAGCCGCGCAGCAGCGTGTCAAGCGTCTTGCCCGCGACTTCCTCGGTCGCCGAAATATCAAACGTATAGGAAACGTCCGGGACGAGATAAATCGGCAGCGGGTTCCAGCGGTAGCTTTGCTTGAGCGCCACGCCGTTTTTTTCCAAAAGAACGTCGATCCCGGAAACAAACGTTTCGTCCTTTTCCAGGATGGATTCCGCCATCAATCCGTCGGACAGGTCAAACGAGAGGCCCACCGCCTCATAGGAGACAGCATACCCCGCGCTTTCGGTGATCGTCGGCTCCTGATCGACGCGCGTCAGTTGCCAATAAACCGGCGTATCCGGCGGCTCAGGCATCATCGGCATCAATCCGTCCGCAAGCGCACCGGCGGCAAACAGGCAGAAGATCGACGTCAGTACCAGTGCAAAGGAGCGCATCACCACCGGCCGGCTATGGGTTTTTCTCACCAGAAGCCCCTCCTCATCCGACGAAAATCCCATTTTCAGTCATACTATTATATACCATCCCCGCCAATGATTGCAAGCGATGGCCCGGGCAATTTCGGCCATTTTCAACCAATATCGCGAAAAAGTTGTTTATTCATGCAACTTCTTAATCAGCCCGTGCGGCTCGCGAAATCGCCGGTTGTTTCCGCGCGGCGGATCATGTATACTGATGAAAAAACAGCGAGGAAGGGCCGATCGCCATGAAAATTGCCATCATCGGTTGCGGAACGATCGCGAACTCCGCCCACATTCCATCCTACATGAAAAACCCGGACGCGGAAATCGCGTATTTCTGCGATATTCTGCCGGAGCGCGCCGCTGCCGCCGTCGAAAAGTACGGCTGCGGCAAGGCGATCGCCGATTACCGCGAGGCGCTGGCCGATCCGGAGGTCCGGGCGGTGTCGGTCTGCGTTCCGAACCACATGCACGCGACGATCTCCATCGACGCGATGCGCGCCGGCAAGGATGTGCTGTGCGAAAAGCCGGCCGCCAGAACCTACCGGGAAGCGCTCGCCATGCAGAAGGCCTGCCATGAGACGGGCCGCATCCTCAACATCGGCGTCGTCAACCGGTTCAACGACGCGGTCAACATCATCCGCCAGTACGTGCAGAGCGGCAAGCTTGGCGAGGTGTACCACGTGTACGCGAGCTTCCGCGCGCACCGGTCGATTCCGGGCCTCGGCGGCAACTTCACGACGCACGCGGTCGCGGGCGGCGGCGCGCTGATCGACTGGGGCGTGCATTTCCTTGATATCGTCATGTACTGCTGCAACGATCCGAAGCCGCTGACCGTCTCCGGCGAGGCGTTCGTCCGGCTCGGGCGCGACATGGAAAACTACGCCTACAAAGAAATGTGGGCCGGCCCGCCGGACTTTTCCGGCACGTACGACGTGGACGACTCCGTGACCGCGCTGGTGCGGACCGAAGGCCCGACGATCACCGTGCACGGCGCGTGGGCGCAAAACATCGGCGTCAAAGAGATGTACATCGACTTCATCGGCGATAAGGCGGGCATCCGCCTTTCGTACGGCGCGGATTTTACCGTCTATACCGCCGAGAACGGCGCGCTCGTCTCCTATAAGCCGGAGTTCAAGACCCGCGACATGTTCCAAAACGAAATCGACGCGTTCCTGCGCTGCGTCGAGACCCGCGAGAAGCTGCCGTCGCACATCGACACCGTGGTCATCACGTCGGCGATCATGCAGGCGATCTATGATTCCGCGGAGGCGCACCATGAAGTAAGGGTGGGCATCGATCCATGAACATCGGGTTCATCGACTATTATCTCGACAATTGGCACGCGAACAGCTATCCGGGCTGGATCCGTGACGCGAGCGGCGGCGAATTGCGCGTCGCCGCCGCGTACGCCAGCGTGGACAGCCCGCACGCGGGCGGCCGGTCGAACGGCGCGTGGTGCGAAGCGAACGGCGTCGAGCGCTGCGACTCGATCGAAGCGCTGATCGACCGCAGCGACGCGCTTGTCGTGCTCGCGCCGGACAACGCGGAGATGCACGAGCCGCTGTGCCGGATCGCGCTCGCCTCGGGCAAGCCGACGTATGTCGACAAAACTTTCGCGCCCGACGGCGCCGCCGCGCGGCGCATCTTCGCCGTCGCGGACGCGGCCGGCACGCCGTGTTACACCTGCTCGGCGCTGCGCTTTGCGAAGGAGTACCAGACGATCAACCGCGCCTCGATCCGCGCGGTCGCCTCCTGGGGCCCCGGCGCGCTCGCGAGCTACGCGATCCACCAGATCGAGCCGCTGATGATGCTTTTCGGCGCGCCCGCGGTCCGCGCGCAGTACGTGCCGGCGAAAGACTTCTACACGCTGCTCCTGTCGTTCGCCGACGGCCGTCAGGCGACCGTCTCCGGCTTCCTGCACGGCAGCCCGTATTCGATGAACCTCTGCATGGACGACGGCAACCGCGCGCTGGAACTGCAGTCGGATTTCTTCAAGCCGTTCATTATGGAAATGGTGCAGTTTTTCCGCACCGGGCAAGCGCACGTGCCGCGTGAAGACACGCTGCGCGCGATCGACGCGCTGGGCCTCGCGATCCGGGCGAAGGAAGCGCCGGGGACGTGGGTGGAGGCGTGAGGGAAGGGGAGGGGTTCGGTCTGAAAACGCTGCGGCGTTTTCGGGTGCCTCAGGCGGGCGTCCAGATTCCTCCGGCGCGCCTTTGGAATCTGCGCATTTTCGGCGCGCATGTCGCCGAAAAATGATGGAAAGTTGCGAAGCCTTGGCCTCCGAGCTCTCCGGGTTGGACAAATCACGCGTTTACCCTGTCGGCTCCAGTCTCCATTGATATCCCGTCTTTTTTGCCTCACGGCGGGATGGCCTTATATCGTGAAATCCCTCCCGCAAGCAAAGATGGGATGCATATAGTTTCACCGCCCCGCCCCCAAAAGGCTTTTCTTTGGTTCTTTCTTTTCCCCCGAAAAGAAAGAACACGCCTCCTCCGTTCCTACCCCGTTCCTCCTCCCCACCCAAAACCAAAATCCCTCCCTTGCCCCGCAGGCAAAGGAGGGATCCTTCATCGTCATCCCGTGTCCCTATTACGTATCCTCGACCGGCCCCAACTTATACGACAGCGTCATCGACGAATCGACGCACTGGCGGTAGAACGCGTTCCGGATCCGTTCCATGACCATCCGGCCCGTTTCGTAGCTGACCGACGGCAGCAGCAGCGCGTACTGCGACGGGCTGTAACGCGTCACCGTGTCGCCCTTGCGCAGGCTGGAAATCATCGCGTTGAGCAGCAATCGCATCGCGCCGTCCAGCACGAGCGGCTCGATCATCTGCCCGTCCGACGCCGACAGCATCACAATCGCCAGGAACATGTTGTTGCCGAGGCGCGAGAAGTTGCGCATCAGCAGTTGGTAAATGTCCTTGAAAATCGCGTATTCGCAGATGAACGCGCCGTTGGTCGGGTCGTTCTCCTGCAATGATTTGCGGATGCTGTCGATGTTCATCCCGAGCGACTGGTCGGCCTGGATGATTTGCTTGTAAAAGTTTTGAATCTTCTCCGGCGGCCGCATCCCGAGGTAGTTGTAGTGCAGGTTTGTCGCGTGGCGGTACTGCACGAGCGCCTCGTTGCTGCGGTTGGTTTTGACCAGCGCTTCCATCAGTTCCAGGTGCATCGTCTCGTCGAACGCGTCGACGTCCAGCGCCCGGCGGCAGATTCGGATGATTCCCTCGTAGTCCTTGTTTTCCTTCAAAAGGCGAACGGCCAGATAGGCTGTGCGGAGATACAGCGTGTGGTAATATACGCTGCGCGACACGATCCAACTCTCTCCGTCGTTGCCGGCGTTCATGTCGCCGGCGTACATCATCAGCGCCTTTTCAAACTTGTCTTCAACCGCCTTGTTCATCGTGGTCACGCGCGCGAGCTCACGGCAAAGCTCCTCGAACTCGAACACGTCGATCGAACACTGCAGGTCGGTATTCCAGCGGTACGCGCCGCGGCTCGTCACGATGCACTTGCCCAGCGTCTCGTCAAACGCGCTCATCGCCGCGCGCATCCGGCTGACCAGCGTCTTTAACGCGCTTTCCGGGTTCGAGCTCGCCTCGTTCGGCCACAAAACCTCGTATAAATCGGATGACGCGATCGACTCGTCCTTGTGCAGCACCAAATATTCCAGCATCAGGCGGCCCTTTTTGGAATTGCTAAGCACTTTCGACGCGCTTTTGCCGTCGACCATGATCTCAAATTTTCCGAGCATCAGGACTCGAATCATCGCATGCAACTCCCCTCAAAAGGTCAACCGAGCTTGCGCGCCATCAGTTCCGGATTGGTCGAGTACAAGAGCGCGTTTTCCTTGCTGATTTTCTTTTGCTGGTACAGCCTGAGGATGTCCGCGTCCATCGTAATCATGCCGTCCGAAGCGCCGGCGTAGATCACGTTGTCCATTTGGTGTACCTTGCCCTCGCGGATCATGTTCTGAATCGCGTTGTTCGCGACCATGATCTCAAACGCGGGCGTCAGCGCGCCGTCCAGCGTCGGAATCAACTGCTGCGAGATGACGGCCTGCAGCACCAGCGAGAACTGGATGCGGATCTGCTGCTGCTGCGCCACCGGGAACACGTCCAGGATGCGGTCGATCGTTTTGGCCGCGCCGACCGTGTGCAGCGTGCTTAAAATCAACTGGCCGGTTTCGGCCGCGGTCAGCGCCGTCTGAATCGTCTCAAAATCGCGCATTTCGCCCAGCAGAATCACGTTGGGCGACTGGCGTAGCGCGGCGCGGAGCGCCTGGGCGTAACTTTCGGTGTCGTGCGTGATCTCGCGCTGGCTGACGACGGATTTCTTGTGCGGGTGCAGGAACTCGATCGGATCCTCCAGCGTGATGATGTGATCCGCGCGCAGCGTGTTGATCTTGTCGATCAGGCACGCCAGCGTCGTCGATTTGCCGCTGCCCGCGGGCCCGGTCACCAGGATGATCCCGCGCCGTTTTTGGTATAGGTTGATGACAACGTCGGGCACGCTCAGCGTTTTGGGATCCGGCAGGCCGAACGTCACGACGCGGATGACCGACGCGAGCGTTCCGCGCTGCTTGTACGCGTTGCAGCGGAACCGGCCCAGGCTCTTGACCGAAAACGAAAAGTCGTCGTCGCCCGTCCGCATCAGCTTGTCCATCGGGCGGTCGCTGTCGTTATGGTATATTTCCTGAATCAGCGCTTCACAGTCCGCCGGCATCAGCCTCTCGTCCGACACCGCCGTCACCGCGCCGCCGATTTTCATCGAAACATAGAATCCCGGGATAATGAAAATATCCGCCGCTTTCGTCTCGAGCGCCTTGGAAAGAATCCAATTCAACTCCAAGAAAAACGCCCTCCTCTACTGTAGAATGCCGTGCTTACAGACCGATCTTGGTCGCGTCCCACTTCACGATGCTGACGATCTTGTGGTATTGGATCACATACCGTTCCGCCGCGCCAGGGCCCGTCGCCTGCAGCGCGACCTCGAGCTGCTGCGCTTCGTTGATCGGTACGACAAACGATATCAGAAGATCTTCCGATACGGTCAGCCTGTCGTCCGCAAGGCCTTTGATGTACGCGGCGTACGCCTCCGCCGTGTCGGGCGCGGACAACAGCGCCTCGTCGACCCCGGCGATGACGCGCTGCGCCTCGGAACAAGCGCCGTAATAGACCTGCACCTGTTCCTGCCGGCGCATGGTCAGCGTCCAGTCCGCGCGCGCGCTGGCAAACGACAGCACGCCCAGCGTGGTCAGGCTCAGCAGCACAAAAATCATCAGGATCGACGATGCGCCGACCCCCATGCGGTACTCCTGCTTTTGCGTGTTCACGGCCGCACCTCCCCGCTCCTGTACCGCGCGATCGGCAGCGTGAGCACGGTCAGCTCGCCGTCATATACGTTCAGCTTCAAATCGTTCAGCGTTCCCGCGGCCGTTGCGGTGTTCTCGCCGCTGACGACAAACCGCAGCGTTCGCCCCTCGACCAGGACGCTTCGCTGCTGCGTTCCTTCCGATTGTTGCCAGCCGTCCGCCAGGAAGAACGCGTCCGCGTTGAGCTCACTGACATAGAACCGGTCGGCCAGATCCTCGGCCATTGTCATGGCAGCGCTGTCCACGCGGCTCCGGACGCTCTTGTCGTGCGTCGCGACAAACAGTTGCAGGATGACCGACGCCGACAGCGAGAAGAACAGCAGCACAATGACCAGCTCGATCAGCAACGAATTGGGTTTCCCGGCTTTTTTCACTGGCCACTCGCCCCCTTCGCCGCGCGCATCGCCACATGCATCGTCTGCGTGTGGCCATCCGCCGTAGTCACCTTTAGGTTGATCAGGTTGTCCTGTTCAAGCTCAGCCGAAAAATCGGCAACTGTCGACAGCCGCCACCCGTCCTCCGGGAAAAAATCCGCATAGCCTGCGATCAGGCTCAGCTCATACAGCGCGCCGTCCATATGGTAGATATAGGTATCAAACGTCCGATCCTCGTAGCGCTCCGTCAGCACCATTGCCTGCACGCCTTCGACTTCTTCAAACCGGATTCCGTCGGAGGCAGCGTCGCTGCGCAGTTTCCCCGCGACGTATCCAAGCGTCGTGCGCAACTCGCCGACCCGATCGCTCGCGTTCACCACGCCCCGGTATCCGTCCACGCCGATCACAACGATCAGAAGCGACAGCAAGACAAACAGCCCAAAGAGCGCAAATGTGAACAACCCGCCGATCATGTGGCCGGTTGAATCCATGCTGCGCCGCTTGCTCATTTGGCACTCTCCCCTCTGAACACGACGGAAATCTCCGGCATGATGTTGGACCCAAAGATGTCGTACCGGACGACAAACCGGTTGTTGTCCACCACCACGCCGTAATCCGCGACCAACTGGTCAATCGTCGCGGGATAATAGCCGCGCGTCGCGTAGCAGCTCACCGCCGCGTTGCGGATCGCGGTTTCCAGCAGCGTCGATTGTTCCGTGTCCGCGGTCTTGCTCGTCTCGCTCATCATCGTCGCCATCAAGCCGACGATCGCCGCGAAAACCAGCACCGTGACAATGAGGCCCTTGAATTTCAGCTTTGGCCGCTTTTCGTAAAGATGCACCGTATCCCTCCCGCCGGCTTACAGGATCGAGGACATGATACTCGCCAGCGGCAGCATGACCGCAAGCAGGATTCCCCCGATAACAACCGCAAGCAGGGCCACCAGCGACGGCTCGATGATACCCACCAGGCGGCGGATGCCGTCGTCGATCTCTTCTTCGTAGATTTCAGAGAGCCGCTTCATCACGCGGTCCATCTGGCCCGCGTAAAATCCGACCTGGATCATCTTGTTGTAGATCGGCTCAAACAGCTCGGCGGCCGCGATCGCCTTGGGCAGTTCCATGCCCTCGTCGTTGAGCGCCTGCGAGCAGCGCTGCACCTTCGCGCGGGTCTTGTCGTCGGACAGCACGTTCGGCGTCAGCGCGATCGCCTCGCTGATCGGGAAGCCCGCGGTGATCATCATGGACAGCACCGACGCGAACCTGCCGGACGACGTTTTTTCCATCACGCGGCGAATCGGCGGGAATATCTTGAAGATCAGCCGATTCACCTGCTGCGCCCGGCCGAGCTTCGACACGATGAAGCCGATCGCCAGGATAACGATCAGCGCCGCGACGATGACCAGCACGACGTTGCCGATGATCATGCCGGCGTTCATCACGGCGGTCATCGACGCGTCCATCTCGGTGCCGAGGTTTCGGAACACGCGCTCGAAAATCGGCAGCACCTGCGAAACCAGGACGCCGATGACAACCGCCATCATCAGCACCAGCACGACCGGATAGACGATCGCGCTGCGGATCGACGCCTTGAGCTTGGAATCGCGCTCATAGTAGACGCCGAGCGCTTCCATGACGTCGTCGAGTTTACCGGTCGTCTCGCCGATGCGCACCATGTGCACCATGTACGGCGGGAAGATCTCGGCCGCCTCAACGGCCGCCGCGAGGTTTCCGGTGTCTTTGACGGCCTTGTTGATCTTGCCAAAGATCGGCGCGTACCGCGTGTCGTGGTAGTTCTCGCAGAGCGCCTCGATCCCGTCGTACATCGGGATGCCGCTCTTTAAGATCAGCGCCACCTGCTCGCAGAACATCGCGACCTCGTCCGCCGCGAGGTAGTTCCCCCTTGCCTTGGCCTCGGCCGCCTTCGCGTCTTCAGGGGTACCGACCGGATTGAACTGAGACATTTGCCTTCCTCCCTGACTATCAAAAGAACTGTATGGTCCGCGCTTCCGGATCAGTAGTAGTATTCCTCCGCGTAGTCCTTCGCCGCGTAGCCGTTCGCCCCGAACGTCGGGTCGGCCATGGTCCAGGTGCCGCCGATGTAAAACTTGTTCCACGCGTGCCTGTCGCCCGTCGCCAGCAGATCGCCGTGCACCATCATCGTCGGGATACCCTGCACGCGCATCATGCACGCGAAAAGCGCCGAGTAGTCAAAGCAGATGCCCATCCCGGTGTCCAGCGTGTCGTCCACATCCGGGAGGTAAGGGTAGCGTATCGTCAGCGCTTTCATGTAGTCGTACATCGTGTTTTCGGAGACATATTTATAGATGGCTTGGGCCTTGTCCCAATCGTTGTCCAGCCCTTCGCAGATCTCGTTTGACTTTGCGACGGCCTTCGTGTCGGCCGCGTACCAAACAAACTGGTTCGGGCAGAGGAACGCGGCGTTGTTGTCCTCCATCTTGACGGTCAGCTTTTTGCTCGTCAAAAGGGAATAGGTCGTCCCCTTGACGTTTTCCATCACGGAAACCTTGTAGGTGCCGCTGCCCTTGATCAACGGGTAGACCTCGTAACGGTCTTCGCCGTTGAGGTCGTAGTTCTGCAGCGACCCGTCACAGTTGATCTGCACCTTCAGCTTTTTATCGCTTCCGCCGTGCTTTACCATGATGTAGCCGAGGTTTGCGTGCGAAACGTCAATCAAAACGTCACCCGCTTTGACGGTCTTATCGCCGGTCGTCGGGTAGACAGGATCTGCGACTCCCTCGAGCGACAGTCCGAAAGCCAACATGATGCATAGCGCCAGACTCGCCCAATGTGCGGCGTGCTTTCGCTGTATGGCATTGTTGCGCATCGCTTCCATCCCATCCGCTTTGCAGCATTCGTTTTACATTAGCCTTGTATACAAACTATATTGTACCAAATTCCGGCAGAAAAGCAAGCCCCAAATGAAACGTATTTTGTTTCCATGTAAGGCCGCCGTTCGGAACATGCGCCAAAAACGGACGTTTCGCGCGCCCAAGGCCCGGCCGGCGTCGCGCGCGGAGCGGCAGGCGCCGGTGAGTCCGTAACGGAAGAACGCGAATCTTTCCTCTATAATCATTTGACATTTTACGCGCGCCGCGATAAAATAATGATTTGTGAGTACCCAAGTTCAGGAGGATTTCATGCCGTCCGAATCACCCGAAACAGCCGCGCGCGCGGAGTCCGTCTCGGACCGCCGCACGTTCGCGATCATCTCGCACCCGGACGCCGGCAAGACGACGCTGACCGAAAAGCTGCTGCTGTACGGCGGCGCGATCCGGCAGGCCGGCTCCGTCAAGGCGCGCAAGGCCGAGCGCTACGCCACGTCCGACTGGATGGAGATCGAAAAACAGCGCGGCATCTCCGTCACGTCCAGCGCGATGCAGTTTGCCTATGACGGCAAGCGCATCAACATCCTGGACACGCCGGGCCACCAGGACTTTTCCGAGGATACCTACCGCGTGCTCGTCGCGGCGGACGCGGCGGTCATGCTGCTCGACGCGTCGCGCGGCGTCGAGACGCAGACGATCAAACTGTTCAAGGTCTGCCGTCTGCGCGGGATCCCGATCTTCACGTTCGTCAACAAGATGGACCGCGCCGCGAAGGATCCGTTCGCGCTGATGGAGGAGCTCGAAACCGTGCTCGGCATCCGCGCGTGCCCGATGAACTGGCCGATCGGCGTCGACGGCGATTTTCAGGGCGTATGCCACCGCGACACGCGGATGATCGAGCTGTACGCCTCCGGCGACCACGGCAAGCGCCGCGTGGACGTCTACGAAATCTCGCTGGACGACCCGAACCTGCCGTCCGCGCTGGAGGATCACTACATCGCCCGGTTGCGGAACGAAATGGAGCTGCTCGAGGTCGCGGGCGACGCGTTCGACCTTCAGGCCGTGCGCCGCGGCGAACTGACGCCGATGTTTTTCGGCAGCGCGGTGTCGAACTTCGGCGTCGAGCCGTTCCTGCGCCGCTTCCTGCAATACGCGCCCGCGCCGCTGCCGCGCCTGTCCGACCAGGGCCTGGTCGAGCCGGAAGATCCCGTGTTCACCGGTTTCGTGTTCAAGATTCAGGCGAACATGAACCCGGCGCACCGCGACCGGCTCGCGTTCCTGCGCGTCTGCTCGGGCGTGTTTGAAAAGGGCATGACCGTCTGGCACTCCGGAACCGACAAGCAGATGCAGCTCAAGCAGCCGCAGCAGTTCATGGCGGACGAGCGCGAGGCCGTCGAGACCGCTTATCCGGGCGACATCATCGGCCTGTTCGACCCGGGCGTGTTCCGCCTGGGCGACACGCTGTCGGGCGGCGGGAAGCTGCGCTTTGAGGGCATCCCGGTGTTCGCGCCGGAGCACTTCGCGCGCGTCAGCGCGTTTGACAGCATGAAGCGCAAGCAGTTCGTCAAGGGCATCTCGCAGCTCTCCGAAGAGGGCGCGATCCAGACGTTCCGAAGGCCCGAGATCGGCCGCGAGGAGATCATCGTCGGCGTCGTCGGCGTGCTGCAGTTCGACGTGCTCGAGCACCGGTTGCGCACCGAATACGGCGTCGAGATCCGGCGCGAACCGCTGGAATACCGGTTCGTCCGCTGGATCGACAGCCTGCCGTGTCCGGCCGAAAACCTGCGCCTGTCGTCGACGTCGATCGTCGCGAAGGACCGGTTCGACCGCGACGTGCTGCTGTTCCAGAACGAATGGTCCATCCGCTGGGCGGAGGAGAACAACAAAGGATTACAGCTCGCCGAAACCGCGAAATCCACCTTCTGATAATAAAAGGAGAAACCACGTGGCATACACCGCCCGCAACGACATCCGAAACATCGCCATCATCGCCCACGTCGACCACGGCAAGACCACGCTCGTCGACGGCCTGCTGCGCCAGAGCGGCACGTTCCGCGACAACCAGCAGGTCGCCGAGCGCGTCATGGATTCCGGGGACATCGAGCGCGAGCGCGGCATCACGATCCTCGCGAAGAACACCGCCGTCCACTGGAACGGCGTCAAAATCAACATCGTCGACACGCCCGGCCACGCGGACTTCTCCGGCGAGGTCGAGCGCGTGCTGAAAATGGTCGACGGCGTCATGCTGCTCGTCGACGCGTTCGAAGGGCCGATGCCGCAGACCCGGTTCGTGCTTAGAAAAGCGCTCGAACTCAAGCTCCCCGTGATCGTCTGCGTCAACAAGACCGACCGCGCGGACGCCCGCTGCGAAGAGGTCATTTCGGAGGTGCTGGACCTTCTGATCGACTTGAACGCGCCGGAAGACCAGCTTGACAAGCCGATCCTTTTCGCCTCCGCGCGGCAGGGCACCGCGACGCTCGACTGGCGCGCGCCGGGCGCCGACTTTTCGCCGCTGTTCGAGGCGATCCTCACGCACATCCCCGCGCCTGCGGGCGAGGCGGAAGGCCCGGCGCAGGTGCTGGTCTCCACAATCGACTACTCCGAGTACCTCGGCCGCATCGGCATCGGCCGCATCGCGCGCGGCAGGCTGACCGAAGGCATGCAGGCGGTGCGCGTCATCCACGGCGAGGACAAGGTTTCCGCGCCGATGCGCCTCAACGGCCTGTACACGTTCGACGGCTTGAAGCGCGTTGAGGCGGAGTCCGTCTCGATGGGCGACATCGTCGCGCTGTCCGGGTTTGACGACCTGAACATCGGCGACACCGTCTGCGACCCGTCCGCGCCGGAAGCGCTGCCGTTTGTGCGCATTTCCGAGCCGACGGTTCAGATGACGTTTTCGGTCAACGACAGCCCGTTTGCGGGCCGCGAAGGCAAATACGTCACCAGCCGCCACCTGCGCGCGCGCCTCGCGCGCGAGCTGCAGACCGACGTGTCGCTGCGTGTCGCCGACACCGTGACGCCGGACGCGTTCCTGGTCTCGGGACGCGGCGAACTGCACCTGTCGATCCTGATCGAGACGATGCGCCGACAGGGGTACGAGCTGCAGGTGTCCAAGCCCGAGGTGCTTTATAAGGAAGTTGACGGCCAGCGCCACGAACCCGTCGAGCGCATGGTCGCGGACGTGCCGCAGGCCTACGCGGGCGCGGTCATCGAAAAAATCGGCCGCCGTCGCGGCACGCTCGAGGGCATGACAGGCGCGGACCGCGTCCGGCTTGAGTTTCTCGTGCCGTCGCGCGGGCTGTTCGGCTACCGGTCGGAATTCATGACCGACACGCGCGGCGAGGGCATCATGTCCGCCGTGTTTGAGGGCTATGTGCCGTACAAGGGCGACCTGCCGACGCGCACCGTCGGCTCGCTGTGCGCGTTTGAAACCGGCGACGCCACGTCCTACGGCCTGTTTGGCGCGCAGGAGCGCGGCTCGCTGTTCATCGGCCCGGGCACGCCGGTCTACGCCGGCATGATCGTCGGCGCGTCGTCGCGTCCCGGCGACATGGACGTCAATGTCTGCCGCAAAAAGCACGTCACCAACACGCGAAACTCCGCCTCCGCCGAGGACAGCCTCCGGCTCGTGTCCGTCCGCTCGCTGTCGCTCGAGGAGTGCCTGGAATTTATCGCCGACGACGAGCTGCTCGAGGTCACGCCGCAGTCGCTCCGTATGCGCAAGCGCGTGCTGTCTCACGACCAGCGCTTGAAGCTGCTGTCGCGCAAGACGAAGTAGGGGAGGGGACGGGGGACGCTGGGACGCTGTCCCAGACCTTGCCAAAGGGGTTAAACCCCTTTGGAAACCCTGCCTTTTCGCCTCACGGCGGAAGGATTTTCCGCTCTCACCCCCAAGAAGGGATTCTTAAGGGCCAATGGCCCTTAAGCGGAGGTCCAGGAGGCGGAGCCTCCTGGCGTCCTCCCTCCACTACCCCAAAAGGAGGGATCGCCATGACGCGCGGACGCGCGGCAGACCGTCGCCTGATCTGCCTGTGCGCGGCGTTCTTTCTTTTGGCCGCGTTTGCGCTGCCGTCTCCGCAGGCGATCCTAAGCGCGCGCGCGGAAAGCCGCGTCGCGGCCAGCGCGCCCTGTGTCGAGGCCGCGCCGCTCTCCCTGACGAACGTCACGCGGACGCCGGACGCGCCGGAGGGCATGGTCGAAGGAAGCGCCGCCATCGGGCGCGCGGATCCTCCGCTGATCCCGCCGCCGGACGCCGGATACCAGACCGCGGCACACCAGAAAACGCTGTTGCCGCCGAACGTCCACGCGCCGCCCGCCGCGAAAACCGGGGCGAACAGTGAGAAAAAATACGAAAAAGGCAGTGAAACCTGATGATTGCAAAGAAAAAGGCTACGTTCTTCGTGGTGCTGTGCTTCACGCTGCTGCTGTCCTACGTGTCGTTCTTTGGTCTTGAGATCGGCGAAACGGGCATCATGGGCGCGTCCGACATGCGCTTTGGCATCGACATCCGCGGCGGCGTCGACGCGGCGTTCGCCCCGAAGGACTTGGACCACGCGCCGACCGCTACCGAGCTTGACGCGGCGCGCGACGTCATCGAGACGCGGCTGAACAGCCTGAACATCCTCGACCGCGACGTCACCGTCGACTACCAGAGCGGGTACATCTTCGTCCGCTTCCCGTGGAAAACCGGCGAAACCGACTTCGATCCCGACAAGGCGATCGCGGAGCTCGGCAGCATGGCGCATCTGACGTTCCGCGACCCCGACGGCAACATCGTGCTCGAAGGCAAAGACGTCGACTCCACCACCTGGGGCCGCGATACGTCGAGCGCCAGTTCGATTGGCTTTGTCGTGGACCTGAAGCTCAAGCCCGAAGGCCGCGCGTCGTTCCACGAGGCGACCAAGCGGTTGATCGGCAAGCAGATCTCGATTTACATGGACGACATCCTCATCTCCTCGCCGGTCGTCCAGCAGGAAATCGACTCGGAAGAGTGCGTGATCAACCACATCGGCACGGAAGCCGAAGCGCGCACGCTGTCGAACCAGATCAATTCCGGCGCGCTGCCGTTCGCGCTGACGACTCAGAACTACAGCGCGATCAGCCCCGAGCTCGGCTCCAACGCGCTGGAAGTCATGGTCACCGCCGGCATCATCGCCTTCATCCTGATCTGCGTCGGTCTGATCGCGTATTACCGGCTGTCCGGCGTCATCGCGGTCATCTCGCTGCTCTTGCAGGTCGCGGGGCAACTGCTCATGCTCATCTGGCCGCAGTTTACGATCACCCTGCCCGGCATCGCAGGCATCATCCTGGCGATCGGCATGGGCGTCGACGCGAACATCATCGAGTCCGAGCGCATCCGCGAGGAACTCCGCACCGGCAAGCCGATCGCCAAAGGCATCGCCGCCGGCTTCAAGCGCGCGTTCTCGTCCGTGTTTGACGGCAACATCACCGTCCTGATTGTCGCGTTCATCATGTTGATCTTCGGCTCCGGCGCCATGCTCTCGTTCGCCTACACGCTGCTGTTCGGCATCGTGATGAACTTCATCGGCGGCGTCACCGCGACGCGCCTGATGACCACTTCGATCGTGCAGTTCCCGGCGTTCGCCAAGCCGTCGAGGTTCATGAGCAGGAAAGCGCTCGAGAAAAAAGACGTCAAAGTCTACCCGTTCTTTGAAAAGCGCCGGGTGTACTTCCTGATCTCCGCGCTGATCTTCCTCTTTGGCGCCGTGATGGTCGTCGTCAACGGCGTGCAGCTGGACATCCAGTTCAAGGGCGGCACGATCGTCAAGTATGAAATGTCCGAAACCATCGACCTTGCGGCCGACGCGGCGGCGAACATCGCGGAAGGCGCGCTGACCGACCGGCTGGTCAACGCCCAGATCACCACCGACTACATCACCGGCACAAAGCGCCTGGTGCTGACGACCGCGGGCAGCGAATCCCTCGGCAACGAGCAGATCGCGGCGATCACGGGCGCGCTGCAGGCTGCCTATCCGGACCAGGAGTTCGCGCTGTCGGAGACGAACAACGTCGCGCCGTTCTTCAGCCAGAAGTTCCTCCGAAACGGCATCACCGCGGTTGTGCTCTCGGCGCTTCTGATCATCCTGTATGTGTGGTTCAGCTTCCGCAAGATTCACGGCCTCTCCGCGGGCGTGATGGCGCTTGTGTCGCTGCTGCACGACGTGCTCGTCGTCTTCTGCACGTTCGTCGTGTTCCGCATTCCGATCGGCGACTCGTTCATCGCGGTCGCGCTGACGATCCTCGGCTACTCGATCAACGACACGATCGTCATCTATGACCGCATCCGCGAAAACGCGCAGCTGAACCGTTCGATGCCTGTGGAGCAGCTCGTCAACAAGAGCATTTCGCAGAGCTTCACCCGTTCGCTGAACACGAACCTCGCGGTGTTCGCCAGCGTCGCGATCGTGTTCTTCTTCGCCGCCGGCAACGGCCTCGAGTCCATCCGCACGTTCGCGCTGCCCATGGCGATCGGCACGATCAGCGGCTGCTACTCAACGGTCTGCATCGCGGGTCCGCTCTGGACGATGTGGCAAAAGCGCAAGGAAAAGCAGGGCCAAAAGCCTGCCGATGAAAAAACGGCATAATACCAACGGAAAACCTTAACGCATCCAAAGCGGCGAGAGATTTTTTCATCCGGCTAGGAGCCGGAACGAGGCGTAGCAGCGCTACGCCGAGTGGAGAGCGACAACGCCGAATGGAAAAAGATCCGGCGCGACGATGCGGTAAGGTTTG
>JAVBOQ010000138.1:0-4620 GCA_031550455.1 Eubacteriales bacterium
AAATCGGGCAGTTCGACCGGCACGCGGCGGTCAAACCGGCCCGGGCGCAGCAGTGCCTTGTCGAGCGTCTCCGGGCGGTTCGTCGCGCCGAGGATCACGACGCCCTTTTTGCCGTCAAAGCCGTCCATCTCGGACAGAAGCTGGTTTAACGTCTGCTCGCGCTCGTCGTTGCCGCCGATGGAGTTCGGGCCGTCGCGCCGCTTGCCGATCGTGTCGATTTCGTCGATGAACACGATGCACGGCGCCTTATCGGTGGCCTGCTTGAACAGGTCGCGCACCTTCGCCGCGCCCATGCCGACGAACATTTCGACGAATTCCGACCCGGAGATCGAAAAGAACGGCACGTTCGCCTCGCCGGCGACCGCCTTTGCGAGCAGCGTCTTGCCGGTGCCCGGCGGGCCGACGAGCAGCGCGCCTTTGGGCAGCGTCGCGCCGATCGAGGCGTACTTTTGCGGGTTATGCAGGAAATCAACGATCTCCATCAGCGCGTCCTTCGCCTCGTCCTGCCCGGCGACGTCCGCGAACGTCTTGCCGGTCTGCGCCTGGGCGTAGATCTTGGCGTTGGACTTGCCGAAGGACATCATGTTGCCGCCCATGCGCTTGTTCATCGCGGTCATCATGAACCGCCCGAGGAATGCGAAGATCAGCAGCGGGAAAACCCACGTCAGCAGGAAGCTCATCAGAGGCGAGCTTTGCTGCGGGATGAGCGTTGTAAATACGACGTTTTTATCGCGCAGCAGCGCGGTCAGGTTTTCGTCCGGCCAAACGCCGGTCTTGAACACGGCGTCGCGGCCCGATTCGTCTTTGGCGCTGAACAGGATTTCCGTGGCGTCCATTTTGACCTGCTGCACGCGGCCCGCCTCGACCATGTCGAGAAAGTCGCTGTACCCGACCTCGACGACCGGCTGCTGCATCATCCATGGAAACACGAACGCGTTCAGCACCAGAAGCACCAGCAACGTGATCAGCCCATAGTAGATGATCGGCTTGCTGTTCTTTGGCAGATTGTCGTTCATGGCGTCCTCCTTCTAAAAAATACCATTGCCAGCATACGCCGATCGGCGACGAAAGTCAAGGATAGGCAGTCAAACCGTCCGCAAACCCGGTTCAAAACCGCGTTTGCAGGTCAGCCCACGTAAAAATCCATCACCAGCATCAGCGCGAAGCCGATGAGGAGCGCGTAGGTGGCCAGCCGTTCGAACCCGTTCGCATGCGTTTCCGGGATCATTTCGTCGCCGATAACGTAGAGCATCGTGCCGCCCGCGAACGCCAGCGCGAACGGCAGGATCGCCTGGGCGACCGACACGGCGAAGTATCCGACGACCGTGCCGAACACTTCGATGACGCCGGTGAGGGCCGCGATGCCGAACGCGCGCCGCCTTTTGCAGCCGGCGGCGAGCAGCGGCGAGACGATGATCATGCCCTCCGGGACGTTCTGCAGCATGATGCCAAGCGTCACCGAGATGGAGTTGCCCGTGCTGCCCTGTCCCGCCGCGACGCCCGCCGCGATGCCCTCCGGAAGGTTGTGGATCGCGACGGCCAGGACGAACAGCAGAATCCTGTCGACGCCCTGATTGTGCCCGTGCCGCTCGCGCTCAATCCCCGCGAGCGTGTGCAGATGCGGCGTGAACCGGTCGGCGAAGTTCAAAAACAGCGCGCCCGAGAAGATCCCCGCGACCGTGATCCAGGCGCCGTGCGGGCCGCCGAGTTCCACCGAAGGCTGGATCAGCCCGAAAATCGCCGCGGCGAGCATCACGCCCGCGGCGAAGCTGAGCACCGCGTTGCTGATTTTATGCGGGATGTCCCGAAACAAAAACCCGAGGCACGCGCCGACGACGGTCGCGCCCCCGACGCCGATTGAGGTCATCAGAGCGTATTGCATGAAACCTCCTGAGATGTCTTGCCGCGAATCGCCATTACAGATATAATACCCATAAATGCGTAGTGTGTAAAGAATGCGAGGAAGGTTCATGCAAAAGCATAGCTTGGGCGGCGATTGGATGCTCCGGATCGACGGGGAGGAAGGCGCGTACCCGGCGGTTGTGCCCGGTTCCGTGTACGCCGATCTGCTGCGCGCGGGCCGCATCGACGATCCGTATTACCGAGACAACGAAGAGGCCGCGCTTTCGGTGATGGAGCATGACTTCGTTATCACGCGGTCGTTCGACGTGCCGGCATCGCTGCTGCGCTGCGACGCGCTGTTGCTGCGATGCGATGGGCTGGACACGCTGGCCGTCGTCACGGTCAACGGAACCGCCGTCGGCGCGGCGGACAACATGCACCGGACTTATGAGTTCCCGCTGGACGGCCTCCTGCGAGAGACCGGCAACACGGTCGAGATCCGGTTCGCGTCGCCGACGAAATGGATCCGCGAGGCGTACGCGAAAAGCCCCTACGAGGGCTCGCCCGACGCGATGCGCGGCTTTGTTCACCTGCGGAAGGCGCATTGCATGTTCGGCTGGGACTGGGGCCCGCGCCTGCCGGACTGCGGCGTCTGGCGCGACATTGCCGTCATCGGCGTCGAAACGTCAAGGATCGAGGGCGTGTATGTGCGGCAGCGACACGGGGAGAACCGTGTCACACTGTCGTTTGACGTGGAACAGAGCGCGCCGTGCGACGTCGAGATCACCGTGGCCGCGCCGAACGGAGAGGCGTACCGCCCGGATGATGAGGGCTTCGTCACGATCGACAGCCCGCGCCTTTGGTGGCCGAACGGGCTTGGTGAACAGCCGCTGTATACCGTGACGGTGAACCTTGTATCCGGCGGCAAAACGGTTGACGCATGGCAAAAGCGGATCGGCCTGCGCACGCTGACAATGCGCCGCGAAAAGGATGCGTACGGCGAGAGCTTCTGCCATGTCGTCAACGGCGTCGCGGTGTTCGCGATGGGCGCGGATTACATCCCGGAGGACAGCCTGCTGCCGCGCGTGACGCCGGAGCGCACCCGCGCGCTGCTTTCGGACGCGGCGCTTGCCCACCACAACACGGTTCGCGTATGGGGCGGCGGCCATTATCCTTCGGACGCGTTTTATGACGCGTGCGACGAGCTCGGGCTGCTCGTCTGGCAGGACTTCATGTTTGCCTGCGGCGCGTATGAGCTGACCGACGCGTTTGAGGCGAACATCCGCGCCGAGCTTGCCGACAACATCCGGCGCATCCGGCACCACGCGTCGCTGGCGCTCTGGTGCGGCAACAACGAAATGGAAATGTTCGCGGCGATGAGCCTCTGGGTTGCGTCATGGAAGCAAAAGAGCGAATATATCCGCATGTACGAATACATCATCCCGTCGGAATTGAAAAGGCATGACCCGGAAACGTTCTACTGGCCGTCCTCGTCGTCATCGGGCGGATCGTTCGACGCGCCGAACGATCCGAACCGCGGCGACGTGCATTACTGGGAGGTCTGGCACGGCGAAAAGCCGTTCAGCGACTACCGCAATCATTTCTTCCGCTACGCGTCGGAGTTCGGGTTTCAGGCGTTCCCGACGATGAAGACCATCGAGTCGTTCACGCTGCCCGAGGATCGCAACGCGTTCTCCCGCGTGATGGAAAAGCACCAGCGAAACGCGTCCGCCAACGGAAAGATCATGAAGTACATGGCGCAGACATACCTCTACCCGAAGGATTTCGGCGCGCTGGTGTACGCGTCGCAGATGCTGCAGGCCGACGCGATCCGCACCGGCGTCGAACACTGGCGGCGCAACCGCGGCCGCTGCATGGGCGCGATCGTCTGGCAGCTCAACGACTGCTGGCCGGTCATTTCGTGGGCGTCGATCGATTATTACGGCCGCTGGAAAGCGCTGCACTACGCCGAGAAGCGGTTTTTCGCGCCGCTGATGCTGTCCTGCCTTGAGGAAGGCGAGGTCACGCAGAAGCCGGATGTCAACGTCGAGCTTTTCGAGCCGGTGCGCCAGCAGGCGACGCTCGCGGTGGCGAACGAGACGATGCGGGAGAGAACCGTGACCGTTCGCTGGGCGCGCCGCCGCGCGGATTCGTCGCTGATTAAGTCGGGACAGGCGCCGGTGACCGTTCCCGCGATGTCGTCCGTGTGTCTGCCGCCGGTCGACCTGTCGGGGATGGATGCGCGAAGTGAGTATTTCGGCTTTGAAATGATCGAAAACCGAGAAACGACGTCCTACGGCACGGCGCTGCTCGTGCCGCCGAAGCACTTCGGCTTCCTGAATCCGTGTCTCACGGTGCGCGCCGAGGGGGATACGGTCGTCGTCACCGCCGAGGCGTACGCGCGCGGCGTCGCGATCGACAATCACGATGGCAACCTGTTGCTTTCAGATAACTGGTTTGATATGGACAAGGGCGAGCGGCGTGTGCGGGTGCTGCGCGGCGATCCGTCCGGGCTGACTGTCCGCTCGACGTACGACATCGCCTGAATTGGGAGAGGGGAAGGGGAGGCACAGGGACGCCGTCCCCTTTGGAATCCCGTCCTTTCGCCTCACGGCGGAGGGAGATTCAGTATTCCTTCTCAAGAAGGGATTCATAAGGGCCATTGGCCCTCAGGCGGAGGTCCAGGAGGGAGTGCCTCCTGGCGTTCCCCCCGTTTCTCCTCACTCCCCGATCGCCGGGAACGCCGATGGGATTTGTGTCGCGCGCGCGACGGGTTCG
>JAVBOQ010000053.1:0-3507 GCA_031550455.1 Eubacteriales bacterium
CGATGCAGAAAATGGACCCATACTATAACGTCGACCCGGGCCTTTTGAGCCCCTTGCAGCACGGCGAGGCGTTCATCACCGACGACGGCGTCGCGGCGGACCTCGACCTCGGCCATTACGAGCGGTTCACCGACACCACGCTCAAGGGCACCGCGAGCGTGACGACCGGAAAGATTCATAAAGCGATCATGGAGCGCGAGATGCGCGGCGATTACAAGGGCGGCACCGTGCAGGTGGTGCCGCATGTCACCAACGAAATCAAGCGGCAGATCCGCGCCGCCGCCGAGGAGGCAAAGGCGGACGTCGCGATCATCGAGATCGGCGGCACCGTCGGCGACATGGAAGGCGCGCCGTACCTGGAAGCGATCCGCCAGATGCGCTGGGACGAGGGCGCGCACGACTGCTGCTTCATCCATGTGACGCTTCTGCCGTACATCGAGGCCGCCAAGGAGTTAAAAACCAAGCCGACGCAGCACTCGGTCAAGGAACTGCGGTCGATCGGCATTCAGCCGGACGTGATCGTCTGCCGGACGCAGACCGAGGTCGCGGACGACGCGAAAGAAAAGATCGCGCTGTTTTGCAACGTCAAAAAGGATAACGTCGTCAACAACCCGGACGTGCAGGTGCTCTATGAGGTGCCGCTGATGTGCGAAAAGCAGCGGCTGGCGGACATTGTTCTGCATGAGCTGCGGCTGCCCGCGCGGGAGGCGGACCTGTCCGCCTGGGAGGCGCTGGTCAACCGGTGGAAGAACCCGAACCGCCGCGCGAAGATCGGCCTGGTCGGCAAGTATGTGGCGCTGCACGACGCGTACCTGTCGGTCGTCGAGGCGCTGACCCACGCCGCGATCGCCCACACCGCGGCCGCCGACATCGAGTGGATCCAGTCGGACGACTTGACGGACGAAAACGCCGCCGAGGTACTCGACGGCCTCGACGCGATCATCGCGCCGGGCGGATACGGCGACCGCGGCGCGGAAGGGATCATCGTCGCCGCGAAGTACGCGCGCGAGCGCAGGGTGCCGTACCTCGCGATCGGATACGGGATGCAGTTGACCGTCGTCGAGTGCGTGCGCAGTCTGCTCGGCCGTCCGGACGCGAACTCGACCGAGGTCAGGCCGATGACCTGCGACCCCGTCGTCCGCGTGCCGAAGGACCGCATCGGCGCGAATGACAGCCGCGGCAACTCACGGATGGGCGCGTATACGCTGATCATCGATCCCGGCAGCCGCCTGTCCGCCTGCTACAACAACGGCGACGAGATCTCCGAGCGGCACGGAAACCGCTACGAGATCAACCCGGCGTTCGTGACGCCGCTAAAGGAAAAAGGCATCGAGTTCCCGGCCAGCGAGAAGACCGAGGGATATGTCGAGGCCATCGAGATTCCGGATCACCCGTTCTTCATCGGCGTGATCTATCATCCGGAGTATAAATCGCGGCCGGACAAGGCGCATCCGCTGCTGATCGCGTTCGTCGAAGAAGCGCTCAAGAGCGCCGGACGCAAGGGGCAAAAGGCCATGTTTGAAACCGCGCAGCGGCTTGGCGTGACGCCGTATCCGAAATCTTGGGCGGAAGATGTGTTCATGGCGCGCGACGCGGACGGAAACGACGCGCTTGTCGTCGCGGGCGAAGTCCGAAAGCTTGACCACGAGGCCGCGCAGATGCTGCGCGCGCGTTTCCCGTTCACCGCGCCCGCGCCCGTGCTCTCGCGGCCGTGTACGTTTGGCGTCGGCGACCGGCTCGGCATCGCCTGCCCGGGCCATTTGCGGGTGTTCGGCCAATACGACGCGACGCCGGTGCTGGCGCAGCAGTCAATGCGCGAACTGAATCTGACGAACCGCACGTACGAAGACGTGCTGGACTGCGTGACGTTCGCGGTGTTCCGCGAGCACTACACCGGCGGATTCGGCGCGGACGGCGACCACCTAAAGCGCGCCGAGGACGTGCAGCACGCGCTGGCGCTCGGCTATTCGATGATCACGCTGGACTGCTCGGAGCACATCCGGGGCGACGGCGGCGAGGCCGCGCTGTCCGACACGCTGCGCGAGCGCTACCTCGGCAAATCGTTCGACATCGGCGAGGGCGTGACGCTGTCGTTCACGGAAGAGGAGCTTTCGAAAATCGTTCACATCTACGGCGACGCGATCGATTTCGCCGCGCTGATCTGGCGGCGCTTCTTTGCGGACGGCCGCGCGAACGCCGACCTCGAAATTTCCATCGATGAGACCGCGACGCCGACCACGCCGTCGCAGCATTTCTTTGTCGCGAGCGAGCTGTTGCGCCGCGGTGTCCGCTTCGCGACGCTTGCGCCGCGCTTCTGCGGCGAGTTTCAAAAGGGCGTCGACTATATCGGCGACCTCGGCCAGTTCGACCGCGAGATGGCCGTGCACGCGGCGCTCGCGAGGCATTTTGGGTACAAGCTGTCGATCCACTCCGGGTCGGACAAGTTCAGCGTCTTCCCGTCAATCGGCAGGCACACGCGCGGCCGCCTGCATGTCAAGACCGCCGGCACGAACTGGCTCGAGGCGATGCGCGTCGTCGCGGAGGCGGATCCGGCCCTCTATCGCGAGGTGCACGCCTATGCGCTGGCCGCGTTTCCCGAGGCCGCGAAGTATTACCATGTGACGACGAACCTCGACAACATTCCGGCGCTGTCGTCGCTGTCCGACGCGGAGCTGCCCGGCCTGTTCCGCCAGAACGACGCGCGCCAGTTGATCCACATCACCTACGGCCTGATCCTGACGCACGGCAATTTCAAAGAGCGGCTGTACCGGCTGTGGCGCGACCACGCCGAGGCGTACGCGGCGGCGCTTGAGGCGCACATCGGGCGGCACATGCGCGAGCTTGGGGTAGGCGGGAGATAGAGCGCGAAACCCGGCGACCGCGAAGCGTTTGACGAGGCGCACGCCAAAGGGGCAAGCCCCTTTGGAAACCCTGCTTGGGCCGCGGGTGGCTGTCCAACATCGGCGACAGCCCAAAATACGAAAACGGGACGCTCAAAAGAGCGTCCCGTTCCATATTTCCGAACGGTCGTCAGACCGGGTCGACCAGCGCGGTGATGAGCATGCTCGCGTTCACCGTGTTGGGCTCGAGGCATTCGCAGTACACATCCAGGCGATGATTCGGATTCACGTTGCGCAGCGTCATCTGCACCGGCACCTGTACCTGTTCCGCGGTCAGCGCGAAGAACGCCGTGCCGTCGATCTGGTTCGGTGCAAGCCTCGACGTGTAGCGCGAAGCCGGAATTTCCGTGCCGTTGAGGAAGAGCGCGACGGTCGCGTCCGTGCATTGGGTCAACAGCTTGTAATCCACACGGAACAGGCCCGGAGCCGTCAGGAAGACCGTCGAGGGGCTGACAAAGTTAATGCCGAGCACCGGCAGAATGTTCGGGATCGGCGGCTGGTCGAATGCGACGGCCCCGCCCGGAGACACGCACTGGCAGCCATAGTTATAGATGAGGACACTGCCAACCTGCGTGCCCGGAGGTCCCTGCACGCCCTGCAGGCCGGT
>JAVBOQ010000144.1:0-11964 GCA_031550455.1 Eubacteriales bacterium
CGCACGCAATGGCGGCCCTGCGTCCAAGGCGGGTTGGGCTCGTAGATCCAGTTGCCGTCCGCGCCTATGGGCACCCGGCCAACGGATACGCCGTCGACAAAGAGCTCCGCTTCGCAGCCTGGCTCGCCCGTGCCGGTGACGGGGTCTTCCGGATCGGCGGTGCCGCCGTCCTCCGGGCCGGTGATGAGGATTTCAGGCTCCTCTGGAACGGTGAAGCACGAGGAATCTTCCGGCGCGCCCGCGCCTGCGTCGCCGGGGCAGCGCAAGATCGCGCGCACGCAATGGCGGCCGCCGGTCCACGGCGTCGGCGGCTGGTACAGCCAATTGCCGTTCGCGTCGGTGGGAACCGACCCGGCAAAGCGTCCGTCGATGTACAGGTCAACGCGGCACAAGGGCGTGCCCTGGCCGGTGACGGGATCGCCCGGATCGGCAGTGCCACCGTTCTGTGGGCCGGTAATTCGGATATCGCGGCAGGGGGTGCAGTTGCACGGCCGGCAAGAAGCATTACAGCAACAGGGATAGGTGCTGCATCGGGGAATAGGTTTAAGGCAGACAGGCGGCGGCAGGCAGCCCATGATCCTGTGGCAGGAAGGGGGGCAGCAACCGTTTGTTTTACATAGATTGGATTTTGTGCAGTTGCGACGCTTCAGCATGAGAGAGAACCTCCTTTTCTCTTTCATCTTATGCAGGGAGCGTACGTTGGTTTTTAAACCGCGTGCGCTCAACCATCACAGAAGAGCACAGCGCTCGCCACCCTTTCTTGGATTCTAACCATACCGCATCCAGCAGCTTTCCTTTTTGTGGTGTTAACATTGATTACTTTGTACAATCAGCGAACGGTTTTGCCCTGGCCGAGAATGATTTCACTGGACGATGATCCCATTATATGCTAATATACAACAAGCATCGCCGCTCGGAACCGATCCGCGTTGGATGCCATGATACGTACATGACTTCGAGGGATGCATATGACAACAGGAATCACAAAAGAGACGCACAGGAAACGAAGGATCGTTGTACATTATCAAAACATAAATTTATTGCTGCTCATCGCGGCGCTTTTGCTCGTGATCGCGGCGGGTGGTTTTGTCGCTGCGGATATCGTGTCGGACGTTTCCGCCGATTATGCCCGCCTTCGGTCCGCGACGGCCGCCGAAAAGCTCCGGTCCGCGATCGACCGAGAGGCCGACATTGTGGCGCGCGCGGCGGGCCAGCAGGCGGTGATCGACTGGTTCTTAAATGAGAAAGAACCGATAAAGCGTCAGGCCGCGTATACCTACCTGACGCATAGTGCGGGTCTGTCGGACCGCGTGGACCTGCGCTTTGGCGTGCTGGCATCGCGCAACGAATACGTGATCGGCGACAGCATGGACATCACCGCGTTTGCCCCGTGCGGCGCGGTCACACCCGAAGATCCGGAGGACGACTGGTTCTTTGAATGCCTGGACGCGCCGCGCGCATACACGTACGGCGTGGATGGCGACAAGGGCTCAGGCGCTGTCATACTACGGATCAGCCGCAAGATCGAGGCGGACGGTAAGACGATCGGCGTGATTTCTTGGGGTTCCACGCTCAGCGGCCTCACCCGGGACGTGTTCACGCTGCTGCCGAATGAAACGCGCGGCTATGTGATCGACGAGCGCGGCGCGGTGCTGATGACCAACGATCCAGGCTTTGACGTCCAGGGCGAGGCGGGTGTGCCCGAAGCGGACGGCATTTACGCCGTGCTGCAGAGCGGCGCGTTCCGCGAGCGGATCGACGCGCGCCTCAAAAGCGTGGATTCCGGCTCCGCGGAAGGGCAAGACCCGGTCATCGCCCGGATCGGCGCGAAGGACGCGGACTGGATGGTCGTCGAGCCGATCCCCGGCACGCGCCTGTCACTGGTCACGCTGCACGGCGCAAGCGGGCTGCTCACTTCGGTGCGGCTGCTTCCGATGCTGCTGGTGGCGCTGGTCGTGTTCATCATTTTCGCGGTTGTCACCGGTCTGCTGGTCCGGCGCATGGTGTTCCGCCCGCTTGTGCGGCTTGCGGACAGCCTGCGGCGCGCCGACGAGGGCGTGCCGATCGCCGGGATTGAGCGCGAAGATGAGTTGGGCGACCTCGCCAAGAGCATTCAGTCGATGCGCGACAGGTCGCGGGATTCTGAGGAGCGCACACAGATCATGCTGGACGCGACGCCGCTGTGCTGCAATCTTTGGGACGAGAATTTCCATATAATTGACTGCAATGAAGAGGCCATCAAGCTGTTCGGCCTGTCAGATAGAAAAGAATACCTGGAAAGGTTTTTCGAGCTGTCGCCCAAGGTTCAGCCGGACGGGCGCGACTCCGATAAAAAGCTCTCCGAACTCATCCGCCGGGCGTTCGGGACGGGCCGCGTTTCATCCGAATGGATGCACCGGACGTTGGACGGCGCGCCTGTGCCGTCCGAGATTACGCTGGTGCGCGTCCGCTACGGCCAGAAGTACATCGTCGCGGGATACACGCGCGACCTTCGCGAATACAAAAAACTGATGGCCGACATTGACCGGCAGGACAAGCTGCTGCGTGTGGTCAACGACGTCGCCGCGATCCTGCTGCAGTCGGACAACGACGGGTTCCTGGCGGATCTGTGGCGGTGCATGGGCATGATGGCGAGCGCGGTCAGGGCCGATCGGATGTACATCTGGAAGAACCACGTGAAGGACGGCGAACTGTACTGCACGCAGTTGTACGAATGGTCGGAAAACGCGGCGCCGCAGCAGGGCTGCGAGTATACGATCGACATCCCGTACACCGAGAACATCCCGGGGTGGTGTGAAAAGCTGTCAAGCGGGCAGTGCGTCAACGGAATTGTCACGCAGCTTTCGCAGGCAGAACAGGATCAGCTTCTGCCGCAGAACATCGTGTCGATTATCGTGGTGCCCGTATTCCTCAAGGATGAATTCTGGGGCTTCGTCGGCTTTGACGACTGCCGGGAAGAGCGCATCTTCACACCGAGCGAGGAGTCCATCCTTCGCTCCGGCAGCCTGCTGTTCGCACACGCGCTGCTCCGGAACACAATGACCGCGAGCATCCGCAGGTACGCCTCCGAAATGGAGGCGGTCATCGGCAACTATGCGGGCGTCATCTGGAGTGTCGACCGAAACTCGGTGATCACGCTGTTCAAGGGCCTGTATGTGAAAGAAATCGGCGTTGAGCCGTCTTTCCTGGAAGGCAAGAGCCTCGACGTGGCCCGGAAAAAGAACCGGCACATGGACATTATCAGCAACGTCGAAAGGACGATCGTTGACGGGCCGCAGGACTGGGTCGCCAACATCGACGGCCGGATGTTCCATTCGCATACGACGCCTATCTATGACGAGGCGGGCAACGTCACCGGCGTTGTCGGCAGCACCGACGACATATCCGATTCGATCCGGCTGCAGACCGAACTGGAAAAGGCGGTTGAGGCGGCGCAGGCCGCTAGCCGCGCGAAGAGCAATTTCCTGTCCAACATGAGCCACGAGATGCGCACGCCAATGAACGCGATCATCGGCATGACGTCCATCGGCAAGTCCGCGGCCGACATCGTGCGCAAGAACTACGCGTTTGACAAGATCGAGGAGGCGTCTAACCACCTGCTTGGCGTCATCAACGATATCCTGGACATGTCGAAAATCGAGGCGAACAAGTTTGAACTGTCGGAAGTCGTGTTCGACTTTGAAAAGCTGTTGCAAAAGGTCATCAATGTGATCAGCTTCCGTGTGGATGAAAAAAAGCAGCGGCTGACCGTGTTCCTCGACATGGACATCCCGCGGCTGCTGCTCGGCGACGACCAGCACCTGGCCCAGGTGATGACCAACCTGCTGTCCAACGCCGTGAAGTTCACCCCGGAAGGCGGCCTGATCCGGCTGGATGCGCGCCTTGTCAGCCGCGCCGGCGACGAATGCGCGCTGAAGATCGACGTCAGCGACACGGGGATCGGCATCAGCCCGGAACAGCAGTCGCGTCTGTTTACGTCGTTTGAGCAGGCGGAAACAAGCACCTCGCGCAAATACGGCGGCACCGGGCTTGGGCTTGCGATCTCCAAACGGATTGCCGAGCACATGGGCGGGACGATCGAAATACGCTCCGAATTGGGCAAAGGATCGACGTTTGTCGTCACGGCGCGCTTCAAGGTCGCGGAGAAGGCGCGGCAAAGCGCGCCGCTGGCGGGCGTGACGCTCGGGAACGTGCGCGTGCTGACCGTGGACGACGAGGCTGAAACCCGCGAGTACTTCGCGATGATCGCCGAACAGATCGGCATTCATTGCGACACGGCTTCGGGCGGCGCGGAAGCCGTCGAGATGATCGACCGGAACGGTTCCTATGACATTTACTTTATTGACTGGCGGATGCCCGGCATGAACGGCATTGAGCTGTCGCGCAAGATCAAATCGGCCGAGCAAAGCCGTTCCGTCGTCATCATGATTTCAGCCACCGCGTGGAGCGAAATCGAGGCGGAGGCAAAGGCCGCGGGTGTGGACCAGTATTTGCCGAAGCCGCTCTTCCCGTCCTCCGTGGAGAGCTGCATCCGCGAATGCCTGGGCGCGGACCGCGAGGCGGAGCCAGACCCGGAAGACCGGACGGCGGTCGATTCCTTCGGCGGCTGCCATGTCCTGCTCGCGGAGGACGTGGACATCAACCGGGAGATTGTGCTCGCGCTGCTTGAACCGACGGATCTGGTCATTGACTGCGCCGAAAACGGGCTCGAGGCCGTCCGGATGTTTGAGGCCGCGCCGGATAAATATGACATGATTTTCATGGATGTGCAGATGCCGGAGATGGACGGGTTGGAGGCGACGCGCCGCATCCGCGCCGGCGTGAACGCGCGCGGCAAAACCATTCCGATCGTCGCGATGACCGCCAACGTGTTCCGCGAGGATATCGAGCGGTGCCTCGCGGCGGGCATGAACGACCACGTCGGCAAGCCGCTGGACCTGCCTGAGGTGATGCAGAGGATGCGGAAGTACATCCGCAGAAACGGGTGAGGGCGCGGGCGGTTGCATTTGCTTTTGAAATTGCTCCGCCACTGCATGGTAAACATTGACAACGCTGCCGCGTAAATTGTAAAATGTGCTTGGGCGACACTCTTTGTGCGGTGTCGCCCTTGACGGAACTCTGCAAATGCGGGACGCGGAAAGTGCGGATGAGATGAAAAAGCAAGGTCGGCCTATGCGCAGGATCAGCATCGTTGTAAGCGTGATACTGACAATCAGCGGCATTTTTGCGGTGATCACCGTCTTGAATGCTTATATAAGTTATACGAATTACAAGAACCTTTACTACCGTTACAGCAACGAAATGTGCGTCTTGAACAACCAGCGCGCATCGCTGATGATCGACGGCGACGCCGTCGCTGCGTATGCGAAGACGCAGGTTGTCGACGACGCGTACAAGGCCTTTTCCAAACGGCTGGATGACCTGCAGGAAAACCTGAACATCCGCTACTTTTATATCATTGCGGACACCGGAGATCCGGAGACGCTTTTGTACATCTATGATTCGGGCACGAACGCGAAAGGCGGCTACGCCCTCGGGATGACCGACCTGAAAAGCGAGTATCCGGGCTATGAGCAGGTATATGCAACCGGGCTGCCGTTTGAAAAGGCCGAGTACTATAAGGGCGATTACGGCGAGCTGTATTATCTGTATTCGCCCATCAAGGATTCGAGCG
Source organism: Eubacteriales bacterium (assembly GCA_031550455.1). GTDB lineage: Bacteria > Bacillota > Clostridia > Christensenellales > Aristaeellaceae > Avichristensenella. The sequence goes on from JAVBOQ010000144.1 coordinate 5,675, forward strand.
GTCAGGTCGTCGCGTTTGTCGGAACGGATTTTGACATCACGCCGATGTACGATCAGGTAGGCGCGTATCGAGACACGGTGATCGGCGTCGGGCTCATCGCGCTCGCGCTGTTCGCGCTCACGCTGAGCACCGTGCTTCGCCGGACGGTCATCAAGCCGCTCCGCCATATCATTCAAAGCGCGGACCGCCTTTCAAAGGGAGAAATCGACGTTGGAAACGCGTGCGTCGCGCGGAACAGCAAGGAGATTGACCAGCTTTCAAACGCGTTCCAATCCGTTTCCAGAAGCGTCAGCGGCCTGCTGACGGACACCGACAACATTCTGCACGCGGTGCGCAACGGCATGCTCGGCGCGCGGGCCAGGGCCACGGATTATCAGGGCGACTACCGCCGGATTATTGACAGCATCAACAAGACGATCGAAACCATCAACCATCATTTTGACTCGGTGCCGGAGGCGATATCGTTTTTCGACACGGATCGGACGATGGTGTACGGGAACCAGTCAATGCTCGCGTTCATCGAGCGTCACAGTCGCTTCCTTGGCAACCGGGACATTTTCACCGCGCTGAACCTTGGCGACTTTGACATGTCCGCGGACCGCGAAAGATATTCCGAGCGGATGCTCTCGCTTCAGGCGGACGACCGCACGGAAACGACCTATACGCTGTCGACGCATCCGGTGTTTGCGAACGGGACGCGCGAGGTTGCCTGCGTCATGCTGGTGCTGTCGGACATCACGATGCTCTTTGAGGCGCGGAACAGCGCGGAGGCCGCCAGCCACGCCAAGAGCGACTTCCTGTCGCGCATGAGCCACGAGATCAGAACGCCGATGAACGCGATCATCGGCATGACGACGATCGGCAAAAACGCGCGGGATCCGGAACGAATGCAGTACTGCCTGACCAAGATTGACGACGCTTCGAAGCATCTGCTCGGGATCATCAACGATATCCTCGACATGTCCAAGATCGAGGCGAACAAGCTGGAGCTGATCGAGGAGCCGTTCAATCTGGAGCGCACGCTGGAGACCATTTGCGACGTGATCAACGTCAAGGCGGAGGAGAAGAAGCTCAATCTTTTTGTCAACATCGACCCGGGTGTGCCGACGGAAGTCGTGGGCGACGAACTGCGGCTGTCGCAGGTTATCACCAACCTTTTGTCAAATGCGGTCAAGTTCACGCCGGATCACGGCAGCATACACCTAAACATCCGGCGCGTGTCCGGCACGGAGCTTCAGAGCGAACTGTATGTCGAGGTGATCGATACCGGCATAGGCATCGCGGCGGATCAGATCGCGAGGCTGTTCACCTCGTTTGAGCAGGCGGAAGGGAGCATCGCGCGCCGGTTTGGCGGAACGGGCCTCGGCCTCGTCATCTCCAAACGGATCGTCGAGCTGATGGGCGGCGCGATCGGCGTCCGCAGCAACCCGGGCGAAGGCAGTTGTTTCCATTTCACGGTGCTTCTCAAGCACAACAGCGCAGCGGTTCACCGCAGGCGCTTTGAACGGAACGACTATCGCGCGCTGCGCGTACTCGTCATCGACGACGATCAGGCGGTGCTTGACTACTTCACGCGCGTCTTCACCGACTTCGGCATGCGCTGCGACCTGGCCGCCAACGGCGAGGATGCGATCAAAAAGGCGCAGGCATCCTTCGACAACGAAGCGCCGTATCACATTATCTTTGTCGACTATTTTATGGAAGGGCTGGACGGCGTCGAGACGACGCGCCGGATACGGCAGGTGTTGGGCGGCGGTGTCAGCGTGATCATGATCTCGATGGCCGCGTGGAGCGAAATCGCGGACCGCGCCAGGGAGGTCGGCATCCTGAAATATCTCGCGAAACCGTTGTTTCAGTCCGCGATTTTTAACGTGATGAACGATATCGTCACGACTGGCGGACTGATCGCCGACGCGCCGGCCGCGCGCGGCCCGGGCGCAGTCAGGCCGACGTATAGCCGATGCCGCATGCTGTTGGTCGAAGACATCGAGATCAACCGCGAGATCGCGCTGACGCTGCTGGAAGAGACAAAGATACAGATTGACTGCGCGGAAAACGGCATCGAGGCCGTGCGCCTGTTTGAGGAGGCGCAGGGCCGGTATGATGTGGTGCTGATGGACGTGCAAATGCCGCTGATGGACGGACTGGCCGCGACGCGCGTCATCCGTGGGCTCGACCTGCCCGGCGCCAAGGCGACGCCGATCATCGCGATGACGGCCAACGCGTTCAAAGAGGACGTCGAGGCGTGCAAAGCGGCCGGCATGAACGATCATATCAGCAAGCCGATCGACGTCGCGGATCTGTATGAAAAGATCGGCAGGTATTTGGGCGACAAGCGCGATTGAGGGAAAAGGAAGCGAAAAGGGGGCTGGCGCGCTCGGGAATACGCCAGCCCCCTTTTCACTTGTTGCTTACTTCCCCTTGACGACTCTCTGGTACCACTCGTTCATCTCCTGCTCGACCTTGTCAAACCCGGCCGCGCGGTAGTCGGCGATGAACGTATCCCACGCGTCGACCGGCTGCTCGCCGTAGATGATGTCGAGGATCACCTTGGTTTCCTTGGTTTTCCAGTCCGCCTTGTCCAGTTCGTCCATCGTCGCGACGCGGTGGCCGATGTGCTTTTCGAGCACATTGACGGTGGTCGCGTATTCGAGGTTCACGCGTACAAACTCGGCGTCTTCGGGCGACAGCGCCTTGGAGACGTAGAAGTCGATGTCCGGGCGGCGCAGGAACGCGAAATAGTTGCGCCAGGTGTTGTACTTGTTGAACTCCTCGGTGTAGACCATCTCGCCGTCCGCCATGTTGTAGTGGATGCCTTCGACGCCGTTGACGAGGATCGGCCAGCCTTCGTCGGACAGGCACCAGTCAAAGAAATCGACGACCTTCTGCGGGTCCTTGCAGGCCGCGGTGACGCCGTAGACCCACCAGACGCCGGTCGTGGTCGAGTTCGGGGCCTGCACCTTGCCGGTTTCGACGTTCGCGGGCGGATAGGCGTAGGCAAGCTCGGCGGTCGGCACGTTGACCTTCAGCGCGTCGCGGTCGCGCGGAACCCAGCCAATGTATTCGCCGTGGATCGCGTGCTCGCCGTTTAAGAACTTGTCGCGCTCGGTCTTGTTGACGAGCAGTTCCGGGTCGATGACGCCGTCCGCCATCAGCTTCGTGACGATTTCGAGGCCCTTTTTGAACCCGTCGCCGGCGTAGCGCGTGTGGTAAATGTTGCCCTCGGCGTTCTCCTGCCAGCCGAAGTCCGCGCCGTACGCGCGGGCGAAGTACTGCACGAGGCCATAGGAGTTTTCATTGCCGCTCCAGGCGTAGGTGTCCGCGACGCCGTTCCCGTCCGGGTCTTCCTTCGCGAACCTGTACAACATCTCGACGAACCCGTCGACGTCGGCGGGCACTTTTTCAATGCCGAGCTTGTCCATCCAGTCCTTGCGGATCTCGAAGCCGTCGCCGCGGTTTAAGGACGACCGCGGGATCGCGGTGATGGTGCCGTCGTCGTTAGTGCAGTACTGCATCGCGACGTCGGTCGTGTACTTCTTGATGTTCTCGGCGGTCGCAAGGTACGGCGTCAGGTCGATCAGCATGCCCTGCTCGACCGCGGCGCGGTACTGCTTGTCGTCGATGTTTTCAAACATGACGACGTCCGGCAGGTCGCCCGACGAAAGCTGCATGTTGCGGCTCTCGACGAAGCTGGTGGACGGCGGGATGATCAGCTCGATGTCGACGTTCGCGAGCTTTTCGATCTCGGGCAGCACCGGGTTGTCCTCGGTGTAGTCGGCCGGCAGCGAGACGATCATCGTGATCTTGGTCGGCGCTTCGGCCGCCGCCATCGAGGGCAGCAGCGCGGCCGCCATCAGGACGCACAGCAACAGGGAAACCGTCTTTTTCATGGGGATACCTCCTATTGTTTTTCGGTTTGTTCAAGCGCGCGCCGCGCGCGTTCCGACGGAATAGTTACCCTTTGACCGCGCCGACCATGACGCCCTTGACAAAATAGCGCTGCAGGAACGGGTACACCAGCAGGATCGGCAGCACGGTCACGACGATCGCGGCGGTGATCAGCGTCTGCGTGTACACGATCTGCCCGACCTCGGCCGCGTCCTGGTTGGCGGTCGTCGACGCGTTGAGGATCAGTTCGCGCAGCAACAGTTGAAGCGTCCACATGTCGCGGCGGGTGGTATACAGCACCGCGCGCAGGTAGATGTTCCAGTTGCCGACCGCGTAAAACAGCGCGATCGAGGCGATCGAGGGCAGCGACAGCGGGATGATCACGCTCCAGAGGATGCGGATGTCGGTGGCGCCGTCGATGTGCGCGCTCTCTTCGAGGCTGTCGGGAATGCCGGCGAAGAAGTTCTTCATCAGGATCATGTTGTACGCGGATACAGCGCCCGGCAGGAACAGCGCGCCGTAGGTGTTGATCAGGCCGAGCTGCCGCACGACGATGTAATTGGGGATCATGCCGCCGCTGAACATCATCGTGAAGACGACGAGCGTCATCACGAAACGGTTGCCGCGCAGCCACGCTTTCGACAGCGGGTACGCCATCAGCGTCGTCAGTACGACGTTCAGCGCCGTGCCCGCCAGCGTCACGATGACGGTGTTCCGGTACGACGAGTAGATCAGCGGGGTGCGGAGGATCGCGCCATAGGCGTTGAAGTTGATGTCCCGCGGGAAAAACATCGTCGGGTTGCGGATGAAGGTGGTGTATTCGCTCATCGACGTGGCCAGCACGTTGAGGAACGGATACAGCGTGATCAGCGTGAAAAAAACCAGCGCCAGATTGCGCAGAAGCATCAGCAGCATCGACAGCGGCTTTCGCCGGATTCTGTTGCGCGGAACCGTCTTCACCATCAGAGGATCCCCCCTTCGCCGAGCCTGCGGGAGATCGCGTTGCAGGTGAGCAGCATCACCATGCCGACGACCGACTGGAAAAGGCCCACCGCGGTCGCGAAGTCAAACCGGGAATCCCTGATCGCGACGCGGTAGACGTAGGTTTCGAACACGTCGCCGACGTCCATCACCAGGTTGTTGAGCATCACGAACATCTGGTCGAAGTTATTGCCGAGGATCGTGCTGGTACGGAGCAGCAGCATCACGACGATCGTGGATTTGATGCCGGGCATCGTCACGTGCCATGTCTGCCGGAGCCGGTTCGCGCCGTCGATGACCGCGGCCTCGTACAGCGTCGGGTCGATGTTCGTCAGCGCGGCGAGGTAGATGATCGTGCCCCAGCCCGCGCTTTTCCAGATGTCGGACGCGACGATGATCGTGCGGAAATATTGCGGTTTGGCGAGGAAATAAATGGGCTCGCCGCCGAACTGCTTGATCAGCAGGTTGACAACGCCGCCGTTCGGCGACAGGAGCTGCGTCAAAAGCCCCGCGATGACCACCCAGGAAACGAAGTGCGGCAGGTAGATGATCGTCTGCACGGTGCGCTTGAACGGCGCGCGCTTGACCTCGTTGAGCAAAAGCGCCAGCAGGATCGGCGCGGGAAAACCCCAGAACAGCTTGTAGAGGCTGATCAGGACGGAGTTCTGCAGAAGCTTTCCGAAGGCGTCCGACGAGAACAGCTCCTGAAAGTGCTGGAAGCCGACCCAGGGACTGGCCGCGATGCCGCGGAACAGCGCGAATTTCTTAAACGCGATCACGATGCCGTACATGGGCCAGTAATGAAAGATGGCGAAGAAGGCGAGCCCCGGAATGAGCATCAGGTAGAGCCAATAATGTTTTGCGACGTGCTTGCCCAGCGTTTCGCGGCGGATCCTGCGCGGCGCGGCGTTCGCGGTCATCCTGTCGCCTCCTTTCGTCGCTGTGCATGGCATATACGTTATTTCAATAATAAACGAAAATGACATTTGTGGAAACACCACAATGTTAACCAAAATGGTATACTATTTTGACATAGTTCACCGTCCGACCCACCGGCGCGGCGCGCGCGCAAAAATTGCACCAAGCATGTCAAGATGTTTGGCCCATCTTCAATTGACAGCCGCAAACGGCTGTCACTATAATAGAACCAAGCGCCGGAGAGGAGGGATCGCGATGTACCGCCTGATTATCGCGGACGACGAGCTGCACATCCGCGAGAGCCTCGCGACGCTCGTCAACTGGCAGGCGCTCGGCTTTGAGGTTGTGGGCCTCGCGGCGAACGGCCGCGAGGTGATGGCGGGCCTGGATGCGCTGAACCCGGACGCGCTGCTGATGGACATCAAAATGCCGGTGAAGAAAATCATCAAATGCGCGGCGCTCATCACGACGGTCTTTTTGGTTCCGATGTATTCGATCGATTT
>JAVBOQ010000059.1:0-9059 GCA_031550455.1 Eubacteriales bacterium
ATCATGCGATATTCCGGCGCTATATCGAATTATGCTGGATACGCTGTTGAAAGTCGCGCGCAAAGGCGCGGTCATCGTGCTGCTGACCGCGCGGAAGAAGGAGTTTTGCGAAGCGCTGGCCGCGCGCGAGGCGAAGCTGGCGGTCGTCAGCGCCTTTGATATCCTGGTGTCCGGAAAAAAGGCCGCGATTTACAAGATGCTGGTGAGGTAGGCAGGGCGGGATGGGCTTTGTTTGTGTACAAACAAAGCCCGCACGGCGCGAAAAAAAACCGCATAGGTTGTATGGACAGGGCAAAGGAGGTTCCCATGCAGCTTTTCGGTGCGGGCGCCGCCGTCGCGGAGGAAGCCGCGGCGCTACCGACAACCCAGTTTTTGACCTGGGAGTCGCTCAATACATTCACCAACACGGTGATGCTGGTGGTTCTGCTGGTGCAGGCGCTCAAGCAGCCGCTGGACCGGATCGTTAAGATTCCGACGCGCTACCTGGTGTACGCGGTGGCGCTCATGGTGCTGCTGTTGACGCGCTACTTCCTGAACGGCGGGCTGCCGCCGTCCGAGATTGTGCTGGCCGCGGTCAACGCGATGCTGGTGACGCTGTCGGCGGTGACGGTTTACGATCAGATCATTCAAAAAGTGGAGCGAAAGAAAATCGAGAAAGCAAACGGGAAGGGGTAGCGGAAACATCATCCCACGGACACGAAAGGCTGAGGGTTCGTCTCCTCTTCATCCGCCTGTTCCGCGCGCGCCGCTTTGAAAGGTTCCAACTGGTAGCCGGGCACAATCTCCTTAAGGATCGCCCGTACGCGCTCGGAATGCCCCTCGACGGCCGCCTTCAGGGTTCGCAGTTGTTCATACAGGGTTTCCGAATCGATTTGAAGCGGCGGCGCTATCATGATTTTCTCATAGTCCGTTTTGACGATTTCACTCTGCTCCTCCGCCATCAGCAGTTCCTCGTGCAGCTTTTCGCCGGGGCGCAGGCCGATGACGGAAATCGGTATGTCAATGTCCGGCTCATATCCGTAGAAGCGAATCAACTGCTCGGCCAGCTCCATGATCCGTATCGGTTGACCCATATCCAGCACGAAAATCGCGCCGCTCTTGGCGATGCCGCCGGCTTGCAGCACCAACTGCGCGGCCTCCGGGATCGTCATAAAATACCGCGTCATGGCTTCATGCGTGATCGTGACCGGGCCGCCCGCCCTGATCTGCGCGTCGAACAGCGGCAGCACGCTGCCGTGCGAGCCGAGCACGTTGCCAAACCGGACGCTCATGCACTTCATCGCGCCGCGCCGGGCAAAATCCTGCATCAGCATTTCACAGATGCGCTTCGTTGCGCCCATGACATTGGTCGGATACACCGCTTTGTCGGTCGACAACTGCACGATGCGCTCAACGCCGTTTTCGCTGGCGGCCTCAAGCAGGTTCAGCGTGCCGAACACATTGTTCTTGACCGCCTCCGACGGGTTTTCCTCCATCAGCGGCACATGCTTGTGCGCGGCCGCGTGGAAGACGATATCCGGACCATAGGTTTTGAACACCTCGTCCAGCCTGCCTTTGTCGCGGATCGAACCGATCAGCACATGGATGGGGATGTCCGCGCCATGCCGCTGCAAAAGCTCATGCAAAAGCTCATACGCGCAGTTTTCGTAGATGTCGAAAATCAGCAGATGCTTTGGCGCGAACCGCATGATCTGGCGGCATATCGCGGACCCGATCGATCCGCCGCCGCCGGTCACCAGCACCGTCTTGCCGCGCACATACGCGCTGATCGAATCCATTTGCAGCGTCACCTCGTCGCGCTGCAGAAAGTCCGTCAGGTTCAACTCGCGGAACTTGACCCTCGTCTCGCTTTTGCCCGTATAGCTGTGCGGGCTGGAGAGAACGCGCAATTTGCGCTTGGTTTTGTTGCAAAGCGAGATAAGGTCACGCAGCTTCTCGCCCGATAAGGACGGTATGGCGATCAGGATCTCCTGCACGGAGAATTTTTCAACCAGTTCGGGAATCTCAGGGAGCGTTCCCTGCACGATTACATTGTGAATCCGCTGTTTTTGCTTGGTTGGATCGTCGTCGACAAAGATCGCCGGATACGCCGTGCCGCCGCGTTCGCTGCGCACAAGCGACAGCGCCTGTACGCCCGCATACCCAGCGCCGACGATCATCACCGCACTGCTGTGTTCCGGAGCCGGCTTCGCAAAGTTTATGTTATAAGTCAGGTACGCCCAGTACCCGACGCGCGAGCAGGCGACCAGGAAGATGCCGATCACCGATTGCAGGATGATGATCGACCGGGACAGTCCCGGCGTAAACACAAGATTCAGCACGTAGATCAACGCGCCGGACAAAAGGCCGATCCCCACGAATCGCATGGTTTCGGGCATGCCGGCAAAGCGCCAGAGCGTTTTGTAAAACCCAAATGCCGCAAGCGAAACGATGTAGAGGGGAATCATCCAGGCGACGTGCGGCAGCACCTCCTCGATGTACCCCGACGGCGGGACCGCCTCGAATCGGAGCATGATCGCAATCAGAATCGCGGAGAAATACAGCACTGAATCCAACGCAATCAGCGTCGCTTTTTTTGTCGTTGGTTTCATCTTGAGCAAATTCATAACATCCCGATCCTTATCATGTCGACGCAGCAACGCAAGTGAAGCGGAGCCTGCCATTCACTGGTCGTCTTGTGGTATGCTGAACGCACAGCATCGCACTGCGAAACGAAGAATGCAAAGCCAAATTGCAAACCCATTCAAAATTGGTAAATATAGTACAAGTATACACGCATAGCGCACGGAAATCAAGACGCAATGATTGACGCGGCAGGGTTTGTGAGATTCCCGTTTTTAAACGTCGGGCCACTCATTTGCCCCCGGCGACGCCCTTTTTCTTTTCGCGGAAAAGGAACAGGCTGACACCGTCGGAGACGGCCTCCACCATCAGAAAGACGCCGGAGACGACGATGCTCTGGTTTTCGCCGCCGAACGGCCTGTATGCCGCGATCCAGCCGAACAGGATCGATACGCCCGCCGCGATCAGCACGTAAAACCATGGCTGCCAGCCCATCTGTTTTAAGTCAAAACTGATCTGGAACTTGATGACGCCGCCGGCCAGCATCAGCGCGCCGAACAGCAGCGGCAGGAAATCGATCAGCCGCTCGCCGGAGAAGGTCATCACCAGCCCGAAAAGGATCAGGCCCGCGCCGGTGGCGAGGCCCCATCCGGCAACCGCGCGGGCTGCCTTGCGCGCGAAATACTGATACACTTTGAAGCCGCCAAGCGCGAGCAGCACGATCCCCGCGATGAACAGCAGTGTGCGCGCCGTTTCGGCGGACATCAGCGTCGCGGTCAGGCCGACGATGAATACGCCCAGCGCGGCTACGAGCAGGCTCACGTTTTCTTTCACGGTTGTCTTGACATCCCGGTGCTTTGTCATATGCAGCCTTCCTTTATATTCATATATGTGGATTGTACCACGGATCGCGCGAATGTCAAATTGGATATCGGATTTTCTCGCTCGCTACGAAAAGCCGGCCAGCCGCCCGACATTGTACACGATCAGCGCGCAGAGCCACGCGAAACCTGTCTGGAACGCCGCCGCGCCAAGCGCGTACCGGGTCTTGCCAAGTTCGCGCCGCGCGGCCGCGAAAGCCGCGACGCACGGCATGTACAGCAGCGTGAACGCCAGGAACGACGCCGCCTGAAGCTGTGTGAACGCCGTACGCAGCGCGGCCGGCAACGCCGCGCCGGACGCGCCCAGCAGGATGCCGAGCGACGCCAGCACCCCTTCTTTTGCCATCAGCCCGGCGATTAACGCGGTCACGGCGCGCCAATCGGCAAAGCCGAGCGGCAAAAACGCGGGCGACAGCGCGCGCCCGACCGCCGCGAGCGCGCTATCCGCGCCGGAGGCGACCGGGTTTGCGTGAAGATCGACGCGTTGCAGTGCCCAGACCGCGATCGACGCCAACAGCAGTGTCGTCATCGCGCATTTGACAAAGGCCGCCGTGCGTGTCCGCACCAGCGCGAGCGACGACCGCAGCGTCGGCATCCGGTAGGCGGGCAGTTCCAGCAGGAACGGCGCGGGTTCGCCCGGAAACGCGACGCGCCGGAGCAGCAGCGCGACCGGCACGCCCGCCGCGATGCCGCCGCCGTATAAAAGCGTCATGACCAGCGCCGCGTGGGTCGGGAAGAACGCCTGCGCGAACATCGCGTAAATCGGCAGCTTCGCGCTGCACGACAGGAACGGCACCAGCAGGATCGTCATCGCGCGGTCGCGGCGCGTCGGCAGCGTTCGCGTCGCCAGGATCGCCGGGACGGAACAGCCAAGCCCGAGCAGCGCTGGCACAAACGACCGGCCGGACAGACCGATTTTGCGCAGCAGCCGGTCTGTGACAAACGCCATACGCGCCATGTAGCCGCTGTCTTCGAGCAGCGACAGCAGAAAAAACAGGGTCAGGATTGTCGGCAGAAATGACAGCACGCTGCCCATGCCGGCCAGAATGCCGTCGACGATCATGCCGCGCAGCCAGTCAGCCGCGCCCAATGCGACAAGCAGCCGTTCCGCAGCGCCGAACAGCGCGTCCAGCGCGGTACGAAACGCCTGCCCGAGCGCGCCGCCGATGGGCCCGAATGTCAGAAAAAAAACAGCCGCCATGATCAGGCCAAAGATCGGGAACGCAAGGACGCGGTGTGTCAGGATCAGGTCGGCCCGGAAAGCGCGCCGTTGCGCGCCGCTGTCTTTGGGCAGGCGAAACGCTTTTGCGCACAGCTTTTCAATGAACGCGTACCGGGCGGCGATGGCCTGTTCCGGCGGCATGTTTTTGGTTTCCAAAACGCCCGAAAAGCGCGGCTTGTCCGCGCCGATCGCGGCCCGGGCCGCATCCGCGACGCCTTCGCCCTTGGCCGCCGCGACCGCGATGACAGGCGCGCCGAGCGCGTCCGAGAGCGCTCGCGCATCGACCGACCCTCCGGCCGCGCGCACCTCGTCGGTCATGTTCAGAGCGACCGCGACGGGGATGTTCAGTTCGAGCAGTTGCAGCGTCAGGTACAGCCCGCGCTCCGGGCAGGTCGCGTCGACGACGTTCAAAATCGCGTCCGGCTTTTCGTTCCGCAAAAAGTCGCGGACGACCCGCTCCTCGCCGGAGAAGGGCGTCAGCGAATACGTGCCGGGCAGGTCGACCAGCGCGGCGCGAGGATCCGCCTTCAGCGCGCCGCGCATCGTGTCGACGGTGACGCCGGGAAAGTTGCCGACCCGGCGGCGAAGACCCGTCAGCGCGTTGAACAGCGTCGATTTGCCGCTGTTCGGGTTGCCGACGAGCGCGATCGTCACGCGATCTCCACCTTGACGCACGCCGCGTCCTCGCGGCGCACCGTCAGCGCGTAGCCGCGCAGCCACAGCTCGATCGGATCGCCCATCGGCGCGACCGCCCGCACGGCGACGCGCGTACCGGGCACCAGCCCCATTTCCATCAGGCGGATGCGCAGGTCGCTGTCGGCCGTGACGCTTGTGATCCGGCCCGCGTCTCCGGGCTGCAGCTCGTTCAAATTCATGTTGCCTCCGAAACGGTGTCGATTTTCCACTCGCCCTGTTCTGTCCGCCTGCGCGTGAATGTGAATGTCAGCCTGTGCACGGTGGCGCTGTTCGGGCCGTCGACGCGCATCACGCCGATGTCCGGGTTGTCCGCGCCGTCGGGAGGCAACGCGACGATCGCGTCAAACGCGCCCGCCCGCCGCGCGATTTCATTCGCCTGTTCCGGCCGCGACAGGTATCCGGCGGCCTCGTCCGCCGCGCCAAGCCGGACGGCCTCCAGAAACGCGCGGGCAGTCTCCTGCCTCGACGCGGGCCAGCGCGGCGCGCCGTCGCGCCAGACTGCCTCGCGGCTGATCAGCGCGTACTGGCCCTGCGCGTCCGGCGCAAAGACCGATGCCACGGCGTGGCCGACGATGTCGTCCTCCGGCACGACCGCGTGCAGCGCGCCCTGCGCGTCGATCCGCGCGGACGTGCCGGCGCCGCAGGCAACAACCTCCGGCTCACCCTCCGCGCGGAGCACCGCTGCGAACCGGCCGGCCGCGCACGCGCCTTCCGCCGCGCACAACCCGGGATAGGGCAGCGGCCGGATCGCCGCGCCGGAAGCGTTCGCGGCGCCCTGTATCGGCAGCGTCACCGATTCCGCCGCGTCACGGCCAAACCGGATCGCGTCACCCTCGCCGACCAGCAGATACTGCCCGCCCGGCATCGAAACCTGGGCCAGCAGCCGCGGTTCCGCCTCTCCGCCATCCGTCGGCGCATCCGCGCGGATCTCCAGCGCGATCCAGCCGTTGGGCCACTGCACGCTGTACACGTTGCCGGCCGGGCCGGCGGTCAGCAGTCCGTTTTCCATATGAAGCCGGAGCACCGCGCCGCGCGTCGCGCAGTCGAACGGCCGCAACTCCAGGTACTGCACGCCGTCGCGGGCGATCGGCATCGCCGCCGCGCCGGTCTCGCCGCACAGCCGCCCGTTTAAGTACAATAAGCCCGGCGCACCGGTCACCGTCAGCATCGGCAGCACAGAAAACACCTCCCCGCATGCAGCATCGTATGCGCGGGGAGGTGTCTCGATTCCGGATTGGGTAGGCTTTGCTATTCCCTTTCGCGTCTGGAAAACATGCCGACGATCCAGAGCAGCAGGCAGCTTCCGGCAACCGCGATCAGGAAGCTGTAGAGGTTGAACCCGTCGATGCCGCCGAGGCCGAACAGCGACGCGATCAGTCCGCCGAGCGCCGCGCCGATGACGCCGACCGCAACGTTTGCCACCGCGCCCATGCTCGAGTTCCTTTTCATGATCATGCTCGCGATCCACCCGGCCAGCGCGCCGAAGACAATCCAGGACAGAATACCCATGAACATCGCTCCTTTGCTTGGTTTCCTGGGTAGTATGCGCGCTCTGCGAAAAAATAAATGCGGAACGTAAAATTGTCGTTCAAGCGGGCATATGCTGCCCCGACAGGAGGTGGCTTTATGCCCTGGCGGCTGATCATTTGGGCCGGTGCGGGACTGGTCGCGCTGTATTTTCTCGGTTGGGAGGCGTTCGGCCCGGGCCGGCGCGCGCGCCCGCTTTTGATAAACGGCGTCGGCGGGCTGGCTGCGGCCCTTGGGGCCAATCTGGTTGCCGGATGGTTTGGCGCCGCGGGTGTGACGGTCAACCTGGCGCTGATTACCGCGTCCGCGCTGCTTGGCATACCCGGCGCGGCGCTGGTGGCGGTGCTGCAGCAAGTGCTGCGGTGAGGGAACGAGAAACAGGAGCGGAATCCCTGCTTGGGGTTGAGGCTATGCCGCCTCACAGCCCGTTCAGCTCGCCCAGCGCATACGTCTTGTCGTCCTTGTCCTCGATCCCTTCGCACGCCTCGATGCCGAGCCGACGGTTTTCCTCGGCCTTCGCGGCGTCGCCAAGCGCCTTGTACGCCCGCGCGATGCTTTCGTGGCAGAACGCCATGTCGAACGCGCCGAGGCTGTATGTCTTGGCGTACCAGAGCGCGCGCTCTCCGTGCAGCAGCGCGGACTCGCCGAGGCCGAGCAGCGCGTAGACGTGGCTGATCTGCCATTCGCCGCGCGAGAAGTTTGTTTCGTTGCCGACAAAGCCCCAATGGAACCGCGAAGCGTGGGCCATCGAGATCATCCGAAACTTCTCTTCGTCCGACCGGTCCTTTTTGTCGATCAAATCCCAGGTCGCGTTGAAATACTCGGCGGCCAACTTCCTGTGGTCAATGTCCATACTTCCAAACCTCGTACCTTTCATAATATGGGTGCGGTGGAGAACATATATTCAACAAAAGCATGAAAAACCCTCTGTTTTTGCGCCGCAACCGTCCGAAACTCAATATGACGCGCCCGTTCATGTTTGTTCATGATTCCGTTCTTGCTATCTCGCGCGCAAGCGTATATAGTGAAGAAAAATGACGTTTCATTCTTTTCATATGCAGGAGGATTGCGCATGCAAAAGCTGCTTTTTGTCGAGACGCCCAAAATCGGGTTTGCGCCGCCGCGCTACGCGTGTATCAGGACGGACGAACCGATCGCGGTCGACGGCAGCCTGGATGAGCCCGCGTGGGCCACCGCGTCCTGGACGCGGGATTTCACCGGCATTGAGGGCGACGAATGCGAGCGTCCCGGGCACCGAACCCGCGCGAAGTTGCTTTGGGACAACCGGAACCTGTACGTCGGCGCGGAAATGACATGGCGCAAGGCGGGCGCGGAACCGCAGGCGTCGCTGCTTTCCGACGCCGAGTTCACGATTCTTTTCAACCCTTCCAACACAACGCACGAGTACGGCGAGATTGTCGTCAACGCGCGCGCCGAGGTCGATACGCAGTTCTGGGCGATGCCCCATCGGGACGGCGGCGCGCCGATCAAGTGTTTCAGCATCAAGGGGCTGGCCGTCCGCTGCGACGCGCGGGGCGACGGTGAAACGGCGCGCTGGTCGCTCGAGGCCGCGATTCCCTGGGCGTCCGTTTTCGGCGACGGCGAACGGTCCAAACCGCCGAAAGCGGGCGGCTTTTGGCGGATCAACCTGTCCCGCGCCGATTGGCGCGTCGAAACGGACCAGGGCGAGCGCAGCAAGGTGATCAATCCCTACACGCGCATGCCGCGCCACGACGGTCACTGGGCCTGGGCGCCCACCGGCGCCGCCACGGCGCACTATCCGGAGCTTTGGGGCTATGTGTTTTTTACGGACGCGCCGCGGGACATCCCTCTGCCGCCGGACGAGCCGACGCTCTGGCAGCTTCGGCTGCTGTACTTCCGCCAGCGCGCGTACCGCGCGCGCAACGGCCGCTTCGCGGACGCGCTGTCGTCGATCGGCGAGCGCCAGGACGACGCGTCCGGCCTGCTGATGGAAGTGACGCGCGACATGTTCCAGATCACGCTGCCCGCGCCTTCCGGCGCGCTGTACGCGATCCGCCAGGACGGGTATGTGTGGCGGGTGGACGAGGGGTGAGGGAAGAAGGGGGAAGGAGGAGACGTGTTCTTTCTTTTCAGAAGAAAAGAAAGAACCAAAGAAAAGTCATTTTGGGGGCTGATTCACCAGCCTGTAT
>JAVBOQ010000293.1:0-7260 GCA_031550455.1 Eubacteriales bacterium
GGACATGAAGCCGACGATGCGGCGCACGCGGCGGGTAAACCTGCCGGTAAACAGCATGACCAGCGCGGTCGCCAGCGCGATGGCGATCAGGCTGATGTAGACGACCTCATACGAGAGCGCGCGGATCTCGGCCCGGATGGCCTGATACGGTAGGCTCGCGATGATGGACCAACCGTTCGTCAGCGGCTTGCGGTCGATCATCGCGTCCACGTCGCCGGTTTCAAGGTTCAGCGTCCCGTCCAGCAGCCGCCACTTTTCCCAGTGGCGCAGCGCCAGATCGGAAAACGCGGCCGCCTCGCTTCCGCGGCTCCAGACCACGCGGCCAAGATCGTCCATCAGGCAGATGTTGCCGCCGGTTGTGGCGATCACGCTTTCGATCACCTGCTGGGCGACGCGCGGATCGACGACCGCCTCGATAAACCCGCATTCGCTCTGCGCCAGCTCATACCGCATGATCGCGCGGGCGCAGACCAGCTCGCCGCCGTCATAGCTCCAGACCGGCGCGCCGCCGACAAACAGCGCGCGCTCGTACCATTGTTTTTTCTCCGCATCCGCGACCTGAAAAAAGTGCTGGCGCTCGCGCGTGTAGATGGAATGGTGAATGAAATACAGCCGGAGGATGCGGATGTTGACGTTGGTGTTCGACGTGGCGATGTAGCGCGACAGAAGCGCGTAGTCGTCAATCTGCTGGGCCAGCGTGTACCGCGCCATGTCCGTGCGCAGCAGCAGTCCCTCGACCGCGCTGTTGAGCGTGATCGACTTGGTCGCGTCCTCGACGCCCGCGAAGATGTTGTCAAAGCTGACCTGTGACTGGTTCATCAGCTCGACAAAGTTCGTCGTGCGCACGTCCTCAACATAGGCCGTCGTCCTGAAGTAGTAGTACACGCCGGTCGACAGCGACGACAGCACGATCACCGGCATCACGATCCACAGGATCTTGTGGCGGATGCTCTGTCTGGCGATCAAATCCGCAAGGAGTCTCCATATGCGCTTTGGCAACCGCACGCCTCCTTTTGCCGCTACGGTTCGGCGTATTCGGACGGCGACACGCCCGTCAGCCGCTTGAACACCCGGCTGAAATACTTGACGTCCCTGTACCCGACCGCGGGCGCGATTTCATAGAGCTTGTACTGCCCGGACAAAAGCATCTGGCGCGCTTTTTTAACGCGCAGCTCGGTCATGTACTCGTTGATGGTCATCCGCGTCGCCTGCTTGAACACGGAGCAGATGTACTGCGGCGTGAGGAATACCTGCTTTGACAGCTCGCTGATCGTGACGCCGGTCGAGAGCCTGTCCGCGAGGATTGCCTTGATCTCGTCGGTCACGCGGGCGGACTGGCCCTGCGGGCGCTTTGACAGCGCCTGGCGCAGACCGCAGAGCAGGTTCTCCATCGCCGCGCGAACCTCCTCGATATTTTCGCAGCGCGACAGTTCCTGCGCGCAGTGCGACATCAGGTCGATGCCGTCCTTGCCGATTTCATCGCCCGGCACGCTCGCCAGCAGATGGCTCGCGATCAGCAGGAACGCGCCGCGCAGATGCTCGCGGCTCATGAAGCGTGACGGGTCGGACAGCCCGAGCAGGTCGCCGAGCGCCTCGGCGCTTGAGGCCTCGTCAAGCGTCCGCATGCTTTCGCAAAAGGCCGCGAGCTTCCGCTTGTCCACCGAAAACCAGTCCGCGCCGGACACCGGGTCCGGGTCGCCGTCATAGACGCCGCCCTTGCTTTCATAGAATCGGCGGATCAGCAGCGCCACCGCGTGCTGGTACGATTCGCAGACGTCCGCCAGCGCGTCGACCGGCGCGCCGACCGCGATGGACACGCCTTCCGGCACATATTCGCCGAGCGTGGTTCGGATCGCGAGCAGCAGGCGGTCCGTTTCGGCGCGCTCCTCCGCGCCGCTTTGCACGATGCAGACGAACTTGTTTTCGTCCCGCAAATGAAACGCGTACCCGGCCGCGCCGCGGTCAAGCACCTCCTGCAACAACTGTTCGATGCCGAAGCCGAGCGCCTCACGCTGGCTCACGGGCGTCGCGCGATACCGGTTGACGGTGACGATCAGGACGGCGTAGCGGGCGTTCGCCTCCAGCCGGATGTTCCAGAACGCGAGCTTTTCCATCATCTCAGGCGCGCTCCGGAACGTCCCTTCGACCAGCTCGGCCAACAGGCTGCGGATCACGAAAGGCCGGCTCTCCTTCAGTTTTTCTTCGGTGCGCGCGCGCAGGCGCGCAAGGCCGTCGCGCTCCCTGCGGAGGCGGACGGCCTTTTCGATGACACGGAGCAGTTCCTCGTAATCGACCGGTTTGAGAATGTAGTCGACCGCGTTGTTTGAAAGCGCGGCCTTGATGTAGTGCATGTCCTGATGCCCGGTCAGGTAGATGATCTGCGTCTCCGCGCTGAGCCGTCTGACTTCGTTCGTCAGCGCGACGCCGTCCATCATCGGCATCCGGATGTCGCTGATCAGGATGTCGGGCCGCTCCCGGTGAAAGATTTCGAGCGCCGCGACGCCGTTTCCGGCCTCGAACACCTTCCGGATGCCCAGATTCTCCCATGGGACGCTTCGCAGCATCCCATGGCGAACGATTTTTTCGTCGTCGACGATCAGCACTTTCATCGGATGCCTCCGGGGGATGTCAGAATATAACCGATCCGCCGCGCTTCATTTTTTCCCGGATGTTCGCCGCGTCGAGGTCCCAGAGCGCTTTGCCCGTGTCCACCGCCTCGAACGCCGCGACGCCCGCCGCCTCGCCGATCTGGTTTAGGTTCACCATGACGCGGATCGCGCCGAACGCGTCTCGGTCCGCGTTGATCATCCGGCCCGCCTGAATGAGGTTCGGCACCTTGCGCTGCACCAGCGCGCGGAACGGAATCTGGTAGAACCGCGCGTAGTCGTCGCCCTCGCGCCAGCGGCGGCGCACCGGCGGCGTCGTGCGGTCGTAATGAATGTCCTCCCAGCCGTCGAGCGTGCGGAACGTGATGCCCGCGCCGTCGCCGTGGTGGATGTCGACGCGGTACGTGCCGTACCCGATCGCGTCGCCGAACGGTGTGCCGTACAGCATGTCGTGCGCGTTCATCTGGTAATCGCTCTCGTAGTGCGCCGCGTCGCGTATGCCGACCGACGAGGCGATGGCGGCGATGCGGACATTCGTGGCGGTCGGCGCGTACATGTTCAGCGTGTCGACGACCGCGCGGATCTGGCGGCGGCCCTCGATTTCAGCCGCGGTCAGTTCGCCGGCCTTCGAGCAGTCGACGCCGAACACGTGCGTATCCGCGCGGAAGGACAGCATCGGCGCGCTCGGAACCGGCCCGCCCCAACCCCAGTCCTCGGGCAGCCCGCAATGGTGTCCATACTCCTGCAGGATCTTGGCGATGTTCAGCTTTTCCCAGTCGCCGTACAGCTTGAACCCGGGCGACGGCGGCTGCAACGGCGGGTTTCGATAGGACGAAAGGCCAAGGTCGCGGCCCAGGTCGCCGTCTCCCGACGCGTCGACGACGAACTTGCACAGGATCACCTGCCGTCCGTCCTTGTTTTCGACAATAATGCCCCGCAGCGCGCCGTCTTCCATATAGGGCGCGGCGTACATCGTGTGCAGGAACACGTCGAGCTTGGATTCCACGGCGAGGTTGTCCAGTTCAATCTTGAGTTCTTCTGTGTCAAGCCGGTGCGCGATGTTCGTGTTGCCGTTGCGCATCACGCCGCGGCGCCTGTCCAGCCTTTGCAGCACCTCCTCGGTGAGGCCCGCGATGACCTGCCTTTTGCCGTCGATGTCGGTGATGCCGTGCCAGACGTTGACCAGGCCAGCCGTCGCCATGCCGCCGAAACAGCTTTGCTTTTCGACGATGGCGACCTTCGCGCCGAGCCGCGCCGCGCGCACCGCCGCGAACAGGCCGGTGCAACTGCCGCCGACCACCGCGATATCCGTTTCCAGCGCCACGGGAAGCGATTTTGCGGGTTCTGTGACCGTTCTCATGGGTACCTCCTTTATGATGGCCGCGCCTCAGGCAAATTTCTGGAACCGCCGTTTGCGCCATTATAGCATCTTCCCGTTGTTTTGCTACTCCGGCACGATCAAATCCGAAAATCATCCCCCCATAATCCGAATCCTGTCTACTTCCTACAATTTGTGATATGCGATATAGTTCATGAAAGGCGCTTTGCGCCCATCCGGCCATGGGGAGGCGATCCGCGATGCACGCGCAGCTCCGGCAAACGCCGAAAAAACGAACGCTCCGGCAGGACGTCCGGCGCGACTGGGATCTGTATGTCATGGTGGGCGCCGCGCTCGGGTTTCTGTTGGTGTTCCGGTACCTGCCGATGGGCGGGCTGGTGATGGCGTTTCAGGAATTCGACATCTTCGAGGGGTTCGCGAGCAGCCCTTGGGTCGGCCTTCAAAACTTCCGGAACCTGTTCGCCTCGAGCGAGTTCCCGAACGTGTTCCGCAACACGCTGATCATATCGTGGCTCAAAATCCTGTTCTTTTTCCCGATTCCGATCGTCGTCGCGCTGATGCTCAACGAGGTCGGGCACGCCGGGTTCAAGCGTACCGTGCAGACGATCATTTACCTGCCGCACTTCCTGTCCTGGGTCATCGTCGCGGGCCTGATGTTCGACCTGTTCGCGAACACCGGCGTTGTCAACCAGATCATCACGATGTTCGGCGGCGAAAGGCTGCGCTTCTTAATGAAACCGGAACTGTTCCGGTCGTTCGTCGTCGGCAGCGCGGTCTGGAAGGAGGCCGGGTACAGCGCGATCATCTTCCTGGCCGCGATCGCCGCGATCGACCCGACGCTGTACGAGGCCGCGGTCGTCGACGGCGCGGGCCGAATGAAGCAGATGCGCTATGTGACGCTGCCCGGCATCCTGCCGATGATCGTCATATCGCTGCTGCTGCGCGTCGGCACGGTGATGGACGCGAACGTCGAGCAGATCCGCGCGCTGTACAACCCGACCGTCTACACGACCGGCGACGTCATCGGCACGTACATCTACCGCACCGGGCTTTCGAACATGCAGTACAGCTTCGCGTCGGCCGCGGGCCTGTTTAACTCCGTGATTTCGTTCACACTGGTGGTCATCGCAAACGCGGCCAGCCGGAAGCTGGTTTCGCGCAGCCTATGGTGACGGGGAGGGCGGGCGGCATGCGCATCGCGAAAACGGGCGAGGAGAAGGCGATCGGCGTGGTTGTGTACACGCTGCTGGCGCTGTTCGCGCTGTCCACGCTCTATCCGTTCGTCAACATCCTGGCGAAGGCGTTTTCAAGCTACGAGGCCAACATCACCGGCAACGTGTTCATGTGGCCGCGCGGATTTCAGACGCAGACGATGCTCAACGTCGTCGGCAAGCGGCAGTTCTGGATGGCGTTCTGGGTGTCGCTGCGCGTCGCCGGCATCGGTACGCTGCTGTCGCTGACCGTATCCGGCGCGGCGGCCTACGCGCTGTCCCGGCCGCGCCTGCGCGGGCGCACCGCGCTGACCGTGCTGTTCGTGTTCACAATGATGTTCTCCGGCGGCATGGTGCCGACGTATCTGGTCATCCGGTCGTTGAAGCTGATCAACAAGCTCGCGTCGATCTACCTGCCGGCCGCGGTCAGCGTCTACAACTTGCTGATCATGAAAAGCGCGTTCGAGAGCGTGCCGCCGTCGCTGGAAGAAAGCGCGCTGATCGACGGCGCGTCGAACTTCACGGTGTTCCGCAAGATCATGCTGCCGGTCGTGATGCCAACGCTGGCCGCCGTGTCGCTTTTTCTGGCGGTCGGCTTCTGGAACGAATACTGGTCCGCGATGCTCTACATCACCAGCAACGACCTAAAGCCGATCCAACTGTATCTGCTCGACATCGTCAACTTCGCGATGGACACGTCCAACATCAACAGCGCGGAAGGCATCATGGCGCTGACCGACGCGCCGCAGGCAATCCGCGCGGCGACGATCATCGCCACGACGATCCCGGTGCTGCTTTTGTATCCGTTCGTACAAAAGTACTTCGTAAAAGGAGTCATGATTGGCTCCGTGAAGGAATAAAAAGGAGGTTTTCCCATGTCAAGACGCATCATCCCGCTGCTCATCCTCGCGCTGCTGATGACATCGTTCACGATGCCGTTCGCGGAGGCCGAGGGAACCAAGCTTGTCAACGCGGGCGACCCGATCCGCATCCTTGTCGCGTACGCGCCGTTCGACGCGAAAACCGACCACTCGGTCACCGTGCTGGAACAGGTCACCGGCTACGACATCGAGTACGACATGCTGCCCGAGCAGAACGGCCTGGACAAGCTAAACCTGATCTTCTCCAGCGGCGACGTGCCGTACGACCTGATCCTCATCGGATCGGGCGACAACGAGAAGAGCCTCTACGCGACCTACGCGAAGAAGAACCTGCTCGTCGACCTGACGGAGCTGCTGCCCAAGTACGAAAACCTGATGAAGATGGATCCGATGGGCATGGACGCGGTCAAGGTCGGCGGAAAGGTTTTCGCCATCGGCAGCACCGGCCTGCCCTACTCCTCGGACACGATTTCGATGCGTATGGACTGGCTCGCGAAACTCGGCCTATCCGTGCCGACGAACAAAGAAGAGTTCTACAACGCGCTTGTCGCCTTCAAGGAGAAGGATCCCGACGGCATCGGCGCGGACATCATCCCGTTCACCGCGCGCCCGGTGGCGATGGTTTCGACGGTCGCGACGATGTTCGGGTTCCTGTACGAGTACGAGGTGCGCGACGGCAAGCTCGCCGACATGCGCCTGACGCCCGCGTACAAGGACTACCTGACGTTCATGAACAAGCTGTACAACGAAAAGCTGCTTGACCAGGACATGCCGGTCAACACCGGGACGACGATCAGCGAAAAGTGCGCGTCCGGCCGCGTCGGCGCGTACAGCGGCGGCACCGATGAGGCGCGCTTCCTGTGGACCGCCAAGGGCGGGTTCACGGTCGAAGGCGGCCCGTACCTGGACATCATCGCGCCGATGAAGGACGACGCGGGCGCGCAGCGCTCACGCTCGCTGACCGGCCTCTTCCGCATCGGCATGATCCCGAAGACATCGAAAAAAGTCGACATGACGCTCGCGTTCCTCGACGCGTTCCGCAAGGATGAAAACTACGAATACATCATCCACGGCGACGAGGGCGTCGACTATCAGGTCGTCGACGGCGACCGCGTGCCGATCCTGCCGACGTTCGACCAGAACCGCGGCAACCTGTATCACCTCTCGCCGCTGCAGGACGGCTGGTTCTACTTCCCGCTGTGGAAGATGCGCACCAGAAAGAC
>JAVBOQ010000169.1:0-4431 GCA_031550455.1 Eubacteriales bacterium
GTACAGCGGGCTCTGGTTTTCCGCCAGGGGGATTGCGTTTTCGTAAACCGGGCGGGCGTACATGTCCGTTCCGGCGGCTTTGAGGAGGCCCGGTTCGATCGTCAGGCCGAGAAACGCGCCGTAGTCGTTGTTGATGCTGTATACCGTCGGTTGCCGTCCGCCGGTGGATTTCTGCGTGCCCGTCGTCCGGACAACCGACAGCCGAAGCAGCGTGTTGATCAGGTCGGAAACGGTCGTGGCGCTCAGGCCTGTTTTGTGCAGCAGGTCGAGCTTGGTCATTTCGCCGTGCGCCAGCAGAAACAGCATCAAGCTGCGTAAATTATGCCGCTTGAGGTCGTGCGCCATGCCGGCCGAACTCGAAAGCACCTGTGTGATGACCACTTTTTACGCACCTCGTAATAAGTCTGATTGAATTATACATCCGAATGGAGCGGGTGTCAAGGCTCGTCAAGGTGATCAAAAAAATAACGCACCGGGTGAGCAGGGTGTTCAAGACGGGAATCCATGCGCTTGTTGCGCATTGACGGCGGGTTTGCTATAATCTGAAAAGTCACACAATTGAGGAGGGGGAAAGAGCTTGCGAAAAGCGCTTGTTTTCATGTTGGCGCAGGACGGCTTGGTGAACGCCGATACCTTGGACGCGGACGCCATCGCCGCGATGATCGGCCACATCCTCGCCTCGTTCCGCACCAATTGACGCGCATGTCCGATTTTTACTGCGACGAAGTCCTGTCCGGCAAAACCCCGGTCGAGCGCGTTTTTGAGACCGAAAACGCGCTCGCGTTCCACCATACGCGGCCTTCGTATCCGTCGCACGTCGTCGTTATCCCGAAAAGGCACGTCGATTCCTTGACCGCGCTGGCGCCCGATGACGGCGCGCTGCTGCTGGAAATGATGGATCTGATCAAAAAAGCCGCCGCGCGCGCAGTCGAACAGTTCGGGGCGTGCCGGGTCATCACAAACCTCGGCGCGTATCAGGACTCGCGCCACCTGCACTGGCACGTTATATCCGGCGCGAAGCAATCGCCGGTGCCGCTCGCGATTGCGCGGGCGCTTCCGAAAATCGCGGCCGCGCTAAACGCGCGCGGGGTTCGCTGGGCGCTCGGCGCGTCGTCGATGCTCGCGCTGCGCGGGTTGCGGGCGACGCCGAACGACATCGACCTGATCGTCGACGAGCGCGACGCGGCCCTCGCCGCGGACACGCTCCGGGCGGCCGGCGCGCAGTCGCCGCCCGGCCCGAGCGCTGGGTTTGGCACGCGCGTTTTTCTCGAATATGACATCGACGGCGTCGGCGTCGACCTGATGGCCGGGTTCGCGGTCAGAACCGAGGCGGGCGACGTGGCGTATCCGTTTCCGGAATCGCCCGAAACCGTCGCGTTCGGCGGGCAGGCCGTCCCGCTGTGCCCGCTGGAGGACTGGTATGTTCTGTACCTGCTGATGAACCGGCCGCAAAAGGCCCGCCTGATCGAAACGCACTTTTCAGCCCATCCCGCGCGCGCGGCGGCTTGGGACAGATGGCTGTCCGGGAACCTTCCCGAAGCTGTTCGCGCTCAGATTTGGTCGCAAATTTGATTACAACGTCACCGTTATTGTAATTTATTTGTCAAAACGCTTTCCAAACTATTGTAATGCCGGTAAAATACGGCTATACTGTAGCCGTGGAAAAGGCGGACAGGGAGGTGCGCCCATGGGATCGCCGGTACCCGGGATTTATCGCCATTTTAAGGGAAAACTGTATCATTTGCTGTTTGTCGCGACACATTCGGAGACGAGTGAGCCGGTCGCCGTGTACCAGGCGCTGTACGGCGAGCACGGTTTTTTTGTCCGCCCGCTGTCCATGTGGACGGAGCAGGTGGCCAGGGACGGGTACAGCGGGCCGCGGTTTGCATGGGTGCGTGAGGCTGAATGAACAAAACAAACGTCATGCGGCTTTTGGAGGCCGCGCGCATTGACTATGAATCGCTGACCTACGCGGTGGACGAGGACGACCTGTCCGGCGAGCGGACGGCCGCCGTGCTCGGGGTTCCGCCGGAGACGCTTTTCAAAACGCTGGTGTTGACCGGCGAGCGCGTCGGCATGTTCGTGTGCTGCGTGCCGTGCCATGAGGAAATCGACCTGAAAAAAGCCGCCCGCGCGGCGTGTGACAAGGCGGCGCAAATGCTGCCGACGAAGGATCTGCTGGAAGCCACCGGGTATATCCGCGGCGGCGTGTCGCCCATCGGCATGCGGCGCGGGTATCCGATTTTCATTGACGACACGTGCTCGCTGCACGAGCGCATCTGCGTGAGCGCGGGCGCGCGCGGCGCGATGGTGCGCCTGCAGCCGGACGCGCTGGTGGCCTACACCGACGCGGTCGTGTCCGACCTGACGCGCGCGTGAGCGCCCGCGCCCGACGATTTGGGGAGGCAAACGCCTTGACAGAAGAGCGCGGCCCGGGCCGCATGCTGGAAATCGCGGGGCTCGCGGCGCAGATCATCCTCGAGAACGGCGCCGAGACCTACCGCGTGGAGGACACCGTCCGCAGGCTGTGCGCGAGCTATGGCTACGCGGATTCCGATGTGATCGCGCTGTCGACCGGCGTGATGCTGTCGGTATCGTCGGGCGGCGACAGCCAGTCCGCGATCCGGCGCGTCCGCAAGCGAGGCCTGCACCTCGCCCGCGTGAACGCGGTCAACGACCTGTCCCGGCGGGCAGCCGAGGGTTCCCTGACGATGGACGAGGCTTTCGAAGGGCTGCGCGCGATCGACAGAAGCCCGTCGCCGTCCCTCGCGTCGCAGACGCTTTGGGCCGGCCTGTGCGCCGCGAGCTTCACACTGATGTTCGGCGGCGGCGTTCGCGAGTTCGTTGTCGCCGCGCTGGCCGGGGCGCTGTGTCAGTTGTCCGCGCGCGTGATCCGCCGCGCGGAATATTCGCTGGTGCTTGTCAGCCTGACCGGCGGGATCATCTGCTCGCTGCTCGCCATCGCGGGGTATCTGGTGTTCAATTTTCGGTTTGTGCATGTCGAGACCATTCTTTCCGGCGCGATCATGCCGTTGATCTCCGGGTTGATGATGACCAACGCGGTGCGCGATTCGCTGCGCGGCGATCTGCTCAGCGGGATGGCCCGCGGGTTTGAGGCGCTGCTTGTCGCGGCGATGGTCGCGCTCGGCATCAGCGTAAGCCTGCATTTCTACGGCGTCATCGCGGGCGGCGTGCAGAACGCCTCGCAGCCCGCGTGGCCGGTCGCCGCGCTGCTTGCGGGCGTCGGCACGCTGTGCTTTTGCCCGCTGTTGTCGGTGCCCAGGCGCGCGTGGCCCATGGCGACGCTGCTCGGTACGCTCTCCTACGCGCTGTACGCGTCGCTCTTTGAGGTCGCGGGCCTCTCGGAGACGCTTGCGCTGTTCATCGCAGCCGCGTTGATTTCGCTGCTTTGTGAGTTCCTCGCGCGCAGAATGCAAATGATCGCGACGATTTTCCTGTGCGCCGCGCTGATTCCGCTGGTGCCCGGCCTCTCGCTGTACCGCACGATGCGCGAGCTGATGGTGACAGGCTATCAGGACGCGCTTTCGATGGGTTCGCAGACGCTGTTTTTTGTCGGCGCGATCGCGCTTGGCGCCGCGCTCGGCTCGCTTCGGATCTTACGTCCGGAAAGGATGGAAAGCAAATGACGATCTTTTTTGACAACGCGACCGAAACGCGCCTGAGTGGAAACGCCGCGCGTTACCCGCAGGAGGGACGGACGATGACGATGCTTTTGGTGGCCGGCGCGCCCGGTTCCGGCAAGACGACGCTCGCCAAACGCCTTGGCGAGCGGCTTGGATGGCCTGTTTTTTCAAAAGACGCGATCAAGGAGCGGCTGTTCGACACCCTCGGGTTTCAGACCGCCGAGGAGAAAAACGCGCTGGGCGCGGCGGCGGTGGCGATCCTACAGGACTGCGGCGCGCGCGTGCTGGCAGTCGGCGGCTCGGTGATCCTCGAGAGCAATTTCGAGGCGCGCGACGAGGCCCGGTTCAAAGCGCTCGCGGAGCGCGTAAAGGCGCACGCGGTCACCGTGCTTGTGGACGCGGAAACGGACACGCTGTACGAGCGCTTTGTCGCGCGCGAAACGTCGCCCGACAGGCATCGCGGCCACACGGCCTGCGACGCGTATCCGAGCGCGACCGCGAAACCGCTCGCCGACGTGCTGACGCGCGAGGCGTTCGAACGGTCGATTGAGGTGCGCGGCATGCGCCGCTTCGTGGTCGGCGACTGGATTCCGGTGGATACGACCGATCCGGGCCGCGTGGACATCGACGCGCTGATCGTGCTGCTCGGCATGGACACATTGCGATAGGGCGGGCGTGCGGGCGTGCGAAGGACGCCTCCTCCGCCGCGCGCCCGCACAGGATCATCCCGCCCGGCGCGGCCTTTATGGCCGCGCTTTTTGTTGTCAGGACAACAAAAAAGAGGCTG
>JAVBOQ010000266.1:0-6518 GCA_031550455.1 Eubacteriales bacterium
CAGGGCCGGTGGGATACGCGCTGTCCGCTGCGCTCGTCCTCGGCTGCGCGCGGATCGCGAACATTCGGATTTCGTACCTGGCGCGCGGGCTGAAGCCGCTTCGTGTGATTCTGATTTTTACGGCGGTGATCAACCTGTTCATGATCGGCGGCGAGGATGTGATTTTTCAGCTATGGTTCATCCGCGCGACGTGGACGGGCTTGCGGACAGCCGTGTATTTCTCGCTGCGGCTGATTTTCCTCGTGCTGGGCACGTCGCTTCTGACGCTGACCACGTCTCCGATCGCGCTGACCGACGCGCTGGAGCGGCTGTTGTCTCCTTTGAAGAAGATCCGGTTCCCGGCGCACGAGATGGCGATGATGATGACGATCGCGCTTCGGTTCATCCCGACGCTGCTGGACGAAACGGACAAGATCATGAAGGCGCAAAGCGCGCGCGGCGCGGATTTTGAGACCGGCAACCTGCTGCGCAGGGCGAAGGCGATGGTGCCGCTGCTCGTGCCGCTGTTCATCAGCGCGTTCCGCCGCGCCAACGATTTGGCGATGGCGATGGAGGCGCGCTGCTACCGGGGCGGCGAGGGCAGGACGCGGATGCGCGTGCTGCAATACACAAGGCTGGATCTGTACGCGGCCGCCGTGATGGCGGGATACATCGCGCTGG
Source organism: Eubacteriales bacterium (assembly GCA_031550455.1). Lineage (GTDB taxonomy): Bacteria > Bacillota > Clostridia > Christensenellales > Aristaeellaceae > Avichristensenella. The sequence continues at coordinate 661 of JAVBOQ010000266.1, forward strand.
TCGCGTTGGAAAGGGTCGTTCTGTGAAGGAACCGCGCAGGATCAAGCTGACCGTGTCCTACGACGGCACGGCGTACGCCGGCTGGCAGCGGCAGATCAACGGGCCGAGCATTCAGGAGGCGCTTGAAAAGGCGCTTTTTTCGCTTACCGGGGAGACGGTCGCGGTCACCGGCGCGAGCCGCACCGACGCGGGCGTGCACGCGCTCGGTCAGGTCGCGCATTTTGACACCGTGTCGGCCATTCCGGCCGAAAAGTTTTCGTACGCGGTCAACACCCGGCTTCCGGACGACATCCGCGCTGTCCTGTCCGAGGAGGTCGCGCCCGATTTTCACGCGCGGTACGGCGCGCGAGGCAAGACATACCGCTACCAGATTCACAACGGTCCGCACGCGTCCGCGCTGTATCGGCTGCAGCGCGCGCATGTACAGAAGCCGCTCGATATCGGCGCGATGCGCGACGCCGCGCGCGCGGTGATCGGCACGCACGACTTCCGCGCGTTCGCGGCGGCCGGCAGCGAAGCCAAAACAACGATTCGCGACATCACGCGGGCCGACATCGCCCGGGACGGCGACCTGGTCGAGCTGACCGTGTCCGGACGAAGCTTTCTTTACAACATGGTGCGCATTCTGGCGGGTTCTCTGATCTATGTCGGCATTGGCAAGCTGCCGCCGGACGCGCTCGCCCGCGCGCTTCAGTCCGGCGACCGGCTCGACCTCGGCATCACCGCACCGGCGCACGGGCTGACGCTGATGGAGGTCCGGTACGGGGAGTCGGAACAGATATAATGCCGCGCCCCTCAGGGCTTGTCGTCGCGCGTCCGCTCCTCGACGACTGAAAACAGATAGCCCGCGCCGGGCTTGTCGCACCCTTCCATGAACACTTCCGCGGTCCAGTATTTTTCAGGATACGGAATGCCGACGCCGTCGCCCAAGATGATGTTCCGGGTCACGTCGTACATCGCGTCCGAGTCGAATCCTTCGCGGGCATGCATCGCGTCCGTGTCGCCGGAAAAGACCGCGAACGCGAACCGCGCGCAGTAGGGCGGCCCCGCCACGGGGACTTCATACGGCACAAAGTCGAACGACAGAAACCCGTCCGGCACAGGGGCGTCCGCCTTCATGAACCTGCCCCATACGCCGTGCCAGGGATGATCCGCGCTCAGGCCGTAATGGTGCATGAACAGGATATCGTAATCAAAGCCGGACTTGTGTTCCCGCATGGCGTCCAGTGTGCGCATGACGGCGACGCGCCGCCCGGCATCGGCGTACGCTTCGCCCTCCGCGCCAACAAAGCGCATGGCGGGGAACGCAAGGTATTCGAATCTCTCCACCTTGAAACCTTTTGTCTGGTTCCTGACGAAATCGGGCATGAACAGCGTCCACTGCACGGAATTGTCGTACTCATGCAGCATCTGCACATACGCCGCGACCTTTTCGCGAAGCGCGCGGCCGCGCATGGCGGCGAAGTCGGAGAGTTCCGGGGCAACCGCCTCGTGCAGCCACAGGTCAGACGCGTGCGCGCCAGGGATTGCCTTGACGATGCGCTCAAGCGCGGCGAGCGCGGGCGGGTTCACCACGTTCGGATGTTGCGTGTCCAGCCTTTTTAAGTATGCGTACAGGTTGTTGCGGTAGTACTGGACCAGCAGCAGCCCGCATTGTTTCAGGAATTGCTCGTTGCTTCCGAGATCCGCGCCCTGCCACCGCGCGTCGTCAAGCAGCCATTCGATGATTGCGCCATACGCATGCTGGTTGATGTAGATATCCTGCCCGCCCGCATGCACCGAGCGGCGATAGCATCGATATTTGAGCGCCCAATCCGCGACGCGGGCATACGCGGCCGCGCCGGTCAGGCGTTCGCCTGTCTTCGCGCCGACGATCAGCAGGCCGGAGCAGTTTTCGTGCCAGTCGGCGGTGTAAAAGTACGCCTCCGCGTCGCGTTGCGCGCCGTCCGGCGGCCAGAAGGCGCGTGTGTACAACCCGGCGTCGTCATAGCCGACGATCAGGCAGGCCATCGGCGCTTTTGCGGTGACGCCGAACCCAATCACGGGGCGGCCGCTGTCGATGGATCGCCGGACCTTTTCGAAACAGGCCTGCTTGTCCCGCATCGCGTCGCCCGTCAGGTGCTCGCTCTCGTAGCCGAACGCTTCAAAGGTGCGCGCGGGAATTTCGGGGATGACGCTGACCTCGTCGCAGCAGGAATCAAACCGCCACGGGAAACACAGCCCGGCGCCGCTGAGCGCGAACGCCTCGTCCTGGTCCACGGGGTCTCCGATATACGCCATCAGCCGCATGACCGCGCCGATGTAGCATACGGGCGACGGATTGCCATACCACATGGCGGGAACATCCGGCAGAACTTTTTTGCCGCTCACGATTGGCTCCTCCTCGGTTTGCGGAAGCTGGGATCTTCCTTTTTTTACAGTATCCCACGGGATTGCCGGGGGGGCCAACGCCCTGCCATATCCCGTCGGTGGATTTCAACGCAAATGAAATCATCCCCACGTGGACTCCCTTTGAACCAGCCTGGAACCGACTCTGACATGCAAAATTTCGCCGTCCGGGGCCGCTGTCCGCGCCAGCAGCGCGGAAAACGCTTCCTGGCCGAGCGCGGCGCGCGAGATCTGCATGCTGCTCAGCGGCGGGACGGCGATCTGGGCGAGCGGCGTGTTGTCCACGCCGATGATGCGCACGTCTTCCGGAATCCGGAATCCGGCCTCCCGCAGCGCCCGCATCGCGCCGATGGCGAGGATGTCGTTGTCCGCGAACAGCGCGCCGGGCACGCGCCGGCCTTTCTCCAGTTCGCGCAGCATGTCGGCGTGCGCGCCCTGGATGCTCGGGGTCAGCGAAAAGACGAGCGCGTCGTCCCACGACTGACCGTGCGCCGCCAGCGCCTCCCGGCAGCCGTTTTCGCGGCCGATAAAGTTGCCCGTCCGGATCGAGGACGCGACATAGCCGACCGGGCCGGGTGAAGCCGCGTACAGGTGGGCGATCGCCTCATAGGCCAGGTCGCGGTTGTGCATGGTCACGGTGCAAAAGGGCAGGTTCGGGTGGTCGCTGTCGAGGATCACGATCGGGACGTTGATCCGGGACAGCGCGCAGATGTCCGCGCGGTCCATCTCGGTGGCGATCACCAGCAACCCCATGCAGCGGGCGCTGTCGATCGTCTGCAGGAACGCCGGATACTCCTCGTGGGAAACCGATTTGAGCAGCAGCGTATAGCTCGCGGAGTTCGCCAGATCGTCGATGGCGTTGATGATCGCGTCCACAAACCCTTCGTTCTTGTCGGTCAGCAGCGCGCTTTTTCGGTACTTCAACAGTTGGATATCGTGCTGCCGGTCGCCGCCTGCCGCCGGTGGCGCGTACGGCGCTGCCTGATAATAGGCTTTGTACGTAAAGCCGTTCTCCTCCAGCGCGATCTGTATCCGGCGGCGGGTCAGCGGGCTGACGCCGGGTCGGCCCCAGCGCACGATTGAAACACTGGCCGGGGACACGTTCAGCCGAACGGCGATCTCACGCAGGTTCATGGACAACCTCCTCGCGCAGCGCGACAACATTTTAGTATATTTTATCTCATCTCCCGATTTTTGTAAATAGGATTTTAGATTAATTTAGTTTTCGCGCAGTTTTTATCCATAGTTGACAAATGGCATTTGAGATTATATACTCAAGGAGGGTAAACAAAAAGTGTGCATAGGTTGTTTTACTAAATTCTAATAAAATGGGAGGCACCGCATGTGACATCCGCCAAGACGGTTCGATACAACAAAAAGTTCAACTGGCGCAGGTTCAACTGGCAGATCTTTCTGATGGCGATGGCCGGTGTTGCCTTTCTGGCGGTCTTCGCCTACATCCCGATGGTCGGCATCGTGATTGGCTTTAAGAACATGGACTACTCGCTCAACATCATGAAGGACCTTTGGACGAAGCCGTTCGTCGGGTTCGCCAACTTCATCAAGTTCGTGCAGGACGCGCAGTTTGGCAACGTCATGGTCAACACGCTGTCGCTGAGCGTGCTGGAGCTGGTGCTCACCTTCCCGCTGCCGATCCTCTTCGCGCTGCTGCTTAACGAGCTGCGAAACAGCAGGCTCCGGCGCTCTGTGCAGACCGCCACCTATTTTCCGCACTTTATCTCATGGATCGTATACGGCGGCATCGTCATCGCGTTCCTCTCCTCCGACGGCGGGTTCGTCAACAGCCTGCTAATGGGCGCGGGTCTGATCAGCACACCGGTCAACTTCATGTCCCGGCCCGAGTACTTTTACGCGATTGTCATCATCTTCACGGCGATCAAGGGAACCGGCTGGAGCTCGGTCATCTATGTCGCGGCCATTGCCGGGGTCGATACCGAAATCTACGAAGCCGCCCGCATAGACGGCGCGAACCGGCGGCAGACAGCTTTCCGGGTCACACTGCCCTGCATCGCGCCGACGATCACCGTGCTTTTGCTGCTGGCGATCAGCGGCATCTTAGGCAGCGGATTCGACCGCATCTACATGCTGCAAAACCCGCTCAACCTCGCCAAGAGCGAGGTGCTCGACACCTTCATCTATAAAGTCGGCATTTCCCAGCGCCGCTTCTCGTTCACCACGGCGGTCGGCGTGTTCCGCTCTGTGATTGCCGTGCTGCTGCTGGGGACGAGCAATTTCATCGCCAAAAAGACGACGGGCAACGGCTTGTTCTGACGAAGGAGGGATCGGGCATTGGTCAATGGGGATGCAATTCGCAAGCAACAGAACAGACTGGACAAAAACAACGCGTGGGACTATCTGATCATCGTGTCGATGCTGCTGTTTGTGCTGGTCTGCGTCTATCCGTTCTGGTATGTCATCATCGGTTCCTTCAATAAGGGCTCGGACTACCTCAGGGGCGGCGTCTACCTGCTTCCGCGCCAGTGGAGCCTCGAAAATTACCAGGTCGCGCTGGTCGATTCCCGGCTTTTCATCGGGTTTCGCGTGACGATTCTGCGCACGTTCATTTGCACGGTCACCCATGTGCTGTTCACCTCGATGGTGGCGTACGCGATGAGCCGCGACGACCTGCCCGCGCGTGGCGTCATTTACTGGATCAACATGTTCACGATGTTCTTTGGCGGCGGCCTGATTCCGTTTTACATTCTGCTCAAGCAGCTTAAGCTGATCAACACGTTCTGGGTCTACGTCGTGCCGGGCCTGTACTCGGTGTACAACATGATCATCTGTTCGAACTATTTCCGCTCGATCCCCGGGGAGATTCACGAATCGGCGATGCTGGACGGGGCCAGCGAGTTTAAGACGTTTATCCGGCTGTACCTGCCGCTTTCGACCCCGGTGCTGGCGACCATCGCGCTGTGGGTCGGGGTCGGCCACTGGAACGCGTTCTTCGACAGCATGGTCTACACCACCGACCGCAACCTGCAAACCCTGCAGCTTTACCTGTACAAAATGATCAAGACCTCCGAGTTCGTCAGTTCCGCGGACATGGGCTACCTGCCGCCCGAAATGCGGTTGAACGTCACGACCACCACCGTCCGCTACGCCACGATCGTCATCAGCACCATCCCGATTCTGTGCATCTACCCAATCCTGCAACGCTTCCTGACCAAGGGCATCATGCTCGGTTCCCTCAAGGGCTGATCTTTGCCGCGCCCTGCGCGCGAAGAATACCAAGCGGGCGATCCCCGCAAAAACTACAAGGGAGGATCTCGAAAATGAAGAAACTGGTTGCACTGTTTCTGACGGCCGTGCTCGCGCTCTCGATGGCGCCCGCGCTGGCCGCCGACGCGCCTGTCAAACTGACCTGGTTCGTCGACGTGCCCTCGTTCGTCTTCAACAGCGAAGGCTGGGGAATCGACCGGATGACGGCTGAGTTCACCGAAAAGTTT
>JAVBOQ010000194.1:0-9506 GCA_031550455.1 Eubacteriales bacterium
CGGGCAGGTCTTCGAATTTGGTGCCGGGTTCAACGCCGTTGTCAGGATCGCCGACCGCCGGGTCGTACGTCCAGCCGCAGAGCACGCATACATAGGAATCCATACGCAGCCTCCTTTATTGCCGGGATGTGCCTTCCGAACTATGTATACCCGAAAAACGCGCGGCGAACCGCGCGGACAGGACAATATTTCACGGGTCTTCCGGCCGCCGCTGCTCCTCGCCGAGTGAATGAACGACATGCGCGTAGATGCCGGTCGCCTTTTCGATCCACGCCCTGGCAAACCTTTGCGCCTGCGCGTTGGTCGGCACGCTGACGCGCAGATCCAGCAGGTCGTATCCCTTTTCCAGCAGCCGGAGGCGGACGACGTATTCGCCGTTTTCGCCTCGTTGGATATCTGACAGCATTTGTTTCTCGCGGCGGAAGCGAAGCCGCCACCGGTCCGCGACCTCATCGATCGCCGCGCGCCTGGAATGCGGCACCTTTTCGCCGAACATCGACAGCGCGTCGCGGCCCTTGCCGGTCAGCGCGTACAGCGCGCCGAGCTGGTGCTTTTCGCGCTTGAGCAATCCCGCCTCAACCAGTTCCGCAAGCCCGAGCTGCATGGAGATATAGTCCATGTACTCGTTCTCCACCATGAAAACCAAAAGCTGTTCCGCCGTGACCGCGCCGAGCCGCTCAATGGCGCGGAGCATGAACAGCTTGTTCTCGGTACCTGACGGCCTGCGGGCAATCATCAGATCGTGAACGGACGGATGTCCTCCAGCAACGCCGCGCAGTCGTCGCTGTGGATTTCCAGCGTGACCGGCTTGGAAAGGTCGAGGCTGAAGATGCCGAGGATCGATTTCGCGTCGACCACATGGCGGCCGGAGCGAAGGTCCATGTCATAACCGTAGCGGTTGACGGCATTGACAAACGCCTTGACATTCTCGGCGAGGCTGAGGCGAATGGTAACGGTTTTCATGCCGGAACCCTCCTTTTTCCCTTTTCGAATCGTCTGAAGAAGATTATAAGCCCGTTCGAAAAAAAAATCAACCGGCATAAAAATGCCGCGCCGTCGTCATACTAGGCTCGTCTAACGCGCAGATCTTTTTATCAACATGAGGAGGCGTTCGCTTTGAGAGCTACGGGCATAGTCCGCAGAATCGATGAACTTGGCCGGGTGGTCATCCCCAAGGAAATTCGCAGAACCCTTCGGATTCGTGAAGGCGATCCGCTGGAAATTTACACCGATCGTGACGGGGAGGTCATTCTCAAGAAGTATTCCCCGATCGGTGAAATCGCAGCGTTTGCCAAAGATTACACGGAATCGCTGTTCCGCTCGATGGGCCACATTGCCTGCATCTGCGACCGCGACATGGTTGTCGCCGCGTCCGGTGTGCCGCGCAAAGAATTGTGGGACAAGCCGATCAGCCGCGATCTGGAGGCCGCGATTCAGGGCCGCCAGAGCATGGCGATCAACAAGTCGGCGGGCGGCAAGGTGTTCGCGATCACCAACGAAGACGAACCGATGGGCTACACCGCGCAGGTGTTCTCGCCGATCATCGCGGACGGCGAGGCGATCGGCGGCGTGCTGCTCCTGAGCCGCGAGGCGGGCGTCAAGATGGGCGACACCGAAATCAAGGTCGCGGAAACAACCGCGGGCATCGTCGGACGGCAGATGGAGCAGTGACGGCCCCGGGCGGACGCGCAAACCATGGTTCCGCAAAACGCGGCGGCCGACCGTCTCCTTGAACTTTTTTCCGCAATTTGCTATCATACTGGCAAGTTGCGGTTTTTTCGTATTGAGAAAGGTGCATTATGAGCCAGAAGAAAAATACGCTGGTCGGAGGCTTCGCGATCCTCAGCGTCGTCGGCATCCTGTCAAAGGTCATCGGGATCTTTTTTCAGGTTCCGCTGACGAACCTGATCGACGTCGACGGCCAGGGCATTTTCCAGAAGGTCTACCCGACCTATACGTGGCTTCTGGCCATCTCGACGGCGGGCATCCCGGTGGCGATTTCGCGGCTGGTCGCGGAAAGCGTGGCGCTCGGGCGACACCGGCAGGCGAAGTCGCTTTTGAAGACCGCGCTGATCCTGCTCGTCGCGATCGGAACCGGGCTGATGCTGCTGCTGATCGCCGTGGCGGATCCCTTGGCGCGGCTGGTCGGCGATCCCGAGGCCGCGCTTGGCTACCGGATGATCGCGCCCGCCGTGCTCGCGGTATCGGTAATGTCCGTGTTCCGTGGCTACATGCAGGGCAGAAGCCGGATGACGCCGACCGCCGTGTCGCAACTGGTCGAACAGGTCGCGAAGGCCGCGATCTCGCTGCCTTTGGCAAAGTACGGCTTGCAATTCGGGCTGGCGCAGGCGGCGGGCTATGCGCTGCTCGGCGTGACGATCGCGGAAACGATCGCGATGCTGTTCATGCTGATCGTCTACATGACGCGCCGCCGCGATTTCGCGGGCGCGGAGAAGGGCGACAGCATCGTTCCGCCCGGGTTCCGGCCGCTTTCGAAGCGTTTGATCGCCATCGCGGTGCCGATCACGATCGGTTCGATGATCGTCCCGCTGGCGCTGCAGATCGATTCCGCGATGCTGACGAACATCCTGCTCGGCATCGGCTACACGCAGGACGAGGCGCGCGTGATGTTCGGCGCGCTCAACGGCGTCGTCAGCTCCATGATCAACGTGCCGACCGTGTTCGCGACGGCGGTCTGCATCGGGCTTGTGCCGATCGTCTCCGCCGCGCGCGTCGAAAACCGGCGCGGCGACATGGCGCAGGCCAGCCTGCTCGGCATGCGCCTGGGCAGCCTGATCGGGATGCCGTGCGCGGTCGGTATGTCGATGCTGGCGCTGCCGATCCTCAGGCTCCTTTACACCAAAATCGCGCCGGACAAGCTGCAACTGAGCGCCGACATCCTGACGATCAGCGCGCTGTCGGTTTTCTTCTTCACGATGGTGCAGGCGACGACCGGCATCCTGCAAGGGGCCGGTCTGCACAAGGTGCCGATGATGTCGCTGGTGGCCGGCGTGCTGTGCAAGGTCGCGCTGAACCTGCTGCTGGTGTCGATCCCGTCGGTCAACATTTTCGGCGCGCCGGTCGCGTCGATCGCATGTTACAGCGTCTCGATGGCCGTCAACACGCTGTGGATTCTCCGCAAGGTCGGCTTTCGCATGCGATGGGGCGACGTGTTCCTGCGCCCGGCGGCCGCGACGGCCGGCATGGCGGGCGCCGTGTTTTTGATGACGCGCGCGCTGAACATGGAGCGCCGGATCACCGTTTTGCCGGTCATCCTGGTCGCCGCACTGGTCTATGTCACGCTGCTCTTCGCGTTCAAGGCGCTTCGCCGCGAAGATATGGCCCAGATTCCCGGCGGGCGAAAAATCGAAAGGCTGCTGCAAAAGCTGCGCGTGTGGCGCTGAAAGGAACACCATGACCCAGAAACTGACCGTGATCGCCATCGGCCCGGACAGGCCGGAGCTGCTGACCCTGATGGCCGCCGAGGCGCTGCGCAAAGCGCCCGCGCTGCTTTTGCGAACCGCGCGGCACGGCGTCGCCGCGTGGCTGGCCGAACAGGGCACAGCGTTTGACGCCCTCGACGCGCTGTACGACGGCGCGGAAGACTTTGACGCGCTCAACGAGGCCGCCGCGGATGAAATCGTCCGGCGGCTTTCCGTTTCAAAGGGGCTGTGTTACGCCGTCGCCGACCCGGCGGCTGACGAGACGGTCGCGGCGCTCCGGCGGCGCTCTGTGCCGATGGCGGTCGTCGCGGGCGTGACACAGGCGGACTGCGCGCGCGCGGCCGCGTTGGCTTCCGGCCTGCCCGTCTCGGGAGGCGCGGTGACGGTGGCGGCGGTCGACATGCAAAAGCGCCGGATCGACCCGTCGCTGCCGCTGCTGGTGACGGAAATCGGCAGCCGCCTGTCCGCGGGCGAGGTCAAGCTCGCGCTGCTCGACGTGTACCCGCCGGAGATGACCGTGCTGGTCAACGGAAGCGCGTGCCCGCTGGAAGCGCTCGACCGGCAAAAGCGGTACGACCATTTGTCGTACGCGTTCATCCCGGAAAGCCCGATGGCGGCGCGCAACCGGTACACGTTCTCAGACCTGCTGGACGTGATGGCGCGGCTGCGCAGGCCCGGCGACGGCTGCCCCTGGGATCTGGAGCAGACGAACAAATCGCTGCGCGAGTACATCATCGAGGAGGCGTACGAGCTGGTCGACGCGATCGACCAGGGCGACGACGACCGCGTCGCGGACGAGCTGGGCGACGTGCTGCTGCAAGTCGTGTTCCACGCGCAGGTCGCGAAGGAGCACGGCGCGTTCGCGATCGGCGACGTGACGACCGCGATCTGCCACAAGATGATCACGCGGCACGCGCACATCTTCGGCGACGTCCGGTGCGAGACGGCCGACGACGTATTGAAGAGCTGGGAAGCGATCAAAAAGAAGGAAAAGGGGCTTTTGTCCGCGGCGGACTCGATGCGGGACATCCCGGGCCATCTGCCGTCGCTGATGCGCGCCGCCAAGGTGCAGAAAAAGGCGCGGCAGGTCGGGTTTGACTGGGACTCGGCGCTGCCGGCTTTGGAAAAGGTGCTGGAGGAGGCGGATGAGGTTCGCGCGGAAATCGAGGCCGGACGCGATCCGGAGGGCGAGCTGGGCGACCTTCTGTTCGCGGCGGTCAACGCGGCGCGGCTCGCGGGCGCGCAGCCGGAACTTGCGCTGAACCAGGCCACGGAAAAGTTCGTGCGCCGGTTTGAAAAAATGGAAAGAGCCATCCTGACCGACGGAAAGCAACTCAAAGGCATGACCCTGCAAGAGATGGACGCCTACTGGGACGCGGTGAAACGCGGAGAAAAGGAGGAATCATGAAACCGGTGATTTCGGTGCTGATCCCCTGCTACAATGAGCAGGAGGTGCTCGAGGCGACCTTTGCGCGGCTCGACGCGGTGATGCGCGGTCTATCCGAGCCGTACGAACTACTGTTCATCAACGACGGAAGCCGCGACCGCACGACGGAGATGCTGCGGGAACTGGCGGCCGCGCACAGAGAAGTCCGCGCGCTGCACTTCGCGCGGAACTTCGGGCAGGAGGCCGCGCTGTCGGCCGGACTGGACGCGGCCGAGGGCGACGCGGTCGTCATCATCGACGCGGATCTTCAGGATCCGCCGGAGATCATCCCGGAGATGATCCGAAAGTGGCGCGAAGAAGGTTTCGACGTCGTCTACGGCAAGCGCAGAACCCGCGAGGGCGAAACTGCGTTCAAGAAAAAAACATCCTATTGGTTCTACCGGATTCAAAACATGCTGGTGGACATCCGGATTCCCGAGGACACCGGGCATTTCCGGCTGGTCAGCCGCCGCGCGGTGGACGCGGTGCTGTCGATGCCTGAGCACAACCGTTACCTGCGCGGTCTGTTCTCGTGGGTCGGGTTCAAGCAGGGCGAGGTGCTGTTCGACCGCGACAAGCGGTTCGCGGGCGAGACGAAATACCCGCTGATGAAGATGCTGCGCCTCGCGCTGGACGGCGTGATCTCGTTTTCGTCCAAGCCGATGGAATGGATGGCAATGGGCGGCGCGGCGCTCGGCGGCGTCGGCGTGCTGTGGTTTGTCATTTTGTTTGTGCGCTGGATTTTCGGCGTGAGGTATCAAAACACGACCGCGCCGCTTTTGTTCCTGTTCACCGGGCTGATGGTCGGCTGCATGGGCGTCCTCGGCGCGTACATCGCGCGCATTTACGACGAGGCGCGCGGCCGTCCGCTGTACATCGTTGCCGAGCGAAACGGATACGAATCCGAACAATCCGCGAAATAGCGACAAAACATTCGGAAATTTTCGCCTTCCGGATTGTTTTCGACCTATTTCTGCGGTACAATGATCGCATATTTCTTGCGGTGGAGGGCGACACATGCGGTTTATGACGGAGCGCGTCGCGAAGGACGGGCATGCGCTGGACGCCAACATTCTGCTGGTGGACTCTTTTTTGAACCATCAGATTGATATGGAACTGATGCGCGAGGTGGGCCGCGTGTTTGCCGATCACTTCCGGGGGCACGGCATTACGCGCGTGATCACCGTTGAGAGTTCCGGCATCGCGCCGGCCGGCCAGACCGCGCTGGAGCTCGGCCTGCCGCTCGTGGTGCTCAAGAAAAAAACGTCCAGGATCACCAACGGCACCGTCTATCAGACCAACGTGCAGTCCTTCACCAAGAACACGCAGTACGAAATGACCGTTTCGACGAAATTTTTACCCCGGGGCGAGCGCGTGCTGTTCATCGACGACTTCCTCGCGATGGGCGAGGCCGCCCTCGGCGTCTCGAAGATCGTCAAAGAAGCGGAATGTGTGCTCGCGGGCATCGGCATCGTCATTGAAAAAACATTCCAGCCGGGCCGCAAAAGGCTCGACGACCAGGGATACGACGTATTCTCGCTCGCGCGGGTGACGCGGATGTCGCCGGACGGGATCGAGTTCGAGGAGTGACGGGGAGGAGGGACGCCAAAGGGCTTTGCCCTTTGGAATCCCACCAAAGGGGTTAACCCCTTTGGAAACCCTGCTTCGCCTCACGGCGAGGCGAGCTTGTTATGCGCTAAGGTTTGGAGTTGGTATTACACCATCGCCAGCCCGCCAGGTTCCACGACGCGCAGCCTGCGCAGCACCGTGCCGCGCCGCAACTCCACCAGGCCGACCAGGCCCTCCAGTCCGTCCGCGAAGCACGCAGCCCGGCCCGTGTCCACGATCTGTGTCGGCAGGCCCGCGATCTGTGTCTGCCACCGGACGCGGCCGTTCGGCGCGTCGAGCATCGTCAGCGTCTGCATATGGCCGACCAGCAGTCCGCCGCCGCACACGGCGATTGCCCCGGGCAGCCCCGCCAGGCGGATCCACGGCTTCCATTGGCCGCACGCGCCGATCGCCCCGACCACCGAGCCCATTTCATATTCGCCGCACGCGCACAGCGCCATCCACTGCCCGGCGAAATGGCACACGCCGTGCGCCGCGCCGCCGACCGGCAGCACGGCCAGCTCGCGGAGCGTCGCCGCGTCGAGCAGCAACACATTGCCGTCGTTTCCGCTGGCGACCGCGACGCATTGTCCGGCGGGATCGAGCGCCATCGCGCGCGGATGCATGCCGGCGCGGATCACATGCAAAAGCCCGCCGTGCGCCGTATCAAACCGTTGCAAGCTGTCCGCGCCGCCGGACAGCGCGAACAGCGCGGCGCCATTGGGCGCTTGCAACAGCGCCTCCACCTCCGGCGCGCTCGCGAAGCTGCGCTCGACCGCGAGGGTCTCCGGGTTGATGCGGTGAATGGCAGGCCCTGCCGATTCCGCGCAGAAAAGCCGCCCGCCAAACGCCAGCCGCCCAGGCCGGAACGGCACGCGCGCCTTGCACACCACATCCAGCTCCGGCAGCGCAACAAGCGCGAGCAATCCTTGCCCGGCGTCGGAAACAGCCAGCCTTTCGCGCATGCGACGCCCTCCTCCGCGATTGCTGCTGCATCCTATGTCGGCGACGCGCCACGGGTGCGGCAGGAAAAGCGCTGCGGGCGTCGTATTGATAGGACGGCATCGCCATAGAAGTCACACGCAAAGGGGAAGCACCACCATGACGTATCAAACATGCGGCACCTGTTCAAAATCCATCACTTTCGACGTCGAAAACGGCGTCATCACGCAGTGCGCTTTCGATCGCGGCTGCAGCGGCAACCTGGCCGGCATGTCCCGGCTCGTCATCGGCAAAAAAGTGGACGAGGTGATCACGCTGCTCAAGGGCATCGATTGCCAGAACGGCACGTCGTGCCCCGATCAGCTCGCGAAGGCGCTTGAACAGTGGAAGGAAAAGGGAACGTAAGAGGGCAGGACGCCAAAAGGCTCCGCCCTTGGCGTCCATCTTAAGCCAACAGGCACGTATACGTCCATATAGTGAACCCCGTCAACATCATATTCTTCTTCGAATGCGAGTCTGTTATCCCATGATAATGTTTTTGCAAACTCAACAAGCATTAAGACGAAGCAGGGTTTCCAAAGGGGTTTAACCCCTTTGGTGGGATTCCAAAGGGCAAAGCCCTTTGGCGCCCTTCCCTCCTCCCCTACGCCTTCCTCGCCCTCAAAATCAGCATCATCGGCCGGCGCAGCTCGTCCGGCATGTCCATTTCTGGCGGCGGCATCGGCTCGACAAGGCCGGTCAGCGCGAATCCGGCCCGGAGCAGGCCGCCCACATAGCCCGTCACGGTTCGGTGGTATTTGGCGATCTCCTCGCCAAGGAACACGGCGCGCCGCCAGCCTTCTTGAAAATACGCGTCGACCGGCCAGCACAGCTTTTCGCCGCCCGCGCCGTACAGCCAGTCCTGCCGGCCTTTGGCGGTGAACACAGGATGCTCGCAGGAGAACACAAAATCGCCGCCCGGCGCGAGCCAGCGGCTGACTTTTTGACAAACGCCGTCAAAATCTTCGATATAGTGGAACGCCAGCGAGCTGATCACCGCGTCGAACGAACCGTCTGCGAACACCGCGTCCTCGATCGCCACGCGGTGATAATCGACGCGCGTTGCGGCCGTCATCCGGCGGGCCGCATCGAGCATCTTCTCGGAGATGTCGCAGCCGACAACGCGCGCCGCGCCCTGTTCCGCGGCGTACCTGCAATGCCAGCCGAAGCCGCAGCCCAGGTCAAGCACGCGCTTGCCCGCGAAATCCGGCAGCATGGCGCGGAACGCCGGCCACTCGCCGGCCGCGCAAAGCCCTTGCTTCGACCTTGGAAAGTCGCTGTACTTTTCAAAAAACGGCGCGCTGTCGTACGGATTTTCCTTCACAGCGTCTGCAAAAGCTCGTCGACCATCTGCGGCGTCGCGTAGTTCAGCGGCGAGAAGCGGCCTTCCTTGCACGTTTCCAGCTTGGCGCGCGCGGCCTCCCTGTCACCGGCCTCGATGTCGTACAACGCGAGGAAATAGTTCGAGTCGATCGCGCCCTCCTTGTGCTTGAGCGCCTCTTTGAACCACTTGCGCGCCTCTTCCTTGTCGTTGCCGAGCCGGTAATAGGTCTGCGCGAGGTTGTCCAGCGCCACCGCGTCCTCGTCATCGTACGCGACGGCCTCTTTGTTAAACGCCAGCGCCTCCTCAAAGTTGCCCTGCTCGATCAGCAAAAACCCGAGCGTGCCGTAGATCGAGCCGGTCGGGCCCTTGCGGTACACCTCGCGCAGCAGCTCGACGGCGTAATCGATTTTGCCGGTTTTCCAGCTCGCGACGGCGTAATTGGTCAGCATCTGGCTGCGCTGATCGGGCGCGAGACCGCCGGGCGCTTTCTCGACCTTTTTCAGCACCTCCTTGGCCTTTTCATATTCGCCGCGCCGGAGCAGCAGGATCGAAAACGGCAGCAGGAACCGCGCCGCGTTCATCCCTTCCTGGTACGCCTCGCTGTAGAGCCGGTACGCCTCGTCGGTGTTGCCCTTGTTATGCGCCATCAGCGCCTTTTGGGCCTTCATGTCTTTGAAGAACGCCATGCCTGTACCTCCACGATTTTTTTCAGCCGCGCCCGCCG
>JAVBOQ010000145.1:0-7075 GCA_031550455.1 Eubacteriales bacterium
TGCATGTCCAGCGCCTTCGCGCCCTGGTTGACCGACAGGCTCATTTCGCCGCCGACCGTGTTCGTTTTCGCCGTTTCAAACGTCGCGTCCGTAACGCTGGCACGCCCGGAAATCGTCTGCAGGTGCAGCCGTTTGACGCGCAGCGCGTCCGCCGCGATCGCGCCGGATACCGTGTGCAGCGACAGGTTGCAGCACGCGATGCCGCTGGCCTGCAGGCGGCCGCTGACGGTCGTCAGCGAAAAATCGCCGCCTTCCATTTTCCGCGCGCTGATCAGGCCGGAGACGTTGTCCACGTCAAGATCGCCGCGCCACCCGGCGGGCATGCACAGGCAGATTTCAAGCCAGCGCCGGCGCGGAAGAATCTCTTTGGCATAGGCCAGTTGCGGCTGCGCGACGACCAGATCGTCGCCGATCTGCTCGACACGCAGTTCGCTCACGCTGTCGTCGTCGCCCGCGACGATCAAATGGATTTCGTCCGCGGTCGCGGTCATCACTTCCGCCTGCGCCCACGTGAGCTTGATGCGCACGCTTTTGACCGCGTCCACGGAAAAGCTGATATTTTTTTCCATATGCCCTCCCCTATCGATACAGAAGCAATACGTCTTCCGGTTTACGTTTCGGCACGCAAAGGTCGTCCTTAGCCTCCAGATAATATGTGAGGCTGCCGTCGTCCTGAACCGGCACCGCGCGTGAGCGCATCGCGGGGTAGCCGAGCGCGACGACGGTGTGCAGCGCGTACCGATCCTCGGAAAGATTCAGCAGCGCCATGGCGTCGCCCCGGTCCACACTCAGGAGCCAGCAGGAGGCGATCCCCTGCGCCTCGGCGGTCAAAAGCACGCTCATCGCGGCTGCGCCGGCGTCCGTATCCGCGCTTTGCGCGATTTGCTTGTCCACAAGGATCACAATGTACGCGGCGGGCTGCGTCGCCTCGGTCGGCCCCGCGCTGCCGTCCGGAATGCCGCTCGCCCAGTGCGTATGCGGGAAAAGTTTTCCGCACAGCGCGGGATTCGTCACCGCCGCGAACTTCAGCGGCTGGCGGTTCCTGGCGGTCGGCGAGAGGCGCGCGGCCTCCAACATGCGCTCCACCGCCTGGTGCGGGATTTCTCTCCGCTCAAAACGGCGAATGCTTCGTCTTTTCGCCGCGACATCCCATACTTCGGCCATCGAAATCACTCCTCCCGCGTGTTTTGCAGCAGTATACCACAAACGGCGGGCATTTTCAGCACCGCGCGCATCTTTGCCGAATAGCATACACTGTACGGTTACGCAACTGCGCCGTACGGCACTTCCAGACTTCCCGTCTCATCAAACCACAAGGAGGCAGGGCCATGCCTTGTACTGAATATTCGTTTGGACATGTGTACGCGATGACCAATGCCGTCGAAAACGCGGTCGTCGTGTACGCGCGCAACTACCTTGGCGAACTGATCCGGCTGTCCTCGTATCCGACCGGCGGCGCGGGAACCGGCGACGCGGTTGTCGACCCGCTCGGCTCCCAGAACGCGCTGATCGTGTCCGAAGGCGGCGACTATCTGTTCGCGGTCAACGCGGGCGACAACACCGTGTCCAGCTTCCGGATCAAGGGTGACAGCCTGGTGCTGACGGACACCAACCCGTCCGGCGGCGTCCGGCCGGTCAGCCTCGCGTCCCGCGGCCGCCTGATTTTTGTCGCCAACGCGGGCGACGCGAACAACGCGTCCAACATCTCCGTTCTGGCGCTGGATCAGTGCGATTTCCTGCGCAGCGTCCCGGGCGGAACGTACGCGCTCAGTGAGGCGTTCGCGACCCCGGCGAGCCTCGCATTCAGCCGCTGCGCGGACGTCCTTGTCGCCAGCGAGCGCAACACAAACCGGCTGAGCGCGTACACGCTTGGCATGCACGGCACGCTGTCCGGGCCTGTCGTCACGCCGTCCAGCGGCACGATTCCTTTCGGATCGCAGTTCCTGCACTACGGCGTGCTGCTCGTCACCGAGGCCGGGCCGAACGCGCTGTCGTCGTACGACGCGCAGCCGGATGGCACGCTTACGGTCATCAGCGGCACGGTGCTCAACGGCCAATCCGCGACCTGCTGGGTCTCCGCGACGCCGGACGCACGCAACGCCTATACGTCCAACGCGGGCAGCGGCTCGATCACGCGGTATCAGATCCTCGACAGCGGCACGCTGGTCGTCCTTGGCAGCGAGACCAGCACGCCCGACGGCGCGGGCGCGCCGACCGACAGCGCGATCGACAAGCGCGGCAGAAACCTGTATGTGCTCAACGGGAACCTCGGGTCGATCAGCGTCTTTGACATTCTCCAAAACGGCGACATCGTGCTTCGGCAACTGTTCACCGACACCGGGCTTCCGGCGGTCGGCGCGCAAGGCCTTGCGATACGCGGGTAAGGGTTCACGAAAAGGGAGGACGCCAGGAGGCTTTGGCTCCTGGCGTCTTCCAAAGGGCGGCGTTCCCTGACTTCGCCCCCACGCCGCGCCGCACGCCAAAATTTCGTTGAAATGCAGGAAAAAAAGAAAAAATGGCGTATCGTAAGAAATAGGGTTATGTTGTGGCTCCTGATCCCCTACATAAAAGCCGACTTATATAGAACGGAGGCATACACATCCATGTTCAACCTGGAAAATCTCGGCATCATCAACACAAAAGAGATTTACCGCAATCTGACCGTCCCGGCGCTTGTGGAAAAGGCGCTGGCGCGCGGCGAAGGCATCCTCGCGGACAACGGCGCGCTGTGCGTCTACACCGGCAAATACACCGGCAGATCGCCCGAGGACAAGTTCATCGCTGACGAGCCGTCCATCCACGGCGTCGTCGACTGGAACAAGCAGAACGTCGCGATCAGCCCGGAAAAGTTCGACGCGATCTGGCGCCGGATGACCGCGTACTTGCAAAACCGCGAGGTGTTCGTGTTCGACGGCTATGCGGGCGCGGACCCTGCGCACCGCGCGAATTTCCGCATCGTCAACGAAATGGCCAGCCAGAACCTGTTCATCCACCAGATGCTGCTGCGGCCTGAACCTTCCGAGCTTGACGGCTTCACGCCGTATTTCACGATCATCGCGGCGCCGGGTTTCCACTGCATCCCGGAGACCGACGGTGTTCACAGCGAGGCCGCGATTCTTGTCTCCTTCGAGCGCAAGCTGGTTCTCATCGCGGGCAGCCAGTACTCGGGCGAGATCAAAAAGTCCGTGTTCTCGGTGATGAACTTCGTGCTGCCGCAAAATGACGTGTTTTCGATGCACTGCTCCGCCAACGTCGGCAAGGACGGCGACAGCGCGCTGTTCTTCGGCCTGTCCGGCACCGGCAAGACGACGCTGTCCGCCGACCCGAACCGCAAACTCATCGGCGACGACGAGCACGGCTGGAGCCGCGACGGCATCTTCAACATCGAGGGCGGCTGCTACGCGAAGTGCATCAACCTGTCGAAAGAAAACGAGCCGCAGATCTGGGACGCGATCCGGTTCGGCGCGCTGGTGGAAAACGTCGTGATCGACCGGGAAACCCGTACGCTCGATTATGACGACGGCAGCATCACGGAAAACACGCGCGTCGGCTATCCGGTCGACTACATCCCGAACGCGGAGATTCCGGGCGTCGCGGGCCATCCGAAGACCGTCATCTTCCTGACCGCGGACGCGTTCGGCGTGCTCCCGCCGGTCAGCAAGCTGTCGCGCGAGGCCGCGATGTACCATTTTGTCTCCGGCTACACCGCGCGCCTCGCCGGCACGGAGCGCGGCGTCACCGAGCCGCAGGCGACGTTCAGCACCTGTTTCGGCGCGCCGTTCCTGCCGCTGCCCGCCAGCCGCTACGCGGAGCTCCTCGGCAAGCGCATCGACGAGTTCGGCTCGAACGTCTATCTGGTCAACACCGGCTGGTCGGGCGGCCCGGCGGGCGGCGAAGGCAAGCGCATGGCGATCAAACTGACGCGCGCGATGGTTACGGCCGCGCTGAACGGCGATTTGGAGAAGGCCGAGTACTACACCGACGAGACGTTTAACCTGCTCGTGCCGAAAACCTGCCCGAATGTGCCGGACGACGTGCTGACGCCGCGCAACACATGGAAGGATAAGGACGCGTACGACAAGGCCGCGAAGATCCTGGCCAGCCTGTTCGTCAAGAACTTCGCCAAGTACAAGGATATGCCCAAGGCGACCGTCGAGGCGGGGCCGAGGGGGTAAGCCGCTCACGAAAAAACCACCGGCAAATTGCCGGTGGTTTTTCGTTGCGCGCGCCGCGCGTCAGGTCGTGATCTTCATCGACTTTCTGACCTCATAGAATACGTTGATGTAGTCCGTGTTAAAAAGCGCGGGGCAAATGAACCGAACCACATACAGCTTGGTATCCTTAGGGATCACAAGGCAGCGGCCTCTAAGGCGCATCTCTTCCGTCGTGACGGGATCCTTATACGTCACGCGGTATGTCGAATACCAGCCAACCGCGCCAAACTTTTCATATGTGGCCTTTTCCGAAAAGTCCGGCGAGGAGACATTTTCGTCATCCAACAAGCCGCTCAAAATCGTGTCAATCTGATCCTTCGCGTCCTTCTCGGTCGTCGCCGAGTTGTACTTGATCACCTGAACGTATATTTTCGACGGGTATTTCTCACCGGACCGGATGTTGTTCTCCGGCTCGACATAAATCGCTTCGTTTGGCGCGGAGTTCGTATCCCTGTACCAGTCGGCCGGCACGTTGAACGACAGCTCCAGCGCGGGCTCGGTGACGGTGACATACGTGGCCTCGAGCTCATACCCGAGCGGCGGGCGGCTCGGCAGATCGGCCGGGTCGATGGCGAACGGCGTCGCGTTCGCGGCGGGCGTCTCCACAGCGCCCGAGAGCGCGCGCGGCGTAACCGTCGGTTCCGGCGTCCACGGGATGTATTCCGCCGTCGGTTTCGGCGTCGGCGTCGCCGTCGGTTCGTCCGACGCTTTCTCAGGGGCCTGGCAGCCCGTCAGAAGCAGTGCGGCCACCAACAGCAGGCAAACCACGCAGAGCAATTTTTTCATGGATATTGGCCTCCTTGCGGGCGCAATCCTGTATACTTTCTATGATTGTAACAGATTTGTCACGACGCGTCAATTCCACAAAATAAACGTCGCGACACGTCGTTTTCATTCATTTTCGCGTTGCAAATTCGCTTCCGCGTTTTGAATCGCGCGTTTTGCCGTATCATATGAAAAACCGCGCCGAAAAAGCGCGTCCATTGTCCGCCGCCGCGCATTGTCGCCGCCTTTCGCGAGGTGGCGCTCGGCAAGCGCGTCGGCGGCGGCCTGCACGGCGTCCTCGTCAAGCGACGCGATCGCCCGGTCGGCCTGTTCGCGCCCGATCCCCTTCTGACGAAGCTCCATCGCGATGCGGCGCGGCCCGAGCCCGCGCTTCGACCGGTGCGACGCCCACTGGTCCGCGAACGCGCCGTCGTCGATCAAACTGTACTCGCTCAGTTTCGCCATCGCCTCCGCGATTTCGCGCTCAGTGAACCCGTCGCGCGTCAGCTTTTCGACAATTTCCTTTTCGCTGCGCGACCGGAGCGCCAGCGAGCGCAGCGCCTTGTCCAGCGCGGTCGCTTTCCTTTGCATAGCAGCCCTCCTTTGGGACACAATACCACCGGTGAATAAACAATAGAGGAGGTACCCAACATGCCCAGTGCCCTGACAACCAAAGATTTGAGCATCATTGAGGATCAGCTCAAACATGAGGCGCTCGCCAATCAAAAGGCCGCTGCGTACGCGGAATCGATCCAGGATCCGCAGCTCAAGTCGCTGGCCAACGCGCTGGCGGCGCATCACAAGCATCGCTACGAAACCATGTACAACTACCTCAACGGCCAGCAGTAAGGAGGCATTCGCATGAACGATATGAACGGCAAGCAAGCCTGCGCGCAGTGGGACGACCAGCGGATGGTCGGCGACCTGCTCGACACGACGAAACACATCGCCACCGTCTACGGCTCGTACATCATTGAAGGCAGTTGCCCGAACCTTCGCCAGGTGATGACAGCGAACATGAACGAAACGCTGAACGACCAGTTCCAAATCTTTCAGCAGATGCAGCAGCGCGGCTGGTATCAGACCAAGCCCGCCCAGCAACCGGACATCCAGGCGGCCCGCCAAAAGTTCACGCAGGAAAAGGGCCAGTTGATGTAACCGGTTTTCTCACGCGTCCATGATAGCACCCGCGCGCGCTTCAAGCAAGCCGCGCGGGTGCTTTTTTCAGGGCGATTTCATTTACAATGAAATCGCCGACAGGAGCGGGGACAGCGCCTGAAATCTTGCGATATTTCCGGGCGGCGCCGGGAACGGGCACAGATTCCGCCGCCATCCAGCGGGATGGCTATGGAATCTGCGCATTTTCGGCGCGCATGTCGCCGAAAATGGTTGCATTCTAAATGCGCAATCCCCGCTTTTTTCTGTTTGACAAACGATCGCGCGCGGTAGACAATATCAGGCGGAGGAATGTGGCATGCAACATCAGGAACTGCTCATCGGCGGCATGACATGCGCCGCGTGTTCCGCGCGGATTGAAAAAGTCATCGGCAAAACGCAGGGCGTGGAGCGCGTTTCGGTCAACCTGGCTGCGGAGCGCGCCAGCGTCCGGTACGATCCCGGAACGGTGACGCTCGACCAGATCATCCGGCGGATCGACGGGCTCGGCTACCGCGCCAGCGTGCCCGACAGCGCCGCGAAGGACGCCCGGGCCGCCGCAGCCGGGAAGGCGGCGCGCGCGCTCTGGCTTCGTTTTATTGTTTCCGCCGCGTTTTGCGCGCCGCTGCTGTACATCGCGATGGGGCCCATGGTTCAGTTGCCGACGCCCGCCGCGCTGTCGCCGGCCGGTCATCCGCTGGCGTTCGCGGTCGCGCAGCTTTTGTTGCTCGCGCCGATCGTCGCGGCGGGGCACAGATTTTACGCCGTCGGGTTCGCCGCGCTGATCCGGCGCGCGCCCAACATGGACTCCTTAATCGCGATGGGCACGACCGCGTCGATCCTGTACAGCCTCTACTCGCTGATCCTGATCGCAGGCGGCGACGGGCACGCCGCCCACGCGCTGTACTTTGAGACGGCGGGCACAATTCTCACGCTGATTT
>JAVBOQ010000118.1:0-7858 GCA_031550455.1 Eubacteriales bacterium
ACCGCGTATTCGCTGACGTCCGCGATCGACACGCCGCCGACCGTCACCGCCAGCGATTCCGGCCGCAGCCGCTTCCCCTTGCAGTCCGGGCAAGGGATGTCCATCATCATCTCTTCGTACTGGTCGCGCATCGCCTGGGACGACGTCTCGCGGTATTTGCGCTCCTGGTTCGGAATGATGCCCTCAAACGGCGCGGTGAACGTCATCTTCCGGTCGCCGGTGTTGTACTCGACCTCCACCTTCTCGCCCTTTGTGCCGAACAGCAGCGCGTCCATCGCCTCCCTGGGCAGGTCGCGCACCGGCGTATCAAGCGAAAACCCGTAGCGCTTGGCGAGCGCGGCGTAGTAGACCGCCGCGCCGGTGCCGTCGTTTAAGGAGTTCCAGCCGCTGGCGACGATCGCGCCCTGGTTGATCGACAGGCTCTTGTCCGGCACGATCGTGTCCGGGTCGATCTGCCGCAGCGAACCCAGGCCGGTGCAGGTCGGGCACGCGCCGAACGGGCTGTTGAACGAGAACATCCGGGGCGTCAGTTCCTCGATGCTGATGCCGCAGTCCGGGCACGCGTAGTTCTGCGAAAACAGCAGCTCCTCGCCGCCGTCGCCGGTCGCGACCAGCGCGAGGCCGCCCGACTGCCGCACGGCGGTTTCGAGCGAGTCGGTCAGCCGCGACACCGCGTCCTCGCGCACGAACAGCCGGTCGACGACGACCTCGATCGTGTGCTTTTTTTGTTTGTCGAGCTTCGGCGGGTCGCTCGTCTCGTACATTTCGCCGTCGATGCGGGCGCGGACAAACCCGGCCTTTTGCAGCTCTTCGACCATCTTGACGTATTCGCCCTTGCGCGCGCGGACGACCGGCGCCATCACCGTCAGCCGCGTGTGATCCGGCAGCGCCATGATCTGGTCGACCATCTGGTCGATCGTCTGCTGGTGGATCTGCTTGCCGCATTTCGGGCAGTGCGGCACGCCGATCCGCGCGAACAAAAGGCGCAGGTAGTCGTGAACCTCCGTCACCGTGCCGACGGTCGAGCGCGGGTTGCGGCTCGTCGTTTTCTGGTCAATCGAGATCGCCGGGGACAGCCCTTCGATCGAATCGATGTCCGGCTTTTCCATCTGGCCAAGGAATTGGCGCGCGTAGGCGGACAGCGACTCGACATAGCGCCGCTGGCCCTCCGCGTAGATCGTGTCGAACGCCAGCGACGATTTGCCGCTGCCCGACAGGCCGGTGAACACCACCAGCTTGTCCCGCGGGATCTCCAGATTGATGTTTTTGAGGTTATGCTCCCTCGCGCCTTTGATGATCAGCTTGTCGTACACGGTGTATCCTCCGAAAAATAATGGCAAATGAACCAACGCATGAAACTCAGTTCATGCGTTTGCCCGCGCCTGCTGTGAATCCGGGCTGATCTGCATGAACTCGATCGCGTTGCCGTCCGGGTCGTCCGCCCAGCACTGCCAGTTGCCGTCTTTGCCCACTGTCGGCCGGACGCGTAGCGCGACGCCGGCGGCCTCCAGCGCGGCGGCCTGCGCATGGATGTCGTCCACCCGCAGGCACAGGTGCAGGTAGCTGCCCTTTGCGGGCTTGTAGTCCGGCCCGGCGTAGAAAAACTCGACAAACTGCCCCGGCGCGACCATAACGTACTCGATCCACGGCTTGCCGTCGCGGTCGATCGAGAACGTGTGCTTCATGCCAAGCCGCCCGCAGTAGAAGTCCAGCGTGGCCCGCATGTCGGCGACTGCATAGGCGGTGTGCGCGATGCCTGTGATCATTGAAACGCCCTCCGAAAATATTTATCGTTTCCGTTTCTTTGGGTGCTTGCGCCCGGTCGGCTGCGGCGACGATTCCTTGACCTTTTTGTCGCCGCGCAGCTCGAACAGCCGGTCGCGCAGGCTCGCCGCGCGTTCAAAGTCGAGGTTTTGCGCGGCGGAGAGCATGCTGTCCTCGAGCGAGCGGATCAGCGCCTCGCGCTCGTCGTCGGTCAGCGCCTCTTCGGCGCCGGCCGCCGCTTCCTCGGTGATCGCCAGCAGCGCGTGCACCGTCCGGCGGATGGATTCCGGTGTGATGCCGTTCGCTTCGTTGTACGCGATCTGCAGCGCGCGGCGGCGGTTTGTCTCGACGATCGCGCGCTCCATGCTGTCCGTGATCTGATCGGCGTACATGATGACGCGGCCTTCGACGTTGCGCGCCGCGCGGCCGATCGTCTGGATCAGTGACGTTTCCGACCGCAGGAAGCCTTCCTTGTCCGCGTCGAGGATCGCGACAAGCGCGACCTCCGGCAGGTCAAGACCCTCGCGCAGCAGGTTGATGCCGACCAGCACGTCGAAATCGCCGAGCCGAAGCCCGCGCAAAAGCTGCGTCCGCTCCAGCGTCTTGATGTCCGAGTGCAGGTACCGGACGCGGAACTCCATCCCTTTCAGATAGTCCGTCAGGCTCTCGGCCATCTTTTTCGTCAGCGTCGTCACCAGCACGCGGTAACCGGCGGAGACGACGCGGCCGATCTCGCCGACCAGGTCGTCCACCTGCCCGGTCGCGGGCCGAAGGACGATTTCGGGGTCGATCAGCCCGGTGGGCCGGATGATCTGCTCGACGGTGTTCTGCGTGCGGGTCAGTTCGTACGCGCCCGGCGTCGCGCTGACGTAGACCGTCTGCCGGATGCGCTTTTCAAACTCCTCAAACCGCAGCGGCCGGTTGTCAAACGCGGACGGCAGCCGGAAACCGTACTCGATCAGCGACTCCTTGCGCGCGCGGTCGCCGTTCCACATCGAGCGGATCTGCGGCACCGACACGTGCGCCTCGTCAATGAAGCATACGAAATCCTCGGGGAAGTAATCCAGCAGCGTATACGGCGCGTCGCCGGGGTTCCGCCCGTCAAAATAGCGCGAGTAGTTTTCAATGCCGGAACAGAAACCGATTTCGCGCAGCATCTCGATGTCGTACTGCGTCCGCTGCGAAAGCCTTTGCGCCTCCAGGAGCCGGTTGTCGTTTTTCAATTCCTCGACGCGCAGCGCGAGGTCGCGCTCGATGTCGCCGATGGCCGCGTCGATGTGCTCGCGCGACGTCGCGTAGTGCGACGCCGGGAAGATCACCGCGTGCTTGAGCTGCGCCAGCGAGTGCCCGCTCTGCGTGTCAATCTGCGAAATGCGGTCGATCTCGTCGCCGAAGAATTCGATGCGCAGCGCTTTGTCGTGCTGCGACACCGGAATGATCTCGACAGTGTCGCCGCGCACGCGGAAACTGCCGCGCTCGAACTCAAAGTCGTTGCGCAGATACTGAATGTCGACAAGCTTGCGCAGCAGCGCGTCGCGCTCCATTTTGACGCCGGGACGAAGCGACGCGACCTGGCTCTCATATTCCGCCGGGTCGCCGATCGAGTAGATGCACGAAACCGACGCGACGACGATCACGTCGCGCCGCTCGCGCAGCGACGCGGTCGCGCTGTGGCGCAGCCGGTCGATCTCGTCGTTGATCGACGCGTCCTTTTCGATGTATGTGTCGGACGACGCGATATACGCTTCCGGCTGGTAATAGTCGTAATAGCTGACAAAGTATTCCACCGCGCTGTCCGGGAAAAACTCGCGGAACTCCGCGCAAAGCTGCGCCGCCAGCGTCTTGTTGTGCGCGATGACAAGCGCGGGCCGCTGCACGCGCTCTATGACGCTCGCCATCGTGTAGGTTTTGCCCGAGCACGTGACGCACAGCAGCACAAGATCGGTCAATCCGCGCGCAAGGCCGTCCGCAAGGCCGTCAATCGCCTGCGGCTGGTCACCGCGCGGCGTGAAAGGCGCGCGCAAAATGAATCGGTTCATACGTCCCTCCGGGAGGTTTTGAACCATTATAGCACAGATGCAGCAAAAATGGAACAGATGTTCTTGTGAAAAAACAAAGATTTTTTATCGCGGACGCGCTATCGTTTCACTAGGGCGCATCTGGGGGCATCGATATGACGTTGATGGTAACTACGGGTTGCTGCCAGAAGCCGTTTACAAAAACTTCCCCGACACGATGTGCTTCTCCATCCGATGCTCCACGTGCGCGCGCATCACGCGCATCGGCTCCTCGCCGGCATCCGGCTGGTCCGCCATCGGCGCATCCCGTCGGCCCGCCAGTACAAACGCGCCTTTTTGCTGCGCCTCACGCAGCCAGTCAAGCGAATCCCGGCGCAGGAACATGCCGTCCCGCGCGCAGACCGCGCAGCTTGCGCCGCCGCCCGCCACATCGAACCGTAGCGGCTGCTCGGATAGATCCAGACCGCAGTGGATGCAATGGTCAAGCATCGGCGAAAAGCCCTGTAACATGGAAAACTGCGTCAAAAAAACCGCCGTCAGCGTCCGCGGCGGCACGTCCCCGTACGACAGCACCGCAAGCGACAACAGCAGCATCTTAAAAAGCCTCGGGCACTCCTCGCCAGGCTGCGCGGCGGCTTCGCACAGGTTCAGCCAGTAGATTCCGTGCGAAAGCCGGGCAAAGTCATTCCGCAGCGCGTAGAATGATTCCTGCCGTTGATGGGACGTGAGCGTGAAGCGGTCGCCCTTTTGATACAGCAGGTACTCTCCCGCGGAAAAGAGCTCCGTCGCGGGCAGGTTCCGGCTGAGCTGCTTCCGGCAGCCGCGCGCGGACACGGAGAGCAGGCCGAGCGTCGGCGACAGCAGCGTCAGCATCCGGTCGCTTTCGCCGTAATCCGCGTACCGCAGCACGATCGCGTCGGTCTTGACGCTACTCATACCCGAGCGTGCGCAGGTCGTCTCCCCGGTCGCGCCAGCCCTCGCGCACCTTGACCCACAGCTTCAGCGAGACATGCGCGCCGAGCAGCGTTTCGATGTCCGCGCGCGCCTCCGCGCCGATTTTGCCGAGCATCGACCCCTGTTTGCCGATGATGATGCCCTTGTGCGCGGCGCGCTCGCAGTAAATCGTCGCGTGGATTTCGGTAAGCCTGTCCGACAGCTTCGTGATGGCCTGCATTTCGACGCCGATGCCGTGCGGCACCTCGTCCGTTAGGTATTTGAGCGCCTTTTCGCGGATGATCTCGGCGCAGATCAGCCGCTCCGGCTGGTCGGTGATCATGTCCTCTGGAAAGTAACGCGGGCCTTCCGGCAGCCTCGACACGAGCGCTTCCCTCAGCGCGTCAAGGTTCGCGCCGCGCAGCGCGCTGATTGGAATGATCGCGTCGTACGGCGCGCCGTTGAGCGTCGCCAACAGCGGCGCGAGCGACTCGCGGGACACCGCGTCGACCTTGTTGACGGCGAGCACTTTAGGCACGTTCATCTTGCCCATCTGTTCGATGATGGCCCTGTCGTGCCCGCCGACCGCGCCTGCCTCAACCATGACGACCAGCGCGTCGATGCCGTCGAGCGCGTCGTGCGCGGCCTTGACCATGTACTCGCCGAGCTTCGTGCGCGGCGTGTGCAGGCCGGGCGTGTCGAGAAAAACGATCTGCCAGTCCTGCCCGTTCGCAATGCCCATGATGCGGTTGCGCGTCGTCTGCGGCTTGTTGGACACGATGGCGACCTTGTCGCCGATCAGCGCGTTCATCAGCGTCGATTTCCCGACGTTCGGCCGCCCGACGATCGCGATAAACCCGGAGTGAAAGCTCATGTCGTCCCTCCCAGCGATTCCGGCCCGAAGCTGTCGGGCAGCAGCGTTTCCAGCGTCGTTTCGCGCACCTCGTCGCCGCAGACAAGCAGCACGCGCATGTCTTTGGCGAATTCGCGCATGAACTGTCGGCACGCGCCGCATGGCGTCGGCACCGCGCCCTCCGCGGCGATCGCGATCGCGTCGAACGAAGTCGCGCCCTCCGCGACGGCGGTCGTCAAGGCGTTGCGCTCGGCGCAGATCGTCATGCCGAAGCTCGCGTTCTCGACGTTGCAGCCGTGGAACGTCCGCCCGTCCGCCGCGCGCACGCACGCGCCGACCTTGTAATGCGAATACGGTACATACGCGCGCTCGCGCACCTTGCGCGCGGCGTCGATCAGCATAAAATCCGCGTCCGAAAGCGACCGGTTCAGCCCGGCTTTGCCCATAATCCGTTCCTCCATCGCGCGCATCGCCTCGCGCCGCGCGTCCGTCTCATGATCGTACCCCATCAGGTGCAGCATCCCGTGCGCAAACAGAAAACCGATTTCCCGAAGCCGCGCATGCCCGAACGCCGCGGCCTGCTCCGCCGCGCGGGGCAGCGAAATCACGATGTCGCCGAGATGCATGCAACCGGTATCCGGATCAAGCTCGCGGCGCAGCAGCTTCTCATGGCCGCGCGCCGTGCCCTTTGGGAACGCCACGCTTGGGAATGACAGCACGTCCGTCGCGCGGTCGATCCCGCGCTGTACCCGGTTGATTTCCCGGATGCCCTCGTCGTCTGTCAGGCGGAGCGACGCCTGATACCTGCCCGAAAGCCCCTCAAACGCCACGCACAGATCGCCGATGCCGGACAGCCTGTCCGAAAGCCCCGGCGGCGCGTCCGTGCCGCCGTCAATCGTTTCCAGCCACATTCGCCTTGTCCTCCTGCACCACTTCCACCATTTTGATGGCGTGTCGGCCGGGCGGCGGCAGTTTCGCGATCTGGTCGATCTTCGGGTACTCAATCCGCTTGTGATAGATGCCGGTCAGCACCTGCGCGAACGCCCGGATGATCTTCGAAACGTCCGCGAACCGAAGCGGGGAGTCGTTGAGCTGCCCCGCGTCGATCTTGTCCTTGACAAGGTTTCGGATCCGCTGCTCGATCGCCTCTGCCGACTGATCGCCGCCCGCGCGGATGGCCGCCTCGGCGGTGTCCGCCAGCATCAAAATCGCGGTTTCCGAGGTGCGCGGTTTCGGCCCCGGGTACTGAAAATCCTCCGGCTGCGCGCTTTCGCCGCCTTCCATGCTGCGCATCTTCTGGAAGAAGAACGAGATCTGCGTGTCACCGTGGTGCTCCGCGATGAACGCGACGACCGCCTCCGGCAGCCGGTTCTGACGGCCAAGCAGAAGGCCGTCGGTGACGTGTTCCGCGATGATCGCGGCCGAAACGCGCGGATCGGTGCGGTCGTGCGGGTTGTCGTCGATCTGGTTTTCTTTGTAATACTGCGGGCGCTTTAACTTTCCAATGTCGTGGTAGTACGCGCCGACGCGCGTCAGCAGCGGATCCGCGCC
This sequence comes from Eubacteriales bacterium, assembly GCA_031550455.1. Lineage (GTDB taxonomy): Bacteria > Bacillota > Clostridia > Christensenellales > Aristaeellaceae > Avichristensenella. The sequence continues at coordinate 7,120 of JAVBOQ010000118.1, forward strand.
GATCGCCTCGGCGGCCGCCTCCGCGAGGTTCGCGACCATGATCGAATGGTGGTATGTGCCCGGCGTCTCCACCAGCAGCCGCCGCAGCAGCGGCTGGTTCGGGTTGGAAAGCTCCAGCAGTTTGTACGGCGTCACAACGTTAAACAGCCATTCCAGCATCGGCAGGACGCCCATGCACAGAGCGGCCGAGAGCAGGTTCCCGCCGGCCGACCACGCGGCGTTGGTAATGACGGTGCTCATTTCGTTGTTGGTCAAAAGGCCGATCGACGCCATCGCCAGCAGGTATCCAAGCGCCATGCCGACGCCGCCGAACAGCACCGACGCGCGCGAGTGCTTCCGGCGGATGATGTAAATGCCGAGCGGCGCGGCCAGCGTTCCCGCGAACATCAGCGCCAGCATCTGCTGTATGAACGCGGAGCTTGACGAGTTCGTCAGCACACCCACTGCGATCAGCGCGAGGCTGTTGCAACAGATCGCGAGGCTCGGCGACAGCAGCGTCGCGACGAGCAGCGCGACCATCGACACCGGCGCGAGGTACACGTTGATCCGCGCGACGAGCACGCACAGGATCAGCGAAATGACAAAGATCACCGCGAGCATCAGCGCGTTCTTCGCGCCGGCGAGAAGCTTCCGGTCAAACTGCATGACCGAAAAGAACAGCATCAGCATCGACAGGACGCCCAGAACGCCGATGCCGACCATCATCATGACGTCGAACCGGTTGCCTTCCAGCAGGCCC
>JAVBOQ010000179.1:0-5206 GCA_031550455.1 Eubacteriales bacterium
TCCGCCGACGGTTTCCGGCAGACCGGCGTTCGGCTGCGCGACGACCGGCAACGCGGTCACGGCGCGCATCGCCCGGCCGATGCGCAACATCAGCGCCGGATCGGACACGCAGTTGACGCCGCCCATCGACGCGCCCACCGCCTCGGCCGCGATCGCACAGACCTCCGGCGGGTTGCCGCCGAGCGTGCGGCCATTGTCCAGGAACGTAAACGACGCCGCGAACGGCAGCCCGGCCGCCCGCGCCGCGAGCCACATCGCGCGCGCCTCCGCAAGGTCGGTCAGCGTCTCGGTGAACAGGATGTCCGCGCCCGCCTCCTTCGCGGCGACCGCCTGCGTTTTGAAATTTACGACGGCCTGATCGAACGAAAGCTGCCCGAACGGCGCAAGGAACTGGCCGGTCGTGCCCATCGAGCAGGCGACGATTTCCGCGCCGGCCGCGCGCGCGTGGCCGACCGCCTCGCGCGTGATCCGGGCCGCTTCGCCGGACAACCCATGGGCGCGCAGCTTGATCGGATTCGCGCCGAGCGTGTTCGTCTCGATGACGCGCGCGCCGGCCTCGACATACGCGCGGTGGACGGCGCGCACATCGTCCGGGTTCGTCAGGTTCAGCCGCTCCGGGCAGTCAAACGAAAGCCCGCGCGCCGTGACCTGGCTGCCGAACCCGCCGTCGAACAGCGCGACGCCGCCGTATAGCCATGGCAAATGTTGCATACACTAGCCCGCTTTCGCGTGTTTTTCGAAAGCATAGCACAAAAAGAGGGCCCGGGCAAGGTTGCATTTCGCGTGTCTTTATGATATGATGATAGTTGGCAACTTTTGCCGTGCGGCGGCCGCCGCGCAAACCATTTCGGGAGGAAAAAACATGCAATCCACGATGGAAAAAGTTTCCAGCAACCAGATCAAGTTCCGCCTGGAGCTCGACGCCGAGGCGTTCGAGCAGGCGATGCAGAAGGCGTACCTGAAGCTGCGCGGCAGGATCGCCGTGCCGGGATTCCGCAAGGGCAAAGCGCCGCGGTCCCTGATCGAGAGAATGTACGGCGAGTCGACCTTCTACGAAGAGGCGTTTGACGCGACGTTCCCGGCGCTCTACGAAGAAGCGCTCAAAGCGCATTCGGTCGACCCCGTCGGCCAGCCGGATATCGACATCGAGTCGATCGGCAACAAGGGCCCGATGGTCGTGACCGCCGTTGTGTATGTCAGGCCCGAAGTCACGCTCGGCGAATATAAAAACCTCGACGTGCAGCGCGAGGATGACACGGTCGACGAGGACGCGGTCGACCAGCAGATCCTGACCGTGCGCCAGCGCAACGCGCGCGAGGAAGAGGTCGCGGACCGCCCGGTGCGGGACGACGACATCGTTACGCTCGACTACGCGGGTACGGTCGACGGCGTCGCGTTCGACGGCGGCACCGCCGAAAACCAGCAGTTGACGATCGGCTCCGGCCAGTTCATCCCGGGCTTTGAGGAGCAAATGGTCGGCATGTCGGTCGGCGAGGAAAAGGACCTGACCGTTACATTCCCCGAGAAGTACCACGACGAGTCGCTGTCCGGCAAAGCCGCTGTGTTCCACGTCAAGGTGAACGCGATCAAGACGCGCGAACTGCCGGCGCTCGACGACGAATTCGTCAAGGACGTGTCCGAGTTCGACACCGTCGACGAATATAAGGCCGACATCCGGGCAAAGATGCAGGCGGACGCGACGCGCCGGGCCGACAACACGTTTGAGAACGAACTGGTCGAAGCCGCCGCCGAAAACGCGACGATGGACATGCCGCCGCCGATGGTCGAGCGGCAGATCGACGCCATGATGCGCGACCTCGCGATGCGCATGTCGTACCAGGGCATCCGGATGGAGCAGTTCTTCCAGTACACCGGCCAGACCGAGGAGCAGGTGCGCGAGCAACACCGCGAGGACGCGGAGAAGCGCGTGAAGGGCGAGCTGGTGCTCGAGGCGATCCGGAAGGCCGAAGGCATCGAGGCGACGCCCGCCGACATCGATGAGCTGACCGAACGCATCGGCAAGTCGAGCGGCAAGTCCGCGGAGGATTTCCGCGCGTCGCTGACCGACGCGCAAAAAGAAATGATCGCCGAGGACGCGGCGACCGTCGCGACGCTGAACTTCCTCAAGCAACACGCGAAGAAGGCTTGAAAAACGACCATTTCCGCCGTATAAGGGAGGGAAAAGCATGAATCTGGTTCCATACGTCATCGAACAGACCAACCGGGGCGAGCGCAGTTACGACATCTATTCGCGGCTTTTGAAGGATCGGATCGTGTTCCTCGGCGGCGAAATCGAAGACGACATGGCCAACATCGTCGTCGCGCAGTTGCTGTTCCTCGAGATGGAAAACCCGGACGCGGACATCTCGCTGTACATCAACAGCCCGGGCGGATCGATCACGGCCGGCATGGCGATCTTTGACACCATGCGCTACATCAAACCGGACATCCGCACCGTCTGCGTCGGCATGGCCGCGTCGATGGGCGCGTTCCTGCTGATGGCGGGCAAAAAAGGCAAGCGCCTCGCGCTGCCCAACAGCGAAGTGATGATCCACCAGCCGTCCGGCGGCGCGCGCGGTCAGGCGACCGACATCGGCATTCACGCCGAATGGATTTTAAAGACAAAGAAAAAAATGAACCGGCTGATGAGCGACATGACCGGCCAGCCGCTGGAAAAGATCGACAGAGACGTGGAGCGCGACTACTTTATGTCGGCGGACGAGGCGCTCGCATATGGTATCATCGACGAGATTTATCAGCCGCGCGCGTGAAGCGTCCAAACGGTCTGAAGTGAGGTAAGCAATGCCAAGCAACAACAAAGACGGGGATCGTCCGGTCAAGTGCGCGTTCTGCGGCAAGCGTCAGGATCAGGTGCACCGGCTTGTCGAGGGCCCGAACGTTTACATTTGCAACGAGTGCGTCATGCTCTGTCATGAAATCATCAACGAGGACATGACCGCCAAGCGCGAGTTCAAGGCCGGTGCGGTGCCGAAACCGACCGAGATCAAGGCCGTGCTGGACCAGTACGTCGTCGGTCAGGACGCCGCGAAGCGGTCGCTGGCCGTCGCGGTGTACAACCACTACAAGCGCATCAACACGCCGCAGTCCGTCACCGGCGACGTGGAACTGCAAAAGTCAAACATCGTCATGCTCGGCCCGACAGGCTGCGGCAAGACATTCCTGGCGCAGACGCTGGCGAAAATCCTGAACGTCCCGTTCGCGATCGCCGACGCCACTGCGCTGACCGAGGCCGGCTATGTCGGCGAAGACGTCGAGAACATCCTGCTGCGCCTGATCCAGAACGCCGACTTTGACGTGCAGGCGGCCCAGCGCGGCATCATCTACATCGACGAGATTGACAAGATCGCCCGAAAGAGCGAAAACCCGTCGATCACGCGCGACGTCAGCGGCGAGGGCGTGCAGCAGGCGCTTTTGAAGATCCTCGAAGGCACCGTTGCCAGCGTGCCGCCGCAGGGCGGCCGCAAGCACCCGCATCAGGAGTTCATCCAGATCGATACGACGAACATCCTGTTCATCTGCGGCGGCGCGTTTGACGGCATCGACAAGACGATCGAGTCGCGCATCGGCAAAAAATCCATGGGTTTCGGCGCGGACGTGCGCGGCAAGGACGAGAAGGACATCGGCGCGATCCTGCGCCAGATCCGCCCCGAAGATTTGCTCAAGTTCGGCCTGATTCCGGAATTTGTCGGCCGTCTGCCGATCATCGTCACGCTCGACAAGCTCGACGAGGAGGCGCTGGTCAAAATCCTGACCGAGCCGAAGAACGCGCTGATCAAACAGTACGCGAAGCTGATGGAGCTCGACGGCGTGGAGCTTGAGTTCGACGAGGAGTCGCTCAAGACGATCGCGCACCAGGCGATCGAGCGCAAGAGCGGCGCGCGGGGCCTCCGCGCGATCATCGAAGGCGTGCTGCTCGACATCATGTTCGAACTGCCGATTCGCGAGGACGTCAAGAAGTGTGTCGTCACCGCGGACACCGTCCGCGGCGTCAAACCGCCGGAACTTGTCATCGACGCGTCGCCGATGCGCAGACGAAAGCAGGCGCAGGGGCTGAAGCCGGATTCGCTGAAGGTGGAGCCGGACGCGGTGTCATAAAAAGGGGACGCTAGGGGCTTTCAGCCCCTTGACCCTGGCCAAAGAGCCTTCGGCCCTCTGGACTCCCTTCTCCGCTCACGCGGGGGAGGGAATTTTTTCTTGCTTTTTTGCGTCTTATAGATGCGGCATCCCTGGTGACATGAATGCAGCCAACCAACCGCACAACCGACAAACGAAAGGAGACGACATGAAATCTTTACCTAGGCGGGGAACCACGCCGGTCGTCGCGCTCCTTGTGCTGATTGCCTTGATGTGTACGCTTGCGATCGGGTGCGCGAATGCGGAAGAGCAATCCACCAAGGAGATCATTGAACGGGCGATAGCAGAGATCGTCGCGGAAGTCCGTGCTTTGGAAGCCGGGAAATCCCATGCCGCGGAGCGCTGGGAAGTCTGTTGTGACCCCAACGCGCCGAGGGAGTATTTCGGGTACTATTTCCACCGTTCCTCCGGGCCATACTGCGACCTGTTCAACAGTGAAAAAGTCTACTGCAAATGGTGCGGGTACCCGTTTGAAGAAACGCTGTTGCGCTTCATCGAGACACATCTCAGAGGAAGCGCGGGGTGCCCGCTGTAATTTGCAGGAACGCATCCTGTACGTAAGCATGTGACCAGGGGTGTTGTCCTGAGCTTTGCCGAAGTAACGCTGTCGCAGTACGGAGGCACGTCAGGGCTCCGCCCCTTAACCCCGCCAAAGGTGTATGGCCCTTTGAACCGCTCCCCTGCGCCCCTGTCCAGGGCCAACGCATGAGTTACGAATTTGACACAATGCTCATGCAAAAACGAAAAATATGCTATCGTCATCCGCTAGCCATTGAAGTTTACCAAATCATCGTAATAGATCCTTCATTCATGCGTAAGCCCTGCGCCCTTTCCACCCCCCATTTTTGTTTCGTCGAAAATGTGTTATACTAATGCGAGAACAGAAGCCGGAGGCGAAAATGAAGTCGGCCGTGCGCAAGCGCTGGTTCAAGCTGGACAACGCCGGAAAGCTGTATCCCGCGATCGCCACGTCGCGCTGGAGCAGCGTATTTCGCATCACGGCGGTGCTGCGCGAAAACGTGGTGCCCTCGCTTTTGCAAAAAGCCGCGGA
>JAVBOQ010000244.1:0-7625 GCA_031550455.1 Eubacteriales bacterium
ACCGCGGAAGCAACAACATTCAACATACGGCGCGGGAGCAGGCGCTGGCGTTTCTCGAGCCGCTGCCGGAGGACGGCGAAGGGTATTTTGTGGTCATGCGGACCACGGTCAACGGCATGCCGCTGGTGGTCTGGGACAGCCAGTTCAACTCCCTCGCGATGATCTCAAAACGCGGGATTGAAATCCTGCACGCCGAGTACGGCTTCACGGTTGTCGGCGAAGGCGCGCCGCAGCCGCTCGTCGCGCCGGAGGAGGCGCTCAAGACCGCCGCGACATCGCCCGAGGCGCAGTACGCGGTCGGCGGCGTCCAGCGGATCGCGCTGGCATACCTCTATGACGCGGAAATGAAGACGCTGTCGCCGCACTGGCTGTTCGGCGTCACGATGGACGCGCCCGACCCGGGACCGAACGTGTTCGATGCCTATACCAATCAGATCTCGTACATCGCGGTCGACGCGCTGACCGGCAAGCTGTACCAGAACAGAGTGTACTGAGGGGAGCGGGCGGAGCCGGGCGATACGATTGAGTATGAAGGGGCTGAGGCCCCTTCATGCATCCCGGGTTAAGATGCCAGGGTTTGTTGATGATCTGAGGCGGGAATGCCGGGACTCTGCCCCGGCATTCCCGCCCTTTTTGTCTTTTCGGCCCGCGCTGGCGCTTACCGCGCGCAACGAAACACCGCCTGTTGATTTCGTCAAATTCTATGGTAGAATGTCCATAATACCATTTTACTTATAGAGGAGGTTACCACTTTGAAGCAACGCGGTTTATCTCTGGTTCTGGTTCTGGCATTGGCGGTCACCCTGTGTCTGGCGTTTGTGCCGTCGGCACTGGCGGGTGACACGATTACGCTGCGCGTCGTCTGGTGGGGCTCGCAGACCCGGCACGAGCGCACGCAGGCCGCCATCGATCTGTACATGCAGCGCAACCCGAACGTCAAAATCGAGCCGCAGTTCATGAGCTGGGACGGCTATTGGGAAATGATGGCGGCGCAGATTGCGGGCAACAACCTGGCCGACGTGTTCCAGCAGGACTATCAGTACCTCAAGCAGTACGCCGAAAAGGGCCTGATGTACAACCTGAACGATTTCATCGCGAACGGCGTGATCGGCACCGAGTTCATCGACGAGAACACGCTCAAGGGCGGCGCGGTGGACGGCAACGTCTACGCGATCAGCCTGGGCCTGAACTCGCAGTGCGTCGTGTGGGATCCGGACATGTTCGCCCAGGCGGGCCTCGAGCCGCCGAAGGACGACTGGACCTGGGACGAGTACATCGCGACGATCAAAACGCTGCACGAGAAGCTCGGCGTCTACGGCGAAGAGTACTTCGCGTCCAGCTTCTTCCACGGGCTGAACCTGTGGCTGCGCCAGCACGGCCAGTCGTTCTACGCGCCGGACGGCTCGGGCCTCGGCTACACCGACGACCAGCTCGCCGCGGACTATTACGCGATGGACCTTGAACTGGTCAAGCTCGGCGCGGTGCCGGGCCCGGACATCCGCAACGAGATCAAGAACCCCGAGTCGCAGTTGATGATCACCGGCCAGGCCGCGATGCTCGGCGCGCTCGGCGGCAGCAACCAACTCGCCGCGATGGTCAACGCCGCCGGCAAGCAGTTCAAGCTGGCCGCGCTGCCGCATCTTGAGGGAGAAACCTCCGGCCAGTTCCTCAAGCCCAGCCAGTTCTTCTCGATCTATTCCGGCACGAAATACCCGGAGGAGTGCGCGAAGTTCATCGACTTCATCACCAACGATGTCGAGTGCAACCAGATCCTGATGGGCGAACGCGGCGTGCCGATTTCGAGCAACATTCGCGAGGCGCTCGCGCCGTCGCTCGACGAGACCCAGAAGGAAATCTATCGCTACATCGACGCGGTGTCGAAGTTCGCGTGGCCGATCGGCCAGCCGGAACCGAAGCAGCACGCGGAGATGGACGCGATCCTCAAGAACATCCAGTTTGAGATCCTGACCGAGCAGATCACGCCGCTGGACGGCGCGAAGAAGATCCGGTCCGAGGCGGAGCGCCTCTTCGCGGTTAAGTAACAAAAGCCCCAGATTCTCACCGGATTGGGCTGTCGCGGCGGGAAAGGATGCTGGGACGCTGTCCCAGACACCACGGCAAACGCATGAACTGCGGTTCATGCGTTTGGAGGAGGCGCGAGGAGGATTCGGCCTGAAACGCTGCGGCGTTTCCGAGCGGCCTCAGGCGGAAAGTCCAGATTCCTCCGGCTACGCCTGCGGAATCTGCGCATTATCGGCGCGCATGTCGCCGAAAATGATGGAAAGTCGAGAGGCCTTGGCCTCTCGAACTCTCCGGGCTGGATATTTCCTGCTTCATGCGTAAGCCGTGTCCCAGAGCCTGCCTTATGCGGGGCCTCAAGGGGCAGAGCCTCTTGGCGTTCCCTTCCCTGCCCGGCGGCCCCGTCTGTTCAAGGGAGGATTTCATCCGTGCAGAGCAAGCTGCGCAGGTTTATGTACCGGGACAACACCGTCGGATACATGTTCATCGGGCTATGGCTGATCGGCTTTCTCGCGTTTACGATCGCGCCGATGCTGATGAGCCTGTTCCTGTCGTTCACGCAGTATGACGGGCTGTCCGCGCCGGTTTTCAAGGGATTGGGCAACTACGTCGACATGTTCACATGGGACCCTCGTTTCTGGACGGCGTTTGGCAATACCATCCTTTATGTCGTCATCTATGTGCCGTTGCGGCTTGCGTTCGCGCTCGGCGTCGCGATGCTGTTCTCGAAGCAGAGCCGTGCGACAAGCGTTTACCGCACGGTGTATTACCTGCCGAGCATCATCGGCGGCAGCATGGCGGTCGCGGTCATGTGGCGCACGATCTTCGGCTCGCAAGGCCTGATCAACACGATTTTGAAGAGCCTGAACCTGATCACACAGGCGCAGGCGCGGAGCTGGATCAACTGGCCTTCGACCGCGATGCTGACGCTGATCGTGCTGGCCGTCTGGCAGTTCGGCTCGCCGATGCTGATCTTCATGGCGGGGCTCAAGGAGATCCCGCGGTCGCTTTACGAGGCCGCGGAGGTCGACGGCGCGCGCTTTAGCCAGCGGTTCTTCAGGATCACGCTGCCGATGCTGACGCCGGTGATCTTCTTCAACCTGATCATGCAGGCGATCTCCGGGTTCCTGACGTTTACACAGGCGTACGTCATCACACAGGGCGGCCCGAACGACAAGACGCTGCTCTATGTGCTGTACATGTTCAACAACTCGTTCCTGTACGGCAAGATGGGATACGGCAGCGCCATGGCGTGGTTCTTGCTGCTGTTCATGAGCACGGTCACGATGCTGCTGTTCAAGTCGTCGTCCGCGTGGGTCTACTACGAGTCCGCGAGCGAGTGAACGGAGGCGAGATTATGAGAAAAAAAAGAATCGCTTCCCGCGTGCTGTTTCACGCGGTCTCCATCGCCTTCGGATTTGTGATGATCTACCCGATCCTGTGGCTGATCGCGAGCTCGTTCAAAGGGCCTTCCGAGGTGTTCCGCAACCAGCTCAGCCTGATCCCGCAAAAATGGGCGTTTGAAAACTACGCGACCGGCATGAAGGGGTTCGGCGGCGTTCCGTTCACGGTGTTCTTCGGCAATTCGTTCTATATTGTCACATTGACGACGCTCGGCCAGGTCGGAAGCTCCGCGCTGGTCGCCTACGGCTTCGCGCGCGTCCGGTTCCGGTTTAAGAAGCTGCTGTTCGGCTGCGTGATCATCACGATGATGCTGCCGATGCAGATTCTGGCGATCCCGCAATACGTGATGTTCAACTCGTTCGGCTGGATCAACACCTACCTGCCACTGATCCTGCCCGGTTTCTTCGGCCATTCGTTCTTTATCTTCCTGATTTATCAGTTCATTCAGGGCATCACGCGCGACCTGGATGAGGCCGCCTATATCGACGGGTGCAGCAAATATTCGATCTTTTTCCGCATCATCCTGCCCCTGATCGTGCCCGCGCTGGTGACCTCCGCGATCTTCGCGTTCTACTGGAAGTGGGACGACTTCTTCAGCTCGCTTTTGTACCTGCAGTCGATCCGCAAATACCCGGTGTCCATCGCGCTGAAGATGTTCGCCGACCCGTCCGCCGTGTCCAACTGGGGCGCGATGTACGCGATGAGCGTGCTGTCCCTCGTGCCGGTGATCGTCCTGTTCTTTAGCTTTCAGAAGTATCTGGTCGAAGGCATTTCGACGACGGGGATGAAGAACTGAGGGAGGGACGAAGGGAACGAAGGGGACGCCTTCTTTCTTTTCAGAAGAAAAGAAAGAAGCAAAGAAAAGTCATGCTGGGTGGATCGAGAAGCTTATTCCCGCGTGAGCGAAAGAAGGGTTTCCAAAGGGGCTGGCCCCTTTGGCGGAGGTCCAGGAGGCGGAGCCTCCTGGCGTCTCCTTTCCTTTACACCGTTTTCTCGTAATCTACGACGACGCGGATGCTCTGCGGCTGTTGGTCGTCGGCGATCGTTTCCGCCGGGTGGAGCGTTGCCTCGCCTGTTTCGGTGTCGATCACAAGGGCCGTCTTGCTGTCCTTCTGCCAAATGGTCAGTCTTTCCGGCATCACGCCGCCTGTTTCCCACGCGCCGGTGAACGTGCAGTTCCAGTCGTCGTCCGCGCGCATGCCCGGGTCGGACGCCAGCAGGAGCCTGCCGTTCTCGCCGATCAGTTGCGGATAGGAGAACATGACCTCCGGCTTTCCGACGCCGGTCATCTGGATGCTCAGCTCGACCGGGCTGTGTGATATTTTGATGTGGTCAAGCCGCGTGCCGTTGAACACGATATCAAGCGGGAACTCGCGAACGGTCGTCGCGCCGGTCTTTTTGATTGCAAAGCGCAGGCTGCCCATCTCCGCCTTTTGTGTCGCGTATTCCTCGTAACTCGTCGCTGCAATGACGGTGCAGTCGATCACCAGCGTTTCCGGCGACTCGTCGGGCGGCAGCACCGCGCTGAAAAAGAAGCCGACGTTGCCATCCACGCGCTCGACCGTGTTTGAAATCGACGACAAGCCCGTGTCCGAGTTCTTGCCGACGATTTTGCCGTCCGCGAGCCCGGCCGCGTCGCACCACACGCCCAGGTGCGCGTAGACCTTCCCGATTTCAATCGAGGGATCCAGCGCCAGTTCCTCCGGTATCGCGCCGATCGCGTCCGGCATCCTGTTGCCGTCCGTCAGCAGAACGTCCTCATCCTTCGGCGTGGCGACAATGTTAAAGTGCAGGTTGATCCCGTCGTAAATCGCGTCCTGCACGGTGAACTTCACCCGCGCAAGGTCGCCGCCTTCCTGCGCGATGTCCGAAATCACGAACCCCGTCGCGTCCGCGCCGGTCTCCTTGTCGTAGTGCGGCATCGTGTCCAGCACGCCCAGCCGGTTCGCCACCGCGAGCGCGGTCGCGGCCAGCAGCGCGATGATCGCCGCCGCGATCAACACGGCGGAAAAGCTCTTTTTCTTCATGGGTTCCTCCTTTTGCAGAAGCGCACGGTCGACGACCGCCCGAAGCGCGTCCGTCGGCTCACCAAACGCCGACGCCCTTGTAAGCCGTTTCATCGCCATGCCTCCTCTCCGGTCAACAAGCGTTTGAGATGTTCGCGGCCGCGCACCAGCCGGCCTTTGACCGTGCCTTCGGGCAGCCGCAGGATGCGCGCGATTTCCTTCGTCGCGTATCCTTCGATGTGGTGCAGAACGACCGGCAGCCGCAGCTTGTCCGGCAGCCGCATCAGCGCCTCGAACACCTCGCCGTCCGCCTCGGGCGGCGCGGCGATCTCAATTTCCTCGGTCGGTACCAACCGTTTTTTCTTTCGGAGGATGTTGTAGCACTCGTTGACCAGAATGCGCACGATCCATGTCTTGAACTGGGCGTCGTCGCGCAGGCTGTCGCGCTTCTGCAGCGCCTTTTTGACGCATTCCTGCACCGCGTCCGCCTGATCCTCCGCGTTTGGCAGCAGGCTGTACGACACGCTGTGTAGCGCGCCGAGCAGCGATACCACCTTTTCGTCAAACGCGCCTTTGGTCATCGGTACACCTCATCCCTGACGTTCCGGTCCGTGGCCACCCGGACAATCTAAAGACGCTTTGGCGGTTCCTGTGGTTCTCCGCGCGAAAAAAAGACCAGGGGCAGAGCCCCTGGACCCCATTTCGTCTCCCGGCGAACGGTTTTTTTGATGCAACCACCCAAGAAGGTTCTTAAGGGCCTTGAGCAGGATTCCAAAGGGCAGAGCCCTTTGGCGTCCCTCCGTCCCCTCGCTCTCCCGCCCTACGCGAACTCCAGCGCGCGCTTTCTGTAGTGCATGTAGTTTTCGAGCGGCACTTCCTCCGGCACGCCATGGTCGCACGTCGGCGTATACCCGCCGCGCGCGTGCATCGCCGGGAAAATGCGGTCGACCATCCGGTCGATCGCGTCCTTGCCCTCGGCCAGCACGCGCTTGTCCACGCCGCCGGAGATCACAAGGTCGGGATACGCCCGGCCCGTCCGCACGACGTCGCAGTCCGACGCGACCTCGAACGGACTCATCGCGGTCATGCCGATCGAACGGTACAGATCGATCACGCTGTCGCAGAATCCGTCCGTGTCAACCTGAAAGTGCAGTTTGCGTGATTTGTCGATCTGCCGCCCGCGCGCGTTCGTCAGAACCTGCTGATAATACGGGAACAGGAACTCCCGGGCCATGTCGGGCGATATCAACGGCCCTTTGTTGTAACAGATATCCTCGCCGATGAAGATCTCGTCGAGCGTAAGCTCCGCCTGATGCCGCGCGGTGACGCTGTCGGCGAGGCGGAACCACGCTTCCATACAGGCGTGGATCAGCTTCGGGTCGTCGTAAAACGCGTACAAAAGCTCGGTCGGCCCGATCAGGCTGCGCAGGTACATGTACCCGCCGACGATCCGCTGCGTGATCATCAGCCCATCAGCCGCCGCCGGGATGGCCGCCGCGATCTGCTTTCGCGCCTCCGCCTCGCGCGCCGACGAACCCGGATTCATGCGCCACAGGCAGTTTTCCTCCCATGTGCGCATGTCCTTGACCGGATGGTCGACGTATTCCGGCATGAACCCGTTGCGTCGCCCCTTGAAGCACAGCAGACTGCGCCCGCACGCGTCGCGCACGAGTTCGTATTCGCCGCGATCCTCGAGCACGCATTCGTCAAACCAAGGGTCAAACCCGCCTTCGCACCAGCCAAGACCCCAAAGCGAATGTGACCCGGGCGGATCATAGCCGAACACCTCGTCAAGGTTCGCGCCGCGGTCCAGGCCCTGTTCATACCACCGCTCGAGGCAGAAATACCCGAATTCCTTTTGCAAAAAGCCTGTCCCCGGCCTGATGCCGTACGCGTCGCGCAGCTTTCGCGCGGATTTCGTCATCCTGTCGCGGGGCGGCAGGCTGTGGATGCCGTCGCCGGTCATATACGCTCCTGTTCCCTTTCCGGCGCCGAAGGCGTGTCATCCTTCGCCCCCCTCAGCGCCTCTTTCAATTTAGCGACTGATTGGGAAAGCGCCTCGGGCAAAAACCCAACGTACAGAAAACCAACGATGGAAAGGAAAAAGCCCATCCAGAAATAGCGCGTTTGGAAATAACCCTTCTTGCGCGCCAGCGCGCGCGTTACAAACCCAAACAGCAGCAAGGACAGGATCCA
>JAVBOQ010000302.1:0-3210 GCA_031550455.1 Eubacteriales bacterium
GGGGAGAGGGAGACGCCGGGACCCAGATTCAGTTCCAGCCCCCAAAAAGGGATTCTTAAGGGCCAATGGCCCTTAAGCGGGGATCCAAGGGGCGGAGCCCCTTGGCGTTCCCCGACTCCCCTTACGACAGCCCGCCTGTCAGTCGACCCTCGCCCACTTGACAAGCCTTCCTGTCTCAGCGTGGTACACATTGATCAGCCCGGGATCGATCCGGAGCGCGACGCCGGCGTCCTGCTCGAAATGGCGGATGCCGAGCAGCTTGACCAGCAGGTTGCTCTGCTGTACGCGCAATTGCACCAGCGTTTCGGAGCCCGCGGGCATCACGGAATACACGGTCGCGGCGACGCCCTCGCCCTGTGTGACGCCGATCTGCTCCGGGCGGACGCCGAGCACGCAGTCGAACGCGCCGGTTTCCGGCATCGCCTCGGTGAACGTGTCCGCGCCAAACCGGTACGCGCCCAGCGGCGACTCGACCGACAGCGCGCCGCCGGAGACGCTGGCCCGGCCGGGCAACAGGTTGATGCGCGGGTTGCCGATGAAGTCCGCGGCGCGCAGCGACACGGGGTTCTGGTACACGCGCAGCGGCGTGTCAAGCTGTTCGATCGCGCCGTCGAAGAACACGGCGATGCGCGTCGACAGCGTCAGCGCCTCAGCCTGGTCGTGGGTGACATACAGCACCGTCGTGCCCATTTCCTTGTGCAGCCGCTTCAGTTCCGCCCGCATGTCGATGCGGAGCTTCGCGTCGAGGTTGCTGAGCGGCTCGTCGAGCAGCAGGATCTTCGGCTCAGTGACGATGGCCCGCGCGATCGCGACCCGCTGCTGCTGCCCGCCCGAAAGCTCGCTGGGATACCGCTTGGCATACTCGCCGATCTGCATGCGCTCGAGCGCGTTTGCGACGCGGGCGCGTATCTCCGCCTTCTGCGCCTTGCCGACGGTCAGTCCGAACGCCACGTTGTCAAACACGGTCATGTGCGGCCAGAGCGCGTAGCTCTGGAAGACAAGGTTGAGCTGGCGCTTCGCGGGCGCTTCGTAGAACGCCTCCTCGGCGTGGATCACAAGCCGCCCGTTCATCCACATTTTCCCGCCCTCGGGGTTTTCAAGCCCCGCGACGACGCGCAGCGTGGTGGTTTTGCCGCATCCGGAAGGGCCCAGCAGCGTCATGAACTCGCCCTGTTCCACCGTCAGGTCGACATCCTTCAGCACATGGTTGGCGCCGTAAAACTTGTTGACGCCCTTGAGCACGATATGATCCATGCGTCAGCCTCCAATCCCGCCGGCAATGTCCGCGTTGAAGAACCGGTTCGCGATCCAGTACAGGAAGAACACCATGGCAAACATAACGATGGCCACCGCGCTGGCTGGTTGCTGGAAGCCGCTGGTGGAATAGGTGTACGCCATGTACGGCAGCGTCGCCTGCGTCGGCGTCATCAGGATGACGATCAGGTCGAGCTCCTTCATGATGCTGATCAGGATCAGCATGAAGCCGCTCATAAACCCGTTTTTGGAAAGCGGGAACACGATGCGGGCAAACCTCCGCGCGAACGGCACGCCGACAATCTGGCCGGCCTCCTCCAACTCCGTGCTGATCTGCATCATGTTCGCGGTGCCCGCCCTGGACGCGAACGGCAGGTGCTTGACAATGCTGACGAGCACGAGCAGCGCGAACGTGCCGTACAGCGACGGGATCAGCGTGATGTCGACGCCGAACAGCCGCACCTTCGCCGCGGTGGCGAACATCGACAGGTACATCGCGCCAAAGGCGATGGACGGGATCAGGTACGGGATGAACACGAGCTGCTCGACCAGCTTCCCGCTGCGCAGGTGGCGGCCGCGCGAATTGATGTAGCCGATCATCTGCCCGCACAGGGTCGCGATCAGCGAGGTCATCAGCGTCAGCAGCAGCGTGTTCTTGACGAACATCCAGAACTGCGGCGAGCGGAACACGCCGGGCAGCCCGTCCGAAATGGACGGATCCGCCGCGCCGATCCAGTAGTGCAGCGTGAGGTTCGACAACCCGAACTCGCCGGTCTTGAGCATGAAGCTTTGGTACAACAGGACGAACAGCGGCATCAGCACGGCGAACGCGAGGAACAGCGAAAGCGCCGCCACGATGACCGGCTTCCATTTGCCGAGCCGGACCAACGTCGAGCGCCCGCCCTTTCCGCCGATGGTCGCGTAGGATTTGCGCGCGCCGATCATCCGCTGGTTGACGAATATGTTCAGCGAGGCGATCAGGATCAGCACGAGGCTGATCGCGAAGCTAACGCCCTTTTGCCGCTGCACCGTCGCGTGCAGCGACGTGGAGATGGTATAGTAATTCACTTTTAAGCCGAGAAAGGACGGCACGCCGAACGTGCCCATGGATTTGGAAAACGTCAGGATGAACGCCGAGAGGATGGCGGGCAACACCAGCGGGAACGTGATCCTGCGCAGGATGCGCAGCTTGCTCGCGCCGACGATTTCGCCCATCTCTTCCAGCTCGGAGTTCATCGACCGCAACGCCGCCGAGACGAGCAGGTAGGCGTACGCGTAATAATGTATCGACAGCACGATGATGATCGCGACCGGGCCGTACGCCAGCCAGTCCGGCGTCGTGACGCCCAGGTAGCTTAGCAGCCCCGCCGCGCCGCCGATGCGCTGATTTCGGAATACCGACAGCCACGCCATGGATTTGCACCACGACGGCAGCATGTACGGGATGATGACCGCCAGCGAGAAGAAGCGCTTGCCCGGCAGGTCGGTGCGCACCACGATCCACGCGATCGCGGCGCCCAGCCCGATGGAAATGACGGATACGGACGCGGCGATCAGCAGCGAGTTCAAAAGCGGCACGAAAAACAAGTTTTTGGATACGTCGCTGAACAGCAGCCGGGTCCAGTAGTAGAGCGTCAGGTCGCCGGCTTCGCCGCCCGCGCGGCGCGCGTCCGCCTTCGCGAGGGTAAACGTCGTGCGGATCATTTCGAACAGCGGCACCAGAATCAGGTACGCCAGAAAAAGAACCGAAACGAGCGTGATCAGGTGGTACGGCGAGGTTGCGATGCGCACGACGCGGTTGCGCCATTTGCGCGCGGGAGAATAGGATAACGCCGGGTCGATTGTCGCGTACGGCCTTGATTTCATGCGTACACCCTTCCAATGATCCTCGTAATCCTGTTCATCATACACCGAAACAGGGAAAAAGGCCAGCGAATTTTGGGGAAACGCGGCGGC
>JAVBOQ010000286.1:0-13930 GCA_031550455.1 Eubacteriales bacterium
ACATGCAGGAGGCCCACCTATGCCGAAAAAGCAAAAGGACAACCGCTACCGCGCAAAGATCACCGTCGGCACCCTGCCCGACGGCAAGCCGCTGGTGAAGTACGTCTCCGGCCGCACCAAGCGCGAGCTGGAGGAGGCAAAGGCTGAAGCGCGCGCGTATTACATTGACGGCGCGGCGCGGCGGGAGGATGTGCTGTTCGGCAAGTACGCGATGGACTGGTACCATCAAACCAAGGAGCCACGGCTGTCTAAGTCGAGCAGAGACAATTACGCTTCGATGCTTAATAAGCATGTCTTCCCCGCCTTTGCCGGACGTCAGCTTCGCGCGATCCAGCCGGGAGAAATCCAAACATGGCTCAACGGGTTTTCGGGCCGAGGGAAGTCAACAATAGATCAAGCCGCGGCCACAATGCGCGGTATCTTTGGAGCCGCATTTCAAGACGGTATTCTTGAGCGAGATCCTGCCGCAAGGCTTGTCTTGCCGAAGGCCGCAAAGCCAGAAAAAAGACGCGCGCTGACGCAAGAAGAGCGCCAACGCATACTAAAAACGGTTGCAAGCCACGAGGACGGTTTTTTTCTGGCCGTCCTGTATTATCTCGGATTGCGGCGCGGGGAAGCTCTTGGCTTGAAATGGGGCGATTTTGACTGGCAAGAAAAGATGGCGCATGTTCAGCGAGATATAGACTTTTCCGCACCGGCAGATCAGGCCGGGGGTGACCTTAAAACCGACGCGAGTGATCGCTATGTGTTGATACTTGATGAGTTCTACCCAACGCTCCTTTCAAACCGTGGTTTACCGGACATGTTTGTTTTCCATACGGATTCCGGCAGGCCGCTATCGAAAGCAACCTTTGAGCGTAAGTGGATCTCTTTGATGATCGCGGCGGGGATTGCTAAGCCGCATGAACGAAAGTGGAAAACAAAAGATCTGCGCGCCGAGTGGGATCCGGTGATTACGCCCCACTATTTAAGGCACAACTATGTCACGATGTTGTGGGAGGCGGGGGTGGATCCTCTTGTCGCCATGCGGCTTGTCGGGCACAAGGACTATCATACAACCGTGCAAGTTTATACACATCTTGAGAAAAAACACTTAAAAGACACAGGCGCAAAGTTGGATGCCGTTTTCAAGAAAGTTGCCAGAAAGTTGCCAGACCAAAATAACAGATGATAAATACAGAAACAAAAAATCCCCGAAAACCTAGTGTTTTCAAGGACTTCTGCTGGTAGCGGCGGTCGGATTTGAACCAACGACACTCCGGGTATGAACCGAATGCTCTAGCCAGCTGAGCTACGCCGCCAAAAAATGGTTGCGGGGGAGGGATTTGAACCCTCGACCTCCGGGTTATGAGCCCGACGAGCTACCGGACTGCTCTACCCCGCGACGATCCGCTTGATGCGGCAGGAATTATCATACCGCAACGAGCGGATATTGTCAACCATTTTTTCGAAGCTGAAGATTGGAAATTGGTATTACACGCGCCGCCCCAGCAAGGCGTCGCGATTTTCATATGCCGAAATATTGTTTTTGATCACGATGCTTGTTTCGACATGCAAAAGAGGCGTTTCCGGAAGCCAGCCTTCCAGCACGTGGCGCGCGAGCAAATGCGCGGCGGTGTAGGCCTGCCGGAAAGGATCCTGAAAGAGCAGCGCGTCCGCCCAACCGTCCCGCAGCGCGTCCAGCGAACCGCCGCCGACGTCAAAGCCCACCAGCACGATGTCTTTGCGGCCGAGCTCCTTTAGGGCGGCAATGGCGCCGATGGTGCTGGAGTGGCCGGTGCAAAAGACGCCGCGCATGCTGGGCACCTGCGAAATCGCGGTCAGCATGTTTTTCATGGCGACGTCGGGCACGCTCTGGCAGTCCGCGCAGGGGTAGAGAACGATATCCGGGTATTCGGTATGAATCACCTCGCAGAAGCCGCCGAAGCGTTCTGAGAAGGGATTGATCTGAATGAAATTGCCCAGGACGGTGACGCCGCCCAGGCCGCCCAGGAACCGGCTCAGCAGCTCCGCGCCCATCCGGCCGGACTGGAGGGAGTCGTTGCCGATGTAAAACCGGCGCTGGCTTTCCGGCGCGTCGGTGTTGAACGTGATGACCGGCGTTCCGCTTCGGGACAGGCGGTCGATTTCGAGGCTGCTGCTCCGGCCGGCGGCGTTGACCGCCAGACCGTCGTACTGGCCAGCGGAAATGCGGCAAAGCGCTTCGGTCTGTTCCGTGTGGTTCTGCCGGTTATAACGGATTTTTTCCACCGCGACACCGGACGCCAGCAGCTCTTTGGCGGCCGCGTCTATGCCGCGGTCAATGTCCGCGTAAAAAGAGGGGGGCTCCAGCGGGTACGCCAGACCGATGCGTACGGGGCGCGCGCGCCCCGGCGCGGTCGGGAAGCGGCTTGGTTTGTAGCCCAGCGCCTGAACGATGCCGAGCACGCGTTCCTTGGTATCCGGATGGATGCCGGGGCGGTTGCGGATGGCGCGGTCCACCGTGCCGATGGATGTACCGGCCTGCTCGGCGATTGTTTTTAACGTTACTTTTACGGCTTTTTGTTTCATAACGCTCCGCTTTCCGCGCCTGGGCGCCCGTATCGCAATCCGCATGTCCATTTTACCATATTGAACAGGTTTTGCACAACTAAGCTTTTACGCATAAATTCCAAAAAGTAAATTGTATGACATGCTGACAAAACAAAAAATCGCCTTGACACCCATATGGCAAAAAGATATAATCTGTTCAACCCATATGAACGCACGTTATGAAGAAAAATTCACGTTATTTAACGGGACAACCATCATACCAAAGGAGCGTATGCCCGCATGAGCGAAGAGCTGTTTCGGATGGAAGGCATATGCAAGTCGTTCCCCGGCGTGAAAGCGCTTGACGATGTTTCCTTTTCGGTGAACAAGGGCGAAGTGCACGGCCTTGTGGGTGAAAACGGCGCGGGAAAGTCCACACTGATGAAAATTATCACCGGCGTGTACAAAGCCGACGCAGGCGAGATCTACATCGAGGGTGAAAAGGTCAGCATCGATTCGGTGGCCAGGGCGCATGAACTGGGCATCAGCATCATCTTTCAGGAAATGACCCTCTGCAGGCACATGACGGTCGCCGACAATATTTTCATCGGCCGCCCGCATGGGAAGGCCGGGTTTATCAACGACGCGGCCATGCACAGGGCGGCCGGGCAGATTCTTCGGGATTTGGGCATCGACATCAGCACCCATACCATCGTGGCCAATCTGAGCGTCGCCCGGCAGCAAATGGTGGAAATCGCTAAGGCGATCTCGTACAACAGCCGCATTCTGGTGCTCGACGAGCCGTCCGCCACGCTGACAGAGCGCGAAATTCAACAACTGTTCGGCATCATCCGCAACCTTCAAAAGAAGGGCGTGGGCATGGTCTATATTTCGCACCGGATGGAAGAGCTTAACCAGATATGCGAGCGGGCGAGCGTGCTTCGGGACGGGCAGTATATCGGAACCCGCAATCTGAAGGACACGACCATGGAGACGCTGGTGAGCATGATCGTGGGCCGGCCGCTGGAGGACAAGTACCCCAAGTACGAGCGCAGGATCGGCGAGGTCGTGTTGGAAGTCGACAACCTGACCGCGCGCGGAAAGTTGCCGCTGAAGGTCGGCCACTTCCATGTGCGCAAGGGCGAAATTCTCGGAATTTCCGGGCTGGTGGGCGCCGGCCGCACCGAGATCATGCGCTGCGTGTTCGGCGCGGACAGGGCGCAGCGCAAGGAGATCAAAATAGACGGAAAACCGGTGAAAATCAACTCGCCGGCGCAGGCGATCCGCCACGGCATGGCCTACGCGACGGAGGACCGGAAGTATGACGGCCTGTCCCTGAACCTCGACGTGGCGTACAACATCAACATGGCGCACCTGCGCGCGTTGAGCAAATTCGGCTTTATCAACGACCGCGCGGCGTTGAAGAACGCCGAGACGTACCGACAGTTGCTGCGCATCAAGACGCCCTCCGTTCGCCAGCGGACGAACAACCTCTCCGGCGGCAACCAGCAGAAGATCGTGCTGTCCAAGTGGCTCTGCAACAACGCGCGGATCCTCATCGTCGACGAGCCCACCCGGGGCATCGACGTCGGCGCGAAGTTTGAAATATACCAGCTCTTTAACAGGCTGAGCGATCAGGGCGTCGCGATCATCATGATTTCGTCCGAGCTGCCGGAAATCCTGGGTATGAGCGACCGGGTGCTGGTCATCCACGAGGGCGGCATCAACGGCGAGCTGGTCACAAAGGAAACCAATCAGGAAGAGCTGTTGTATCTCGCCGCGGGCTACAACAAAACCAAATCAGAAAATAAGTCAGCTACAAATGTTTCGTAAGGAGTGCGGCGGAGATGGAACGGGGAAAATCGAGGCTTACAAAACTATACGGAAACCTTGGCGTCGCGACCAAGCGGGCGCTCTTTTCCATGCTCCTTCTGGCGGGCCTGTTCGTCCTTTTTACGATTCTGGCGCCGGGGAAATTTCTTTCCACGAAAAACATTCAGAACCTGTTACAGCAGATCGTGACCTATGCCATCATCGGCTGCGGCCTGACCTTTTGTCTGGTCTGCGGCGGGAACGACCTGTCCGCGGGCGCTTCCATGGCGCTGTCCGGCATCATCGTGGTGTCCCTGCTGGTGATGGGCTGGCCCATGTGGCTGTGCATTGTCATTTGTATGCTCATGGGCATCTTGACGGGCATCATGAACGGCTTCTTCATTGAAATCCTCGGCGTTATCCCCTTTGTCGCCACGCTGGGCACCCAATGGGTCTACCGTGGGCTGGCAAACGCGCTGGTGAACGGCGCGCCGGTATACACGGTCGACATCCCCAGCAAACAGGTGCAGGACGCGTTCTATGTGCTGGGCGGCGGGCGGTTTGCGGGCGGCCTGCCGTACAGCGTCGTGATCATGCTGGTGTACGCGCTGGTTCTGGGCATTGTCCTGGCCAAGACGCGGATCGGCCGCCAGATTTACGCCTGCGGCTCCAACCTGGAGGCCGCCAAGCTTTCCGGCATCAACGCCGTGGGCACGCGCATGTTCGCGTACTGCATGTCCGGCTTTTCGGCGTCCATTTGCGGCATTCTGGTGGCGTCGCGCATGACCTCCGCGCAGCCTATGGCGGGCAACGGCTATGAGATGGAAGCCATTGCCGCGGCGGTTCTCGGCGGCATTTCGATTACGGGCGGCGAAGGAAATATCCTCAACACCATCATCGGCGCGCTGATGATGGGCGTCATCCGCAACGGCCTGAACCTCACCGGCGTGAACTCCTACTGGCAGATGGTGATCATCGGCCTGATCCTGGTCATCGCGGTCGCGAACCAGATGCGCCGCCACCGCAAGAGCGGCTCCGCCGGGTCCTCTCCGCTGTGGATTCTGGTCGTGGCGAACCGCCTCTTCAAGTTTTTCCGCGGATAAAGCCCGTTAGTTCGCTGGTGCGGTCACCAGAAACTATATATTATTGTCAAGGAGGATCAACCCGTGAAAAAACTGCTGGCACTTGCCCTCGTTTTGGTACTGGCGCTCGGCCTTGCGACGTCCGTCCAGGCAGCCGCCGCGCAAAAGACAATCTATGTGATCGTGAAGGTACTCGGCAACCAGTATTGGTCCATCGTGGAGGCCGGCGCGAAGAAGGCCGGCGAGGATCTTAACTGCAACGTGGTCATCATCGGCACCGCGGCGGAGTCCGAAATCGAAAAGCAGGTCGCGCTGCTGCAGGACGCAGTCACCTCGCAGGCCGACGGCATCGTCATCGCCCCGCTGGATCGCAAGGCCATGGCGACCCCGATTTCCGAGCAGTTCAAGTCCG
Source organism: Eubacteriales bacterium (assembly GCA_031550455.1). GTDB lineage: Bacteria > Bacillota > Clostridia > Christensenellales > Aristaeellaceae > Avichristensenella. The sequence continues at coordinate 5,818 of JAVBOQ010000286.1, forward strand.
GCATTCCGATCATCCTGATCGACTCTTCCGCCGACACGGAGGATTACAGCGCGGCGTACCTGACCAACAACTTTGAAGCCGGAAAGCTGGCCGCCGAAACCCTGGCCGCCAAGCTGAAGGCCGCGAACACCCCGGAAGACAAGGAAGGCGTCATCGCCATCACTATCGGTTCCACAGGCTCGCAGGCGATCATCGACCGGAACGCGGGCTTCAAGGAGTATTGGGACGCCAACGCGCCCGCCAACTGGAAGGTGCTTTGGGACGAAGTGAAGGTCAACGACGGCGACGCGGCGAAGGCCCTGGCTTTCGGGCAGGATTTCATCACCGCCTACCCGAACCTGATCGCGCTGTTCGCGCCGAACAACGGCTCCACCGTCGGCTTTGTCAAGGCGCTCGAAGAGTCCGGGCGCACGGACATCGCGATGGTCGGCTTCGACTTCTCCGCCGAAATGGAAGGCATTGTCCGCAATCCCGACTACAACGTGGCCACCATCCTGCAGCGCCAGTATTTCATGGGCTATGACGGCGTCGCCAAGGCGCTGGAACTGGCCAACGGCGGCACGGTCACCGAAAAGGTCGTCGACACCGGCGTCATGGTCGTCGACGGCGCCAACGTGGATTCGCCGGAAGTGAAGGACGTTACGGGCAAATAGGCTTATACCAATTCCAGTTAGGAATTGGTATTACGGTTCTAGTATTCAACGGAAAAGCCGCCCCGAGGGGCGGCTTCTTGTATCTGTTGCATGCACCCCGGCGATTACGCGCGGCGCGTTGCGAAGCATTCGCTGCAATAGATCGGACGGTCGGACTTGGGGATAAAGGGAACACGCGTCGGCGCGCCACAAGCGGCGCAAGTGGTTTCGAACATCTCGCGCGGCTCGCCATTGGCCGGCCGGGCTTTGCGCACCGAACGGCACGCTTTGCAGCGCGTGGGCTCATTCTGGAAGCCCTTTTCAGCGAAGAATTCCTGTTCGCCGGCGGTGAACACGAATTGCGCGCCGCAGTCCCTGCAAACCAACGTTTTGTCCTGGTACATGGAAATGATTCCTCCCCGATGTTTATCATGGCTTTGGCGGCCGTCTGACCTGGTCTTTGGCCCCACACACGCCGCCTGGAAGCATTGCCGAGGGTGTATGCCCTTCACGCCGCTTCTCTCGGATCTCGCCGGACGGACTTACGTCTAGACCGCGCCATGCTCACGACGCTTTGCGTCGCTTACGTGGGTCGCTTTGCCCGCGGCTGGCATCGACTTGCAACCACAGAACCGACACGCCAAAACCGAAATTATTATACTTGTGTTTCCTAGAAAATGCAAGCAAAACTTCACAAATCCGTTGATTTTTTCACAATTTTCGAAGATTGGATGAAATGCAATGCATTGCGCATGCAATTGATGAAAAAAACAGGATTTTTGCCGATGGAAGGCCTCCGGCTTCTTCCGGTGCGGGCGGGGCGGAAAAGGATCCGGAAAGGCAGCGCGCAGGGCTTTGCTACGCCTCCTCGCCGACGCCGGCGCGCGTCGCGGTCAACAGCGAGACGCCAACCGCGCCCGCCCGCCGCAGCGCTTCCGCGCACGCCAGCGCCGTTGAACCGGTCGTCAGCACGTCGTCAACCAAAAGCAGCGACAGGCCGTCCATCGGCATCACCGCGCGGAACGCGTCGCGGACGTTTTCCGCGCGCTTGTCGCCGGTCAGCCGCGCCTGCGCCTTCGTGTGGCGCGTGCGCTCGAGCGCTTCGAGCACCGGCAGACCGCACCGCGCCGCCAGCGCGGACGCCAGCGCCAACGCTTGATTGAACCCGCGCATCCGCTCGCGGCGGCGGTGCAGCGGCACCGGGACGATCGCGTCAAACCGGCCGCCCGGCATCGCGGCCGCCATCGCCGGCGCGAACGTGTCCGCGGCGGCCAGCACATGGTCGTATTTCAGCGCGCGCACCAGCCGGCCGGCGGCGCCTACATACGCAAACGCCGCGCGGCGCGCGTCGATCGCGTCCGGCGGCAGCGTCAGGCAGTCCGGGCAATGCCCCTGCCAGCCGGGCTTTCCGCAGCGGGCGCAGCAGGGAAGCGGCAGCGGCCTGAACCCTCTGGCGCAGCGCGCGCACAGCCGCGTTGGCAAATCGTCGACGCGCAGCGCGCCGCACGCGGCGCAGACCGCGCCGGGCGGGTACAGCGCGTCCTTCAGACGCTCGCGGTTTGCAACCATGCGCAAAGCCCTGAGTACCGTTTGGCGAGGTTGACGTTTGAAACCATCTGCGACACCGCGCTGTCGCGCCCGACAAGCACGACCATCCGGCGCGCGCGCGTCACGGCCGTATAAAACAGGTTGCGCGTCAGCAGCATCGGCGGGCCGCCGACGACGGGCATCACGACCGCCGGGAACTCGCTGCCCTGGCTTTTGTGCACGGAAACGCAATACGCCAGATCCAGGTCTTCGAGCTGCGCGTCCTCGTACGTCGCCTCGCGGTCGTCGTCGAACCGGACGGTCAGTGTGCGTTCCTCATCGTTGATCGAAAGCACCTGGCCCATGTCGCCGTTGAACACACCCTGGCCCTCTTCTTCAAGCGGGCCCGGCCTCCGCCAAGCCATCTGGTAGTCGTTGCGCGTCTGCATCACCTTGTCGCCGGCGCGGAATACCGTGTCGCCGTGCGCGCGCTCCGGCGCGCCGGAGCGCTTCGGGTTCAGGCGCTCCTGCAGCATCCTGTTGAGCGCAAAGACGCCGCACTCGCCCTTTTTCATCGGCGACAGCACCTGAATGTCCTTCAGCGGGTCGACGCGCAAAAACTTCGGCAACCGCGCGGTCACCATCTCGACGACGCGCTCGGCCGCCGTCGCGCCGGTTTCGACGCGCTCGATGAAAAAGTCGCCGCCCTTCGCGTTCATCTGCGGCATCTCGCCGCGGTTGATCCGGTGTGCGTTGACGACGATCATGCTGTCCGCGTCCTGCCGGTAGATTTCCGTCAGCCGGACGACCGGCACGACGTCGCTCTTCAAAATGTCGCCGAGCACGTTGCCCGCGCCGACCGACGGCAACTGGTCCGCGTCGCCGACGAGAATCAGCCGCGTGCCGGGTTTCAGCGCGCGCAGCAGCCCGCGCATCAGAAACACGTCGACCATCGACATTTCGTCGACGATCAGCGCGTCCGTGTCGACCGGGTCGTCCGCGTCCTTGGCGAACACGCCTTCCTCGCCGCCGTATTCAAGCAGCCGGTGCAGCGTCTTCGCCTCGCGACCGGTCGCCTCGCTCATGCGCTTGGCCGCGCGGCCCGTCGGCGCGGCCAGCAGCACGGTCTTGCCCTCGCCAAGCAGCGACAGGATGCAGCGGATGATCGTCGTCTTGCCGGTGCCCGGGCCGCCGGTGATCACCGACACGCCCTCGGTCACGGCCGCGCGCACCGCGCGGATCTGGTCGCGGTTCAGCGCGATGTTGGCCTTCGCCTGAAAAATGGCGATCTCCCGGTCGAGGGACGGATCCGGTTTGTACGGCAGTGCAGCGTGCAGATCCAGAAGCCGCCGCGCGGACTCAAGTTCCGCCTTGAACGTCCTCGGCAGGTAGATCGCCGTCTGGTCGTCGATTTCGCGCGCGATCAGCCCCTGGTCGAGCAGCAGCGCTTCGAGCGCGTTTTGCGCCAGCGCCTCGTCGACGCCCAGCAGCGCCGCGGTCGAATAGGTCAGACCCTCGCGCGGCAGAAACGTGTGCCCGTTCGCGGCCGACGCCTCGGTCAGCACATAGCAGATGCCGGCGCGCAACCGTGCCTGCGAATCCGGCGCGGTGCCCAGCGACATCGCGATCCGGTCGGCCGTCTTGAACCCGACGCCCTCGATGTCCTCGACAAGCCGGTACGGATTTTCGCGGACGATCGCCTGCGACCGTTCGCCATATTTTTTGAATATTTTCATCGAAAGAGCGGGCGTCATGCCGTACGCTTGCAGGAACACCATCGCCTCGCGCATCTGTACCTGCTCAGCGAACGAATCCGCGATCATTTTCGCGCGCTTGCGCCCGACGCCGTCGATCTCCGTGAGCCTGTCCGGCGCATATTGCAGGATGTCCAACGTATCCGCGCCAAAGCGCTGCACAAGCTGTTTCGCGGTCGCCGGGCCGATGCCGCGAACCAGCCCGGAGGCCAGGTACCGCTCAATGCCGCGCTCGGTCGTCGGCTTGACCGTCTCGCACATCGCGACCTTGATCTGCTTGCCGTACTGCGCGTGCTCCGACCACTCGCCGGCAAGGATCACCCGTTCGCCAGCCGCCAGTTCGGGCATCACGCCGACGGCCGACGTGCGCCGCCCGTCGTCCAGGCGCACCGCCAGCACCGTGTACCCGTTTTCGTCGTTTCGGTACGTGACGTCCGTGATCAACGCTTCGATTTTTTCCATGGAAGCAGGATAGCATATAAGCAATTGTGAAGCAAGGCGAACGGCGAAAAAGAGCGGGTGGGAAGAGAAGCCGGAACCCACCCCGGACCGGCCAAGGGGGTATCCTCGCTTGGAAACCCTGCCTCACATCGCGGCGGAAGGGGATCGAAATCCGATCCCCAAGAGGGGATTGAGGGACTACACATGAAGCAGGAAGTATCCAGCCCGGAGCGTTCGAGAGGCCGAGGCCTCCTCTCGCCCCCTCCAAACGCATGAACCTCAGTTCATGCGTTTGCCGTGGCGTTCCCTGCCGCATGCGCAATCGTCACACGCGCTTCGTCATCGAAACTGTGGTGCCGCCGCCGGGCGTTGACCGGACGTCCAGGGTGTCCATGAAGCTTTGCATCACCGAAAAGCCCATGCCGCTGCGCTCCATTTCCGGCTGCGTCGTGAACAGCGGCTCCATCGCCTGCTCAATGTCCGGGATGCCCACGCCCGTGTCGGATATCTCCACGCGCAGCGTGCGGTCCGCGCCGCACAGCGTCGCGCGCATCTCGATTTCGCCCTTCGCGCCGCGCGGGTACGCATGCACGACCGCGTTGGTCACCGCCTCGCTGACGGCTGTCTTGACGTCGGTCACGGTCTCCAGCGTCGGGTTGAGCTGCACCATGAACGCCGCGATGACGACGCGCGCGAACGATTCGTTTTCCGGCCGGCTGTCAAACGTCAGCCGCATCGCGTTGTTTTCCATCGTTCCACCCCTTCAACGGCTTTTTTCGACGATCTGGTACAGGCCCGACATCTGGAATATGCGGTCGACCTGCGGGCTTGCGCCGCGCACGGCGACGCTTCCGCCGCGCCGCGCCAGCGTCCGGTACCGCCCGATCACCACGCCGATGCCCGAGCTGTCCATGAACGTCAGCCGCGCGACGTCGATCACCAGCCGCCGGATGCCCGGATCCTCGATCAGCGCGTCAAGCGACGCGCGCACCCGCTCCGCGCTGCAATGGTCCAGTTCCCCTTCAAGCTGCACCGTCACCGTGTCGCGTGCCACGGTCGCCCGGCCCGCCGCGGCGAATCTTCGCTGCTCCATGCCGCTCCTCCTTGTCGTTTGCGCATTGGTTCTTGTTTCGCGGTCTTATATCCTGCCTCGAAAAATAGGGATTTATGCGGATCATTCGACATAAAACGCAGGGGCGGGGAAAGGGGAACGAAGGGACGTGTTCTTTCTTTTCGGGGGAAAAGAAAGAACCAAAGAAAAGCCTTTTCGCCTCACGGCGGGGCATAGAAAAGATCCCTCCCATGCCCGCAGGCATAGAAGGGATTCCACGGGATCGTCGTAGCCTGCTCTATGCAAGCTTGCGCAGGAGCCAGACGAACAGCAGCAGGTTGACGGCGCCGAAAAGCGCCAACAGCAGGCTCCAGGCGCTGAGTACCACGGTCATGCCGAACAGGATGTTGCCCAGGAAGAACGCGAACAGGATCGCGCCGAAAACGCCGACAAACAGATCAATCCAGAACCAAGGCCACACGCAGGATTTGGTCAGCCAGTTGGCGAGGAAGCCGACGAGCAGGCCGATCACGACCCACGCGACTAAATAAACGATAATATTCAAAACGAAACCCTCCAAATCAGCCAATTGGGCGGGTGCCGCCCACATCACTCTATGCCGGGCGTGTTCACGCGGTGTTCGCACAGCTTTCAGAAATTGATCAAAATGAGGTCACACATTCTTCCGATAAAGGTGGTATCCTGTCTTTGCATCCAGAAGGGAGGAGCTAAAATGGAAAAGAAAAGCAATTTCAAGGTCAAACTGGCCGCGATGTTCACGGCGGTCGCGCTGGTCGGCGCGGTGTTCGGCGTCGCGTTGACGACAAATTTGAGCGCGGAGGGCGCCTCCGCGGAGAGCCTGTCGGCAATGACGCTGCAAGCCTCGACCGCGGCGCAGCTGGACAGCCCGTTTAAGGCGGTCTACGCGGACGCGAGCCAGTCCATCGTCGGCGTCAAGCTGACGACGCAGGTGCAGGTGATGCGAGGCCGCATCATGTCCGATACGGCGTACGTCGGTTCCGGCGTCGCGATCGGAGACGGGTATGTCGTGACGAACTACCATGTCGTGACCGCCAACACCAGCAGGGTCGCGTCCGACATCCTGATCGTCTACGACGACAAGGACTACGCAGCCGCGTTTGTCGCGGGCGACGAAACCAGCGACATCGCGGTGCTCAAGGTGGACGGCCTGCCCGCGCCGGCCGCGAAGATCGGCAATTCGGACGAGCTGTCGGTCGGCGACTGGGCGCTGGTCATCGGCAACCCGCTCGGCGCGAACTTCCAAAACACGCTGACCGTCGGCGTCATCAGCGGCCAGAACCGTGTGATGAGCGACCGGCAGAGCAACATCGCCACGCCGATGCTGCAGACCAACGCGCAGATCAACGCGGGCAACTCGGGCGGCGGCCTGTTCAACATCCGTGGCGAGCTGGTCGGTATCACGTCGGCGAAACTGTCAAACAACGGCTACTACGGCATGGCGTCGATCGAGGGCATCGGCCTGGCGATCCCGATCAACTACGTTTCGAAGATCGCGGACGACCTGATCGAGCACGGCAAGGTGCTCTACCCGAGGATCGGCATCTCCGCCGAAGCCATCACCAACGGCACCGAGGAGCTGACGGCGAAATCGCTGCCCAACAGCATCCTGATCCGCGTGGTGGAGAAGGATTCTCCGGCGGACAAGGCCGACCTGCAGCCGTACGACATGATCCTCGAAGCCGACGGCCAGCGCATCTACACCGTGGCCGAACTGCAGACGATCCTGCGCGGCCATAACGAAGGCGACATGGTGGAGCTCAAGGTGCTGCGCATCCCGAACCTGCTGAGCATCAAGGACAACGAGGATCTTCCGCAGGCGGAGCCGATGACGGTGCAGGTCGAGGTGAAGATTCTCGATCAGTAAACATACGTTCCGGCGCCAGGAAAAACGCCAGGAGGCTCCGCCTCCTGGCGTTCCGCTTCTCTCCTTGCAGGTGTTTCGCAATCCACATAGAATTCATTGACGGCATCTGACTATATCAGCAAAGGATGATTCCGTATGCCCGCCGAACACGCCCGCGACCTGATTCTGACGCTGGACGCCGGAACGACCGGCTTAAAGGCGACGCTGTTTTTTCGGGACGGGCGCGCTGCCGCGTCCGCCGTCGCCGCGTACGGCGTCGATCTGCCGCATCCAGGCTGGGCGGAACAGCCGGTTTCGCGCGTGTTGCGCGCCGCCGTCGAGGGCAGCCGCGCCGTGCTTAAGAAGGCGGGCGCGCCGCGCGTCGCCGTGATCGGCCTGTCCGGCACGATGAACGGCTGCATCCCGGTCGACGCCGCGGGGGAGGCGCTGTATCCGAATATTTTGCATTCCGATGTGCGCGCGGAAGAGCAGCTTCCGGCGATCCGCGCGGCGGTGCCGGAGCGCGAGTTCTACCGGCGCACCGGCAACCGGCTGGACACGCATTACACGCTGCCGAAAATGCTGTGGCTGCGCGCGCACCATCCGGACGTGTACCGGCGCGCTTCGAAATTCATCAACACCAAGGACGCGCTGTACGGTTTCCTGACCGGGCGGCGCGGCGTGACCGACTTTTCGGACGCGTCGCTGACCGGCGCGCTTGACATACACCAGGGCGCGTGGGACGGCGCGCTGCTGGCGGCGCTCGGCGTTGACCGGGCCGTGATGCCGGACGTGCTGCCGTCGCACGACGTGTCCGGGCGGC
>JAVBOQ010000272.1:0-20767 GCA_031550455.1 Eubacteriales bacterium
ACGTCGGGGCTGGGGGTGGGGGATGAGGCGGGTTGGGTGAGTGGTTCATGTATATTTACTTAATGAAAATCTTTCCGCCGTGAGGTGAAAAAGCAGGGTTTCCAAAGGGGACTGGAGTCGAGCGCCGCCAGTGGCGGATAGCCTTTGCAAAGCAAAGGCGTAGAGCGAGACGAAAGTCGGTTTTCATACAGAGCGCGTGTAACGCGCGACAACATGAAAACCCGGATATTAGCCCCTTTGGCAGGGTCTGGGACAGCATCCCAGCGTCCCCAACGTCTCCTCCTCCCTCACCCTTTCACCGATCCCAACAGCACGCCCTTGGCGAAGTGCTTTTGCAGGAACGGATACACGCACAGGATCGGGATGACACTGACGACGATCGTGGCGTACTTGACCGCGTCGGTAGCGGCCCAGATGATCTCATTTTCGGACATGTTATCGCTGCCGAGGCCGCCGAGGGACAGGATGACGATCTGCCGCAGCCACACGGTGATGGGCCATTTCGTGCTGTCGTCAAGGTAAATCATCGGGCGCAGGTAGTTGTTCCAGTGGCCGACGGCGTAGAACAACGCGAAGGTTGCCAGCGACGCCTTCGACATCGGCATGACGATGCGGACGAAGGACTGCAGCTCGTTGCAGCCGTCGATCCGCGCGCTCTCCTCGATGCTCTCCGGCAGTTGCTGAAAGAAATTCTTCATGACGATCAGGTTATAGCCCGACACCGCCACCGGAAGCCACACCGCCCAATAGGTGTTTTTCAGGCTGAGCTTGTTGGCGACAATGATGAAGTCGGGGATCAGCCCGGCGCCAAAGAGCATGAACAGCACGACGACGCGCAGCATCCATTTGCCGCCCGGGAGGCCGCGCTTGCTCAGCGCGTACGCGGCGGTGGAGGTCAGCGTGATGTTGATCAGCGTGCCGACGATCGTGATCAGGAAGCTGTTGCCGATCGCGCGGACAGTTTTGCCGGACTCAAAGATCATGCGGTACGCGTCGGTCGAAAACGCGACGAAACGGCCGCTGGACATGCCGGTCGCCGAGAACGAGCCGATGAAACAGTAGACCAGCGGCGCGACCATGACGGCCGCGACAAGCCCAAGGCCCGCGTGGTTCAGAAAATCAAAAATCCTGCCCGCGGCGCTCTGGTTCCTGCTTTGCATGTTCACCATCAGTACACGCCCTCCTCTCCCAAGCGCCTGGCGAGCGCGTTGGTGCCGAGCACGAGCGCGAGGCTGACCACCGAGCGGAACAGGCCCACCGTAGCGCTGTAGCTGAACCCGCTGACGCGCGGCGGGATCTTCGTGCCGAGCAGGCCGACCTCGTAGATGTACGTGTCAAACACCATGCCGACCTCGCGGTTTAAGCTGTTGACCATCAGGTAGATCTGGTCAAACCCGGTGTCGAGGAACGAGCCCATCCGCAGGATCAGCAGGATGATGATCGTCGACTTGATCGAGGGCAGCGTGATGTGCAGCAGTTGCTTGAACCGGCCCGCGCCGTCGATGACCGCGGCCTCGTAGAGCTGCTCGTCGACGCCGGACAGCGCGGCCAGATAGATGATCGTGCCCCAGCCCGCCTCTTTCCAGATCAGTTCAATGATGTAGATGTACTTGAACCATTCCTTGCCGAACAGGAACGGGATCTGCTGCCCGCCCGCGCCGCTGATCCATGAGTTGACCAGCCCGCGCGGCGCGGGGCCCAGGAGAAGCATCATCAGGCCCGCGATGACCGCCCAGCTCAAAAAGTGCGGCATGTAGACCATTGACTGCAGCGTGCGCTTGTAGCGGCTGGAACGGATTTCGTTCAAAAGCAGCGCGATGACCAGCGGCACCGGGAAATAAAACAGTATGTTGAAGGCCGCCAGCGTAAACGTGTTGCGCATCAGCGTCCAGAAATCGCGATGATTGAAAAAAGTCAGGAAATTCTGGTACCACGGGTTCATCATCGGGCTCGGCTGCTTGAGAACCTCCAGCGCGGGGCTGTATTTTTGAAACACGATGCGCAGTTGCAGAATCGGCAGCCCTTTGAACAGCACATAGAAGATGATTGTCGGCAGCAGCATCAGGTATACCCAGCGGTATCGCCAGACCCGCCGCCCAAGCCGGTTCAATTTGGTCATGCCGGTCCCTCCTTTGCGGTCAAAAAACAAAAAAGGAAGGGACCGGCCCTTCCCGGATCCAGACGGCTGCCGCGGGAGCTTGCTTCTTTTGTATCACCTTTGCCCGAAGGCAAAGATGGGATCCAAGGGGCGGAGCCCCTTGGCGCACCGTTCATCTTCATCGCACCCGCGGCGGCAGCCTTCTTTTGTAGTCATCTTTTGTATATGGAAAGACATTGCGGCGCGTGGCCGCGCGTCTCTTTCCCGGGGGAGGCTTTTATACCAAATCAAGTTAGGGAGTGCACGATAGATCGCGAGAGATTTTGCCGCATGGCAAGGAGGCGGAAGGAAGCGTAGCCAGTAGCTACGCTGACTGGAGCGCGACGCGGCCATGCGGCAAAAGATCCGCGAGATACGGGCAATCCGTAACTGGAATTGGTACTACTTGGCGTTCGCGGCCTCGATCAGCTCGTTGCCGCCCTGCTCCATCCAGTCCGCGATCGCCTTGTCGAACCCGGCTTCGTCGATCTGGCCCATGATGTACTGCACGCGGGCGTCTGAAATCAGCGTGGACAGCGAGGCCAGGACGTTTAACTGGTCGGGATCAAACTTGCCGATGGAGAGGTCAGGCACCGCGTACGGCTCGTTGGCGACGAACTCACCGGTGATGATTTCGTTCTCGGTGCGGGTCTGGCCGAAGTCCGGCGCGATGACGCGGCGCGGCACGGTCGACGCGAAGACTTCTTCCGATCCGTCGTCGACGCGCAGCTTGCGCTGTTCCGCGGTCGCGGTGATCGTGCCGTCCGTGTTGACGGTGTAATGCAGCCCTTCGACGCCGAGCGCCAGCAGCTTCGCGCCGCCGTCAACCGAGAGCAGCGTCTCGAAGAACTGCATGATCCGCTGCGCGGTCGCCTCGTCCCGGACGGCGGCTTTCGGCAACAGCAGACCGCCCATGCCGCCGATCGACAGCGTGGAGTTGATGACCTGCGCGCCGGCCGGCGTCGACAGCAGGTACTGACGCCCGATCTCGGCGGTCGGCGTGATCTTGTCAAACAGCGAATCGTATTTGCCGCCCGGATGGCGGGCGTTCGTCGCGGTCGTGAACATCGAGCCGGCCTTGCCCTCCGCCAGCGGCAGGTGCTTGTCGTTGCCCTTGATCAGCGCGAAGTCCGCGTTCATGTAGCCGTTGTCGTACATGTCCTTAAAGAGGTTGAGCGTCGCCTTGTACTCCGGGAATGTGAAGTACGGCATCAATTTGCCTTCTTCGTTGACGCCCCAGCGGTTCGGCGCGCCCATCGCGACCGCGAGCGTGTCAAAGCCCGCGTAGGTCAGCTCGTTGTCGGCGTCGTCAATGTAGGCAAAACCGTACGTGTCCTTGACGCCGTTGCCGTCCGGATCGTTTTCCGTGAACGCCTTAGCCATCTCGTAGAATTCCTGCGCGGTTGTCGGCGGGTTCATGTTCAGCGCCTTGAGCCAGTCCGCGCGGTACAGGCAGGCGACGCGCGCGCTCGACACGAGGAACGGGAACAGGTAGCTTCTGCCGCCGACGCTGGTAACGGTCAGCGAGTACGGCGTCGTCAGTTCCGTGGAGAACAGCGCGTTGCCGGTGATGATGTCGGTCAGGTCCCAGAAGACGCCCTGCTGGCAGTAGTCAAGATAGGTGGAGTTTTTCGTCAGACCGCTCGTCACCACCATGACCATCGGCTGATCCGCCGACGCCATGACGGTGTTGAACTTGCTGGTGAAGTCGCCCTGCGGCGCCTAGGTGATCTGCAGGTCGACGTTGCAGAGCGCCTCGACGGCTTCGAGCACCGGGTTGCCCTCGTCGCCGATGGTGCCCACCGGCGGTTCCGCGGCGTAGAACGGCGCGAGCATCGTGATGACAAACGGGGCCTCGGCGGCCGACGCAACGCCTGCGAACAGCGCGATCATCATGCTCAGCGATAGCAGGCAGGCCAAAATTTTCTTCATGGTGACAAAACCTCCCTTTTGATTTCTCCGATGGGTTCACTATAAAAAACCAAAGCTGCGTCCGCAATGGCAAAAACGAAAACCGACCGGCAAGATCGCAAATCGGCGCGCGTCAGTTTTCAAATTGGATGATGAAATGTGGAATCGGATACGGTATACTATACACGGGAGGTGCGGCCATGCAGAATGTCAGGATGCTGATGCGGCGAAAGGCGTTCCGGACGTTTTTCGTTTCATTCATCTGCGCCTTTCTCGTGCCGGTGCTCGTGCTGGCGCGCGTCGTCTTTACGCTGAGCGAAAACGTCGAGCGCGACCTTCAAATCAGCGCGCAACTGGCGCTCGAACAGATCCGCGCCGGGATCGACGGGCGGCTGTACGCGGTGATGCGCACGGCCGACAGCATCCTGCTCGACGACAAATCGCTGTACTTCGCCGAGCGGGACGATCCGATGCGCACGCTGAACAACTTGACGTCGTTCCAGATGCTGCGCAGCTTGACGCAGCAGGTTGGGCTGCTGTCGGTCGCCTATTCGGACATTGACCAGTGCTATCTGTATTTGCCGCGGAGCGGCAAGGTGATTTCCAACACCATCACCGACGCGTCTGATTTTTACGCGCGGAAGCTGACGGGCGCCTTCGCGAGCGAAGCCGAATGGCGCGGCATGCTGACGTCGCGGCCGGACGGCTTTTACAACAACGGCAGCGTCTATTATGTCCGGACGCTGACGCGCGGGGAAGCGCCGCTGCTGACTGTCGTTGTGTCGCTTCAGCGCGCGGCGCTCGGCGACCTGACGCCGCTCGCCCAGAACGATGATTTGGAGGCCACGGTCTATTCGGCGTCCGGGGAGCCTCTGCTGTATACCGGGGACGCGTTGCCGCCGCCGCCCGGGTTTCTGTACAAGGATCGCGAGACGTTCGAACTGGTTCCGGTGTCGGAAGGGTCGGTACACGTCAACGTAGTAAAGAGCCCGCAGACCGGCTGCATCTACCAGACGGTCGAGCCGATGTTCGCGTTTGACCGGCCTCTGCGGCTGCTGCGCTGGATCAGCGGCTTCGGCGGCGCCGCGCTGCTGCTGTTCGGCCTGCTGCTTTCCATGTGGCTGGCCCGGCGGCAATACCAGCCGATCCTCGCGCTGCGCGACGCGCTGGAAAAATCAGGCGGCGGCGCGGCGCACGGCGACGATTTTCGGTACCTGTCCGAGATGCTGGACGCGCTGCACAACGAAAACCGGACCGCCGCCGAGCAGGCGCGCGAGACCGCCGAAAAGCTCGAGGATTTCGCGCTTGAAAGGCTGCTCAAAGGCATGTACGCATCCGCGGGCGCGATGGAGGAGGAGCTTTTGCGGCACAACGTCGCGCTCTGCGCCGACCGGTTCGCCGTGGCGGGCATCGCGATGGACGACGGCGACGGTTTCGCCGCGCTGCGGCCGGAGAACCGCGAGCTGGTCCGGTTTGTCGCCGTGAACGTGTTTGACGAGCTTTTGTCCGCCTACAGCGTCCACTGCGCCACGTTTGACGGGCAGATATGGCTTCTGCTCAGCCTTGAACCGGACGGCCGCGACTGGCGCGCGGACGCGGAGCGCAGCCTGTCCGAGGCGCGGCGGTTTCTGTCGGAGCATTTCGGTCTGCGCCTGACGATTTCGGTGTCGGACGAGGCCGCCGGGCTGGAAGGCGTGCACGGCGCGTACCGCGCGGCCCTCGCGCTGCTCCGCCAGGACGGCGGCCGGGGCGATTTGCGGCGGGCCTATACGCCAGATGCCAAAACCGAGGAAGGCAAACAGCCGCCCGAAAGCGCCGCGATGCCCGTATACGCGGAGGCGCAGCAGCTCGCGCGGCTGCTGCTCGACGGCGACACGGACGCCGCGGCCGCGCTGCTTGCGGCCGTTAATGAAAGGCTTGCCGAGCTGCCGCGCGCAAACGCCCGCCTGCACTGGAACGCGATGCTGGGCGTGATGCTGCCGGCGCTGGAGGCGCGCGCCGGCGACGACCTGCCCGCGCTCACGGAAAGGGTGCGGGCCTTTGTCGAAATGCCGCCGCTTGGCGATGATTTTGCCGCGATGCGCGCGCTGTGCGCGTATGTCGCGGCCCTGCCGCAGATCGCGGCCGGACGCGGCGTGGATGTCGCGCAGCGGGCCGCCGCGTTCATCGAGGCGAACTACGCGGCGTGCGGGCTGAGCATCGCGGAGGTCGCGGCGCACCTGAACCTGACCGCGAGCTACGCGTCCGCGCTGTATAAAAAGCAGGCCGGGGAACCGATGCTCGACACGATCAACCGCGTCCGGCTGCGCCACGCCAAGGCGCTGCTTTCGGATACCGCGCTGCCGCTGGAAGAGGTCGCGGCGCGCACCGGCTATTACTCGAACTCGACGTTCCTGCGCGCGTTTCGGCGGCATGAAGGGATCACACCCGGGCAGTACCGGGCGATGGCCCGGAGCGGCAGGGTGGAACAGCAAAGCAACCGCGTGAACTGAGTTTTTTGTGGTTGTGCGGTGGCACTTATAGCGTGACTACCAGAATTTTTGAACGGAGGTTGGCGGATGGATGATCATGCGTCCCCCGAAGAAATGGCGGAAGCGCTTCTCGCCATCGCTTCGATGCTTGACAGAACGGAAAGGGCGCGGGCGGGGTTTGTGCTGGGTACGCCGCAGCATGCGCTGCTGCGGAACCGGGCGCGGGCACTGCGCGTGGCTTCGGACCTGATCGCGGCCGCGTTAAACGCGGGCGACGCCTCCGGCGGGCGCGCCCGGGAGGAGTTGGAAAACGCGCGCGCCCCTATCGCCTCCCTGATGAGCAAATCCGAAAAAGCGCGGGGGAAAGTCGCGCCGGGCACCTGGCAGCACGCGATGCTGAGCCGGAACCTCAGCGCGCTTCACATCGCGTCGCCGCTGCTCGACAAAGCGCTGGCAGTCACCCGTTGACCACGTTGACCGGGTTCCCTTCGGCGAACCGCCGGAGGTTTTCGGCCGCGATGTCCATCAGGCGCGCGCGGCTCTCGCGCGGGGCCCACGAGATGTGCGGCGTGATGATGCAGTTCGGCGCGGTCAGCAGCGGGTTGTCGGCCGGGATCGGTTCGACGGAGACGACGTCCAGCCCGGCGGCCGCGACCTTGCCGCTTTGCAGCGCGTCCGCGAGGTCGCGCTCGTTGATCAGCGGGCCGCGCGCGTTGTTGATCAGGATGACGCCGTCCTTCATTTGCGCGATCGCGGCGGCGTTGATGAGGTCGGCTGTTTCGGCGGTCAGCGGGCAGTGCAGGCTGATGACGTCCGAGGCCGCGAACAGCTCGGACAGACCGACATACCGGGCGATTTCGCGGCCCGCGTCGGTTTGCGACGCGTCCGAGGCCAGCACGCGCATCCCGAGCGCTTTCGCGACGCGGCCCGTGACCTGCCCGATGCGGCCAAAGCCGATGACGCCGATCGTTTTGCCGGATAGCTCAATCAGCGGATAGTCCCAGAAACAAAAGTCCGGGCTTTTTGTCCAGCGGCCCGCGTGCACCGCGCGGTCATGATGGCCGATCCTGTGGCACACCTCCAGCAGCAGCGCGATCGCGAACTGGCCGACTGCGTCCGTGCCGTACGCCGGGATGTTCGTCACCGGAATGCCGCGCGCCTTGGCCGCCGCGGCGTCGACGATGTTGTAGCCGGTCGCCAGCACGCCGATGTAGCGGATGCCGGGGCAGGCGGCGAGGGTGGTCTCCGAAACCGGCGTTTTGTTCGTGATGACGATTTCCGCGTCTCCGATGCGGCGGATGATCTCCGCGGGGTCCGAAACCTGCGTGCGGTCATAGACCGTCACGTCGCCGAGCCGCTCAAACCCTTCCCACGTCAGGTCGCCGGGGTTCCCGGTGTAACCGTCCAATACCACGATCCTCATGAGCCGCTCCTTTGTTATTCTTTTCCGGGATTGTATCATACTTTCGCCTGTGCCGTCCAAAGCCGCGCCGCGGCCCCGCCGGCCGCGAGGAATCCGCGGGCCGCGTACGGAAACAGCAGCACGAAATAGGGCATCGCGTACTGCCCTTTCGCTTCCCAGACCAAATGAAACGCAAACCCGCCGATGAACGCGACTGCGGGCAGCAGCTCCGCGAGGAAATCCCGCTTTCGTCCGCCGCGCGCGAACACTTCGGCGCAGTACAGCGCGGCGCCGAGCAGCGTCAGCGACTGCATGATGTTCATCCACCCGGTCAGCGCGGCGTTGAGGCCGCCGTAGAACAGGCTTTCGACAAACGCCGTGTCGCGGATGTCGCTGTGCCTGCGCGCGGTGCTGATCCAAAAGGCCTGAAACGTCGGGTTGATCCACATGGACGCCGTTTTTTCGTAGAAGAAGCGCCCCGCGTACGCGGGATCCTCTGCGAACGCGTCGAGGGACGCGTGAATGCTGCGCTTTGCCGAGTCCGCTGCGGTTTCAGGTTCGTAACCGCTGCGCCGGAATCCGTCGCGGATGTATCCGTTCCACCAGCCGGGCGCGTATTCACCGTCCTGCAGGCCCATGGCGACATACATGACGCTCGGCGCGCCCTGGTCAAGATCCTCGCCGGAGACGGTCTCGTAACAGATTTTGATGCCCGCCGTCAACAGAAACGTCGCGCAGACGCAGGCCAACAGCGCGAGCAGCGGGCGGCTTCGCGGACGCGGGCCGGTGCCGCGCGGCGCGGGATCCGGGCCCTGCGCGGAGACCCAGCCGGCCGCGTCCGCCAGGTAAAACAGGCAGATCGCGATCAGCGTGATCAGGTTGTTCTGCTTGACCGCGACGGACAGCGCGGCGAACAGGGCCGCCAGCGCCGCGTGCCGCGCGCGGCGGCTTTGCGCGAACGCGAGCGCCATCCAGACGGCCAGCAGCGAAAGCGCCAGGCCCATCAGGTTTCCGTACAGAAACGTCGCGTACAGCCAAAGCTGCGGAAAGCACAGGAGAAGCGCGGCCGTGGCCGCCGTTACGGCCGGCCTTTGAAACATCAGCGAGGCGATTTTCGTGGAACTGATCACGCACACGGCGACCGCGGCCGCGTTGACCGCCTGAATCAGGTATTGATCCGCGCCGGTTCCGCCGAGCAGGTGCAGCAGTTGAAACACGACCGTCAGGCCCAGTTGGTGCGGGTGGATCGACAGGTAGCCGCCGCGCCGCAAGGATCCGAAGTCGCCGCGGCAGATCTCCCGCGCGGCGTCAAGCGCATACTGCTGATCCGCGCGCGGCTGCACCCGCGCGAACGCGACGAGAAGCGCGGCGGCCAGACAGGACAGGCACGCGGCCGCGACGGTGACCGCGCGCGCCTGTTTGTCCGTCACCTTTTTTCCGTACCACGCGAACAGGCAGACGGTCAAAGCGGCCGCGCAGAGGTGCAAAAGCGGCGTGTCCGGGCGGTATGCGGTCGTTTCCATGAGGATGATGTCGGCCGTCTGCAGTATGCTGATCCCGAACAGGTACAGCGCGATGACAAAAAACAGTCCCATGATGATATGTCCGCAAAGACGCTTGCAAAGCATCGAGTCAAAACCCACACTTCCCCGTTTCGATGTAAGAACCCCCGCGTGAACCCTCTTTTATCGTAACGACCGCGCGACCATTTTTTGTCATGGTTCCGTATGGTTCGCCGGCGTTTTCTTATTATCATACCAGACAACCGCTTTTTTGCCTATTCCCCGGCAAAAAGATCCGCGCAAAAGATTTGAAATGCCGCGCCGCATCCGGTATACTTGTGCGCAGATTGCAAAACCCGGAGGGCGCGAAAGGATCAACCGATGTCACACCACACCGCGAGAGAGGCATACGAGCAGATGCAGCGGCGGCTCAACCGCTTTCCGCAGGGCGCGCCGCCTTCCGAGACGCTGTACAAGATCCTGTCCATGCTGGTGGACGAGCGGGAAGCAAAGGTGATGGCCGCGCTCCCGATCCGGCCGTTCACGGCCAAACGCGCCGCGAAAGCGCTGCGCATGAAGGAAACGGAGGCGCGCGCGTGCCTCGACCGGCTCTGCGACCGGGCGATGCTGCTGGACGTGGTCAAGGAAGGCGAGGAGACGCGGTACATGATGCCGCCGCCGATGGCGGGCTTTCTGGAGTTCGCGTTCATGCGCGTGCGGACCGACATCGATCAGGCGCGGCTCAGCGGCCTGTATCAGCAGTATCTGCACGTCGAAGAGGACTTCATGCGCGAGCTGATGCTCGGCACGGATACGCGGATCGGTCGCGTCTTTGTGCAGGAGCCTGCCCTTAACGCGGATCAGGCGGTGCGCGTCCTTGACTATGAGCGCGCGACGCACATCATCGACGAAGCGAAGGAGATCGGGCTGGGCCTGTGCTACTGCCGGCACAAGGCGTCGCACCTTGGCGCGGCGTGCGGCGCGCCGCAGGACGTGTGCCTGACGTTTGGCAATGTCGCGGGCGCGCTGTCCCGGCACGGGCACTGCCGCGCGATTGACAAGCACGAGGCGAAGGACGCGCTGGCGCGCGCCTATGCGCACAACCTCGTGCAGTGCGGCGAAAACGCGATGGAACAGGTCAGCTTCATCTGCAACTGCTGCGGCTGCTGCTGCGAGGCGCTCCAGGCGGTCAAAAAATACGGGCTGCAGCACCCGATGTGTACGACGCGCTTTCTCCCGGCGGTGCGTACGGACGCGTGTACGGGCTGCGGCCGGTGCGTTCGCGCCTGCCCGGTCGGCGCGCTCTCGATGGGCGAGGCCGCCGCGGGCGAGCGCAGTCGCGCCGTGGCGGTGCTCGACGAGCGGGTCTGCCTCGGCTGCGGCGTGTGTGTCCGCAACTGTCCGAAGCGGTGCGTCTCGCTGACGGAAAGGGCGGAAAGGCTGATCACGCCGGTGAATTCGACGCACCGGATCGTCTGCGCGGCGATCGAGAAAGGGCAGCTCGCGAACCTTGTGTTCGACACGCCCGCGTTCTTCAGCCACCGCGCGATGGGCACGCTGCTGACGGCGCTTTTGCGCCTCAAACCGGCGCAGCGGATCATGGCGTCCGAGCAAATGAAATCGAAGTACTTAGCGCGCGTGTTTTCGGGCAAGTGAAGCCGGAACCTGAGGCCGTCATTCGTGCGGCATCATGCATAATTATGCCTCGCAGGGCGCATGGAATTGCGCTCTTTTTTTGAACTCGTATTTCTGTGGGTTGGCAAAAGTGCGGTTTTTTCCGGCGGAAACCGCCGCCGAAATCAAGCAAAAGAGCACAATCGGCACAGAAAAAACCAAGGAAACCGCCCGCTGGAAATCCTACGGCTTATTGACATATATGCCAGATAGTAGTATCATGACTTATGGTATGAAAGATACAGGTTCGGCAAGGCGATGAGCGCCTCCTGACGTACGTTTTTGCACAGGCTTGCGTATGCCTGACGTTTTAAATCGTATCCGGCGGGCGTTTCAGCTTCCATAAGGAGCGCGCGGTGAAGCGTTTTCGCCGCGCATTCTGTGCACTGTCAGGTTCCGTAAAGGATGGGAAAACCGCGAATATCCATTTCCGTCCGGGTATGTGTTTTTGTATACGGGCGAACCGATCCCCGCTTCCAGGCGCGCGTTGCACCGCACAGAACGGCGTCGCATCACCGAACGAATGAACCCGAAGTAAAACAAGTGGAGAGTCAGACGACGATGGGACAAGAAAAACCTCCTTCCAAGGAGAATCTCGCCGCGGCCCAGTACGAGATGGAGTACACAAATGACAAAATCCGGCTGAAACGAAACAGCAGGCTGGAGGCTGGCGGGCGCGGCGCTGCCGTTTACGGAGCGGGTCAGCCGGACCAGGGGCAGACGCAGCCCGCCGAAAGGAAAACCGAGCCCGCATCCTCGCGGAGCGGCTGGCGGGAAATCGACGTCACGGAAGTGTTCTGGTATCTTCTCAAGCACGTGTGGTTCATCATCCTTGCGACCGCGGTCGGCGTGGCGGGCATGACGTATTACACGATCAACTACATCCCCGACACATACACCGCGTCCGCCAAGCTGTACGTCTATACGAACAATCCGAACCAGACGAATTATCAGTATACGAGTTCATCGGATTTATACACGGCGACCCGCCTTGTGCAGACATACGGCGTCATCATCAAGACCAACAAGGTCATGGAGGCGGTGGCCAACCGGCTTGGCGGCGGCATCCGGCCCGAGACGCTGGCGGCCATGATCCGGTTTGAGTCCGTCAACGAGACCGAGATCATCGGCATCAAGGCGACGACGTCCGACCCGAAGCTTTCCATGGACATCTGCAACGCGGTCGCGGAGTTCGCGCCCGCCGAACTCACCAGAATCACGCAGGCCGGCAACGTAGATGTGGTCGACTATGCCAAGCTGCCCGTCGCGCCGGACAGCAAAGGCGTGTCGCAGCGCGCCATGACCGGCGGCACGGCGGGCTTTGCGATTGCCTGCGTTCTCCTGTTCCTGCTGATGCTGCGCGACCGACACATTCGTGGAGAGGGGGATCTGGTTAACGCATTTTCACAGGAGATCATCGCGAGCATACCAGCGCCGCGAAACCACAAGGGAAAGAGCATAACCATCTCGAAGGGCAAGCCGGGCGGCAGCGGCAAGGTGAAGCGGACGAAAGGCGGGCGGAGGAGCAAGGCCGGCGTTTCGCGGGCGAACCGCTACATTTTGACGAGTGACTCGTCGCCGGATGATCTGGAAAACTTCAAGCTGTTCCGGATCAGCCTGCAGGTGATTCTGGAGAACAGGAATGTGGTCATGATCACGAGTTCCATCCCATCGGAAGGAAAGTCGTCGGTAAGCGCGAACCTGGCGATCGTGACGGCCATGGACGGACGCAAGGTGCTGGTGATCGACGCGGATATGCGCAAGCCGATGCAGCATGTGCTTTTCCAGACGCCCGCTTCGGAATACGGGTTGACCGAAGTGCTTACTGGACGCACGAGCTTCGACCGCGCGGTGCATCGCAACGTGCATCCCAACCTCGACGTGCTGACCGTTGGCGCAAAACCGCAAAAACCGATCGAACTGCTCAACTCCATCAGCATGAGGAACCTGTTGCTGCGCGCGAGAAACGAATACGACTTCGTCATCGTCGACACCCCGCCGATCAATGTCGTGGCGGATGCGCTTGTTTTGGCGGATCAGGTTGACGGCGTCGCGTTCGTTGTCCGTAAGGACGTCTCCACCAGGGACGACATCCGGATGGCGATGCACATCGCGAGGCGCACAAAGATCAACATCCTTGGCTTTGTGCTGACAAACGCAAAGCGTACACTCAGGGCAAGGCGGCATAAGTACTACTACAGTTACAAAAACTATGGAGTTAAATACTCTGAGTAGGTTAGAAGGGGGGAACCTGCATGGCAGTCAGAAGAGCAAGATTGCTCTGCGCATTGCTACTTCTCACACTGGTCTTCACGAGCGCGTTTTGTGTTCACGCGGGCGCGGAAAGCACAAATCCGACGCCGATCGGGCTGATGAAGCCAACGGTCGTCGAAACGCGCTATGAGGGAAGCCGGCTTGTCGAGGAGCGCGTCGTCGACCTTGATGGCAATCCCGCTGTCAACGCGAAGGGATACCATCGGGCGGCGTACGCCTATACGGCGGACGGCCAGATCCTGTCCGAAGATTTTTATGGTCTGGACGGGAACCGCGCCCTGATTGACCGCGGGTACGCGTACAGCCGGTACACGTACATCGCCAATCCGGATGCTATGGGGCTTCAACTGCTCGAAACCGAAGAGCGCTTCGGGGCCGACGGGCAGCCGTACAGCCATCCGGGCGGCTATGCGAAGCAGGTCAGGACGTATGAGGCGGACAGGCTCCTCTCGGTTCGCTACCTTGACGACAAGGGGAATCTGGTGAAGCCGGAAGGCGGATACGCGCTGATGGAACAGGCGTACCGCGCGGACGACACGCTTTATGAAAAGCGTTACTACGGCGCGGGCGGCGTGGGTGATTTTGTCGTCGGCCCGGAAGGCGGCGCGATTGTCGCGTATGAATACGCGGTCGGCGCGGACGCGGGCGGGGCGCGGAAAAACTTCCTGGTTTCGATGTCGGTCTACAACGGCGACAGGCAGCCGGTTCTGGGCGTGGATCGCTTCCACAGGCAGCAGAACACGTTTGACGAGCGCTACAATCTGACGCGGACGGATTATTTCAACAACGAGCTGAAGCCGATCCGCGCGCTTGCCGGATACGCGGCGGTTACGAACGTCTATGACGACCTGAACCGGGTCATTGAGACCAGCTATTTTAATGAGGGCGGAAACCTCATGAAGCTGGTGTCCGGGTACGCGAAGATCATGTATACCTACTATGGCGACAACCGGGTGCGCACGACCGCGTATTACGGCGCGGACAACAACCGCACGACGCTGTCGGCTGGGTACTCGATGGTCGAGAACGAGTACGACGGAGGCGACTTCGACCTGCGCGTGTCGTATTACGACATCATGGACCAGTTGGCCATGAGCAAGAACGGCTACGCCAGGGTTGAGTACAAGTTCCACCACTACAGCGAGGCGAACGAGCTGCTCATGGGCAGTTCCGCGGGCGGCGCGGTGCGCACGGAAACGCGCGGCGGCTACGAGCAGACCAAGTTCTTCGACCAGAAGCTCGAGCCGGTGCAGATCAAGGCCGGTTATGCCGGCTTTGTCGTCAAGTGGAACGACAGCGACCAGGCGGTCGAGATGACCTATATGGACGCGGGCTGGCAGCCGGTACACAACGAGGAGATCGGCTACAGCACGATCCGGTACCGCTATGACAGCGACAGCGTCCTGGCGAAACCTGTCTATGAAGAGTATCTTGACCCGAAAGGCGCGCCGATCGACTGCACCGACGGCTATCAGGCGCGCAGCATGGAATACGGCGGGAAGGCCGGTTCGATGCTGGTTTCGGAATCGTTCTGGACCGCCGACGGCAAACCGGACGTCACGATGGTCAACCTTGCGCACAAGGTTGAACTCGCGTACGACGCGGCCGACAGAACGACGCTGACCAAGTATTTCGGCGAGGACGGCAACCCGAAGATCGGGCTGCGGGGCTATCACGCGGTCGTCAGCGAATACAGCTTTGGCGGCAATCTGCTGCGCGAGTACTACCTGAACGCCGACGGAAAGCTGATGGTCGGGCCGAAGCAGTACGCGGCGCAGGCTGCCCTGTACACGGTCGGCGGCCGGCTTGCCGGCGTCTGCTTCTTTGACGCGGCGGGCAAGCCCGTCATGCAGCCGGAAGGGTACGCGACGGTCATCAACGCGTACGACGCGAACGGCTGGATGACCCAAAAGAGCTATTACGACCAGAACGACAAGCTGGCCATGACGGCCATGGGCTATGCCAGCATCAGCAACGTGTATGACGCCTTTGGCAACGTCACGGAAGAAGCTTTCTTTGACCTGAACGCCGCGCTGACGCTCCGGAGCGAGGGATACGCGAAGCGCCGCATGGAATACGACGGCATGGGCCGCGTGACCTCCACGGTCTACCTCGACAAGGACGAAAAGCCGGTGATCACGTCATACGGCTATGCCTCCTCGAAGCAGGAATACGACGTGAGCGGCAACCTGACATATCAGGCGTTCTTTGACCAGAACGGCAGCCTGACCGCGCCGTCCAGCCCGGGCTACGCCGCGTTCCGGCGCGAGTATGACGGCAACGGCAACGTGACCAGGGAAGGCTACTATGACGCGAACGATGTGCTGATGACAAACCGCAACGGGTACGCCGTCTACATCCGTTCGTACGACGACCGCGGCTACGTCACAAAGCAGGAGTATCGCGACAACGAGGAAAAATTGGTCGAGATCCTTGCCGGATATGCGATCAAGGCATTCTCGTACGATTTCGCCGGCAACATCCTGACGGAAGTGTTCTACGGCATGGACGGCGCGTTGAAGGTGATCCCGGAAGGGTACGCGATGATCCAGAATGAGTGGGACACCGACGACAGGCTGATCCGCACGGCGTACTACGGCCTTGACGGCAAGATGATCATGAGCAAGGCCGGCTACGCCGTGATGGTTCGCGACTATGACAAGAACGGGAACCTGATCCGCGAGGTCTACCTCGACACCGAGGAGAACCCGGTCCGCACGACGGTCGGCGCGGCGAACGTCACGCGCGTGTACGACGAGCTGAGCCGGTTGAACTGGGAAGAGTATTACGACGAGAACGGCGACAGGTTCATGCTCAACGGCGACTTCTGGCGCGTCGAGTATTTTTACGACGACTACGGCAATGTGACGTCGGAAGACTACTACGACGGCGACTACAACCTGGTGATCACGTCGAAGGGTTACGCGACGAAGAACAGCGAGTTCGACGACATGAACCGGCTGCTGTCGGAAGAGACGCTGGACAACGAAGGCACGCTGATCCTGCAGCGGAGCGGCTACGCCCGCAAGGAGTATACCTACAGCGACCAGGGCCACCTGACCAGCGAAACCTACTACGGCGAGGACGGAAACCTGATCAACCTGGCGGAAGGCTATGCGCGCGTCGAGCGCGACATCGACGACCGCGGCCGGGTCACGCAGGTTCGCTACCTCGGCGCGGACGGTGAAGAGGCGTTCCTGGACGAGGGGTACAGCACGATTGTCTATACCTATTCGGATCTGCTCACGCCGGACACCGAGGTGTACCTGATGGGCGGAAGCCCGGCCGCGCTCACGGACGGCTATGCGCAGATCCGTTACGAGTACGACACGCTCGGACGCAAAACAATGGAGCGGTTCCTGGACGCGCAGGGCGGCCCCGCCATCACGAACTCCGGCTATTCCTCGATCGGCTATGTCTACGACAACGCGGGGAACACGCTGCAGGTTCGGTATCTTGACGCGGCGGACAAGCTGTTCCATTTGCCGGAAGGGTTCAGCGTCTGGCAAAGGGAGTATGACCGCTACAACCGCGTGATCGCGGAGCAGTACCTCGACGAGAACGGAAAGCTCGGCTCGCTGACGGAGCGCCATTCGATGGTGCGCAACACGTACAACGCGGCCGGGAACGTTGTGCGCGTCGAGTTCCTCGACGCCTCGCAGCAGCCCGTGATGATCGCCGCCGGGTACGCCGTCGTGGAGAACGACTTTGACGCGGACGGCCGTGTCACCCAGACGCGGTATCTGGACGACCATTACGCCCCGATCCGGCTGTCGCAGGGGTACGCTGGCATCGCCTACTACTACGGCGAGCAGGGTACGGTCGCGAGGACCGTGTATCAGGATGAAAGCGGCATGCCCGTCATGATTCACGCGGGCTACGCCGAAATGGCCAATACCTACAACGAAAACAAGTACGTGACCCGCATTGATTATCTGGACGACAAGAGCCAGCCGGTCATCATCGCGGCCGGATACTCGACGCTGACGCGGAACGTGGACAAGTACGGCAATGTCGTCGCCGAGTTCTACTACGATCAGCAGAACCAGCCGACGGTCACCACGAACGGCACCGCCGGGTTCCGAAAGACGTACAACAACAAGAATCAGGTGACAAGCACCACCTACATTGGTGTGGACGGATCGCCGACGCTGAACTTTAACAAGATCGCGATCGTGCGCTACGAGCTTGACGCCGCGGGCAACATCCTCCGCGAGAGCTACTACAACGTTGACGGCAACCCGACCTGGTCCAGGAGCGGGTACGCGGTCGAAATCAACGAGTACGACCCGTCTTCGAGGCTGACCAGGCGCTCCTACCTGACCGCGCAGGGCAGCCCGGCGGTCAACTTCAGCCTGCTGTACTCTTCGATGGAGCGCAAGCTTGACAAGCACGGCAACATCATCGAGGAGCGGTACTTCGACGAGCAGGGCCTGCCGATCATTGCCTCCAGCGGCTATGCGATGATCCGCAAGGAATATGACCTTGCCAACCGCGAAGTGTACGCCACCTACTTTGGCCGGCGCGAACTGCCGATGATCACGCGGAACGGCTATGCCGCGCGCTCCCTTGCCTATGACGCGTTTGGCAATGTGGTCGAGGAGTGCTACTTCGACACGCAGGGCAATCTGGTCAACGGCAAGCTCGGATACGCGGTACACAGATCCACGTACGACCAGTTCGGAAGGCTGGAAGGCGAGGAGTATCTGGACGCCAACGAAGCGCTGATCAACACCGAAGACTCCTACGCGCAGGTGCAGCGCACCCGCGACGAGTACGGCCACGAGACGATGACCGCTTTCTACGACATGACCGGAAAGCTGGTCAACACCAGGGCCGGGTACGCGGTCTACGAAGCGGTGTACGAAGGCAACGTGCTGCTGAAAGAAACCTATCGCGCGGCCGACAACAAGCCCGCCGTGATCGCGGAGGGATACAGTTCCGCGGAGTACACGTACGCCGAAACCGGCGGCGCGTACACGGTGCGCTATGTGAACGAGCTGGCGACCGAAGGCGTGCTGACGCCCGTCTGGGTGGAGACGCATGACCGCTATGACCAGGTAATCCGCACGGAGTATTACGACAAGGACAACAAACCGGTCGTTTGCGCGGACGGATACTGGGCGGTGGACATGGAGTACACCAGCCGGGGCCTCAACAGCAAGCGGGTGTTCTACGGCGTGGACGGCAGTCCGTACGCGATGAACGGCGCCGTTGAGCACCGGATGGAGTACGACAAGAACAAGCAACTGACCGTCAAGAGCTTCTGGACCGCCGACGGAAAGAGCGCGGCCTGCGACGAAGGGTACGCGAAGGTCACGTACGAATACGAGGCGGACGGGACGGGAACCGACGTCAGGACGCTGGAGAAGTTCTTTGACACGAACGACCAGCCGGTTACGGTCAAGGGCGGATACGCGGCCCGCCGGACGGAGATGTACCACGAGACGCGCATCCACACCGTGCGGTATCTCGACCTTGCAGGCAACCCGGCGCTTTGCTCGGGCGGCTATGCGAGAACCGATTACGAGTTGGACTTGTCCGGGAACATCGTCTGGGAAGGGTTCTACGGACTGGACGACCGGATGGTGCTCAACGAGTTCGGCTACGCGAACGTCGAGCGCATCTATGATTCCATGGGGCGCGTCATCAGCGAGCGTTACCTCGACACGATGAACCATTCGATCAACAACCAGAATGGCATCGCCGGCTGGGACGCGACGTATGACGCGAACGGAAACAGACTCACGTATTATCAGTACGACCAAAACGGCAATCCGGTGACGGAAGGGGGCGCTGGGGGATGAGTGCCAGGCGATTTTTAGCGGTGATCATGGCGACGCTGTGCATGCTCTTGGCCAGCATGCCTGGTATCGCCGCGGCGCAGGCGGAGGATGCGGAATCCTCGGAGTGGGTGACATTCCTTCTGCTCTGTAACGAAGGTATGCTCAACGATGGCGGAAACGTCGGAAACACCGTTATGATCGTTTCGATGCATCCCATCGAGAAGCGTATCAACCTGTTGACGCTGCTGTGGGATACATTTATCGAGTATCCGGGGTATGAAACCATGCAGGTTCTCGACAGGCCGTTCCGCGTGAACGGCCCTGAAGAGACGATGCGGATCGTCAAACAGAACTTCAACCTGAACCTGACGTCGTACCTATCGATCAACTTCACGAACCTGGCTTCGTTGATCGACGTGTACGGCGGCATCACAGCGGACGTCACGCGCGCGGAGCGCAACGCGCTCAACGGCATGGTCGGCTCAAAGGTCGGCAGGGCGGAAGAGGAACTCGCGAACCTGGAGCTGGACACCAGCGAGATCAGCGAGGTTTTCAACGCGCAGACGTTGGAAGAATACGGCCCCAGCACGCACCTGTCCGGTATGCAGGCGGTCGGCTACGGCTGGCTGCAGTACGACTCCGTCGCGAACTGCTGCCTGCGCGAGGTGGAGGTCATTTCGCAGTTGTTCACGCAGATGTACAACCATGTGAACAACAACGTCGTGCTGTACAATGAAAAACGGCCGCTCGCAGCGTCGGAGCTCGAACGCCGCTCGATCAACACGGACAACTTCAGCGAGGAAGACCGCGATTTCCTCTATGAGCTGCTGTCTCCGCTGTTTGACAAGTCCGCCAACAACCTGACGCGGGACCAGATCGACAGCATTCTGCAGACGATTCTCAAGACGGCCGAGCTCGACGGGCCCCTGTTTGAAAATGTCAAGCCCGGTCTGCTCCCGTTTGAGTGGAACAAGCCAAAGACGAGCATCGGCGGCATCGAAGGCGTCCAGATCGACTTTGACTTAAACCGCGAGGCGCTGGTCGCCTTCCTGTACGACGAAGGCGGAAAGACCGGCCTGGATACGATTTCTCAGGACGAAGAATGGACCAAGTAAAGAAATACGCGAGCCCGGGCGCCCGCATGCTGTCGGTCGAAATGTGGTGCGAGCTTGCGAAGCAAGGGGTCATGCTCCCGGTACGGATTCAGGTTACCGGAAACAGCATGCGGCCGCTGATTCGACGGCAACGGGACTGGGTTAC
Source organism: Eubacteriales bacterium (assembly GCA_031550455.1). Lineage (GTDB taxonomy): Bacteria > Bacillota > Clostridia > Christensenellales > Aristaeellaceae > Avichristensenella. Next base: position 20,418 of record JAVBOQ010000272.1, read on the forward strand.
GGTATTTCCGGTGGATCGTCCGCTGCGGGCAGGCGACATTGTCATGTTCCCTGCCCCGGTGGATCCGAATGTCTATGTGCTGCACCGCGTGTGGAAACTCAACGGCAACGCGGTACTGACGCTCGGAGACGCTTGCTGTCTGCCGGACGGGTGGATGCCTCTTTCGAATGTGCTGGGCGTCGCGCTCCTTATCGAGCGCGCGCAAAGGAAGATCGACCCGAACCGCCCGTTCTGGCGGGCGCTCGCGAAAATGTGGATGGCGGCGCAACCCGCCCGGATTTGGGCGTTTCGGCTGGCCCACCTGCCGCGGTATGTGGCGCGGAAGCTGTTTCGCGGATGAGCCGGGCCGC
>JAVBOQ010000128.1:0-6434 GCA_031550455.1 Eubacteriales bacterium
CAGGCGGAAAGCCTGCGCAAGATGATCCTGGCGATGTCCAAGGACATCCGCGTGGTGCTGATCAAGCTCGCGGACAGGCTACACAACATGCGCACGCTGCGGTTTCAGTCGCCGGCCCGCCAGAAGGCGATCGCCAGGGAGACGCTGGACATCTACGCGCCGCTGGCGCACCGGCTCGGCGTCTACTCAATGAAGTCGCAACTCGAAGACCTGGCGTTCATGTACATCGAGCCTGAAAAATACAAAGAGCTCTCCGCGATGGTCGGCATGAAGCGGTCGGAACGCGAGATGTCGCTCAAAAACGTGATGATCGAATTGCAGCGCGAGCTGACCGAGATGGGCGTCAAGTTCGACATCGACGGTAGGCCGAAGCATTTTTTCAGCATCTACCGCAAGATGGAGTTGCAGAACATCCCGTTTGAGCAGATCTACGACCTGATCGCGATCCGCGTCATCGTCGACACGATTCCCGACTGCTACGCTGTGCTCGGCCTCGTCCACACGCTGTGGCGGCAGGTGCCGGGCCGGTTCAAGGACTATATCTCCACGCCGAAGGCCAACATGTACCAGTCGCTGCACACGACGGTCGTCGGGCCGAACGCGCAGCCGTTCGAAGTGCAGATCCGCACGAACGAGATGCACCGGCTCGCGGAATTCGGCATCGCGGCGCACTGGCGCTACAAAGAGGGCAAGCAGGTCGGCGACGAGTTGGACAGAAAGCTCTACTGGCTGCGGCAGATCCTCGACTGGCAGGACGAGACGCGCGACGCGCGGGAGTTCATCGACCTGTTGAAGGTCGACCTGTTCTCCGACGAGGTGTTCGTCTTCACGCCCAAGGGCGACATCATCAACCTGCCGCGCGGCGCGACGCCGCTGGACTTCGCGTACCGCATCCACTCCGCGATCGGCAACAAGTGCGTCGGCGCGAAGGTCAACGGCCGCATCACGCACCTCGATTCGGAGCTGTCGACCGGCGACTTTGTCGAGATCCTGACGTCGTCCGCGTCGAAAGGCCCGAGCCGCGACTGGATGAAGATCGTCAAGACGACGCAGGCGAAAACCAAGATCCGCCAGTTCTTCAAAAAGGAGTTAAAGGCCGAAAACACCGATCTTGGCCGCTCGATGCTCGAAAAAGAGGCGCAGCGAAACGCCGTGCAGCTCTCCGCGCTGACAAAGCCCGAGTTCATCGAGCCGATGCTGCGCAAGCACGGGTTTTTGGACCTTGAAGACATTTACTCATCGGTCGGGTTCGGCGCGATGAGCGCGACCAGCGTCGTCTCCAGGCTGCTCGCGGAGATGCGCGCGCGCGAAAAGCCGTTCATCCCGCCACCGCCCGAGCCGACGACCGAAGAGGAGAACCAGAAAAAGCAAAAGCTGGCCGAGAGCCACGGCGTGTTCCTCGAGGGCGAGCCCGGCATGCTCGTGCGGTTCGCGGGTTGCTGCAACCCGGTGCCGGGCGACGACATCATCGGCTACATCACGCGCGGGCGCGGCGTCACGGTGCACAAGCTCGACTGCATCAACGCCCTCGGGTTTGAGCCGGAGCGGCGCGTCGAGGTCAGTTGGAGCGCGGCGGCGGAATCAAAGTTCTCCGCCAGCGTCCGCATCGTCGCCCACGACCACGAGGGGCTGCTCGGCGACATCGCGGTGCTGATTTCCGGCATGGAGACGCCCATCGAGGGCGTCACCGCCAAGGCGCACAAGGACGGCACGGCGACGATCACGCTGCAGGTGCAGACGCAGAGCCGTGCCCAGCTTGACAAAATGATCAAATCGCTGCAAAAGCGGTCGGACGTCATCGAGGTGTTCCGGATCTCGACGTGACCGAAAGGAGTCCGCGCATGAAATCATGTTTGCGTTTTTTATTGCCCGCGCTTCTGTGCGTTCTTTGCCGCGCGGCGGCCGCGGAAAGCGAGGCGCTGTTTTTCGGCGATTTCCGGTATACCGTCGCCGACGGATGCGTGACGGTCGCCGACTACGCGGGTTCCGACGCGCGGGTGGTTGTCCCGTCCGAGATCGACGGCATGCGGGTGACAGAGATCGGGCAAGGCGCGTTTTATTGCAACGAGGGCGTCCGGGAGATCGTGATACCGGAGACAGTCGTCAAAATCGGTTGGAGCGCGTTTTGGGGCAGCGGCGACCTGACGACGGTCCGGATTCCCAAGAGCGTGACGGAGATCGGCGACGGGGCGTTCCGGATGACCGGCGTCGCGGCAATCGATATCGACCCGGAGAACCCGGCATACGAAGTGATCGACGGCGTCCTGTTTGACAAAGCGCAAAAGGCGCTGCATACGTACCCGGGGATGAAACCCGGCGAAGCCTACGCGGTTCCCGAGGGCGTCGAGCGAATCGGCGACAACGCGTTTTACGGCGCGATGGAATTGACGCGCGTCGCGCTGCCGGAAGGGCTGACGGAGATTGGGCCGTGTGCGTTTTCGGGCTGCTATGCGCTTGCCGAATGCGCGCTGCCGGACAGCGTCGTATCGATCGGCTATGACGCGTTCTACGGCTGCTACGCGCTGGAACGCATCGTTCTGCCGGAAGGTCTGCGATCGATCGGGAGCGGCGCTTTTCGCTTGAGCGGCGTGCTGCGGATCGTGATTCCGGCGAGCGTGACGGAAATCGGCGAAGAAGCGTTCGACCCATTTGGTGAAATTGACTTTCTGGTCGTGGCGGGAAGCGATGCAGAGAAATACCTGATCGAGCATAAGCTGCCTTACGCGCTGGTCGGGGCAGACAAGAAGTAAACAACGAGGAGAACCTATATGCGGTGTGTCATCCAGCGGGTTTCGCGCGCGAGCGTGACGGTGGAAGGGAAAGTTACAGGCGAGATCGAAAAGGGCTTTCTGGCGCTGCTGGGCGTCGAGGACGGCGATACCGACGCGGACGCGCGCTACATCGCCGACAAGGTCGCGGGGCTGCGCGTGTTTGAGGACGCGGATGAGAAAATGAACCTGTCCGTGAAGGACGTGGGCGGCGCGGTGCTGTGCGTGTCGCAGTTCACGCTGTGCGGCGACGCGCGCCACGGCAAGCGTCCGAGCTTTTCGTCGGCCGCGCGGCCCGAGCGGGCGATCCCGCTGTACGAAGGCGTCTGCGCCCTGATCCGGCAGGCGGGCATCCCGGTCGAAACCGGCGTTTTCCAGGCACACATGGACGTCTCCCTCGTCAACGACGGGCCGGTGACCATCCTGCTGGACAGCAAGAAAGGGTTTTAGTATGCAATATATCGCGCTTCCGGTCGGCGGGATGCAGGCGAACGCGTATATTCTGTTTGAGCCGGAGCGGGACGACGCGCTGGTGATCGATCCCGGCGCGGAGGCGGAGGCGATCCGGATCGCGCTTGGCGGCAGGCAGCTTGCCGGCATTTTGTTAACCCACGGCCACGTCGACCACATCGGCGCGGTCTCCGCGCTGCGCGGCGAGGACGCGCCGGTCTACATCCACGAGGCGGACGCCGCGATGCTGACCAACCCGAACCTGAGCCTGGCCGCGATGGTCGGCGAACGGTCGGGCCAGGGCGAGCCGGATTTCTGCGTCGAGGAGGGCGAACTGACGGTCGCCGGCGTGACGCTGGAGGCGCTGCACACGCCCGGGCATACCCGGGGCAGCCTGTGCTTCCGGTGCGGCGACGCGATCTTCACCGGCGACACGCTGTTTCGGGCGGGCGTCGGCCGCACAGACTTTCCGGGCGGCGACTGGCATACGCTGCGAAGCTCGCTTGACCGGCTTCTGGCGCTTCCGGACGGCCTTGCCGTGCTGCCCGGCCACGGCCCGGCAACGACGATTGGCGACGAGAGAGGGCGCATTGGATGACCATTCGCCTGTATACGGAAATGACCGCGCACTTCGCGGACATCGCGGAGGTCGTGCACATCTTCTTCCCGGACGCGGAGGTGGCGGCCGCCAAGCCCGGCGCGGTCGACCTTCGGCATACGCATTGGGAGGCGGACGGCTGGGCGCAGGACGCGTTTTCGTATGCCGGCAGCATGTTCCGCTGGACGACGCGCGTCGAGGGCGACCATTGGGAGCGGAAGCGCCGCCTGAAGCGCGGCATCAAGCAATGCTGCTATTACCTGCTCAGGGGCATCACCGGCGCGACGCCGCCCTGGGGCAGCCTGACCGGCATCCGGCCGACGCGGCTCTTCCATGAGCGGCTGGCGCGCGGCGACAAACCGGCCGAGGCGCGCGAGGCAATGATCCGGCTATATGACCTCGCGGAGGACCGCGCGCAGTTGCTTTCGGACACCGTCGCGGCCCAGCGCGGGCTGATCGGCGCGCCGGACAACGCCGTGGATATTTACGTGGGCATTCCGTTTTGCAGGACGCGCTGCGCGTTCTGCTCGTTCTTCGCGGAGGCGGTCGGCAAGGGCAAAAAGGTCGGTCCTTACCTCGACGCGCTGTTTCGCGAGATCGACGCGTGCGCGCAGATCGTCCGCGAAAAGGGCCTCTCGGTCCGCGCGCTGTATGTCGGCGGCGGCACGCCGACCGCGCTTTCCGCCGAGCAATTGCACGCGCTGCTCGCGCGGATGAACGGCCTGTTCCCGTCGCGGCGCGAATGGACCGTCGAGGCCGGACGGCCGGACACGATCGACGCGGACAAGCTCGGCGCGATGCGGGCGGCCTCCGTGACGCGCGTCAGCGTCAACCCGCAGACGATGCACGACGGGACGCTGCGCACGATCGGGCGGGCGCATACGGCGGCCGACACGCGGCGCGCGTTTTGGCAGGCGCGCGACGCAGGATTTTTGAACATCAATATGGACGTGATCGCGGCGCTCCCGGGAGAGACGGCCGGCGACTTTCGAAGGACGCTGTCGGAAATTGCGCTGCTCGGGCCGGACAGCCTGACGGTGCACACCCTCGCGCGCAAGCACGGTTCGACGTTTAACGAGTTCGGGTTCGAACCCGTGCCGGACAACGTCGCCGCGGCGATGGTCGAAATCGGCGCTTCGGTCGCCGACCAGATGGGCATGCGGCCATACTACCTGTACCGGCAGAAGTACGTCGCCGGGAACCTCGAAAACGTCGCCTACGCGAGGCCGGGCAAGGAATGCCTGTACAACATCGACGTCATGGAGGAGACGGTGTCGGTGCTGGCGGCCGGCGCGGGCGCGATCGGAAAGCGCGTGTTCCGGGACGAGGCGCGGATCGAGCGCGCACCGAATGTCGGCGACATCGGCCATTACCTCGCGCGCGTCGATGAGATGATCGCGCGCAAAAGGCGGCTCTGGGAGGCGAACCATGATTGACGGGCGCGACGCGCTGAAGCGCGCGGTACGGGCCGCCGTTCTTTCCGCGCCCGCGGTGGACGCGTACACGGCGCTGTCGGCGCACACGCTGTTCTCGACGGTGCACAACGGAATCGACGCGCTGTTTCTCGACCCGGCGCTGATTCATGAGGCGGCGCTGCACACGTTGATACCGCCCGAGGCCGCAAGCCGGTCCGCGCGGGCGGACGCGGTGTTCCGCGCGCTGTTCGCCGACAGAACGCCGATGAGCGGCGCGGCGCAGGCTGCTGCACTGTCGCTGATGGCACTGAAGCTGGACGTGTCCCGGCGGAACTTGTCGGCGGCCCGCCGCGCGTGGAACGATTTGGACGGCCCATCGCGTGTGCTACGCGTGCTGGACGCGGCGAACCTGTCGGCGGTCGCCGTGCGGGTCGACCTGTTCACCGAGCAGCCCAAGCCGCTGTCGCTGTTTGACGAGCGGCTCCGTGCGGCGGTGTGCGTCGACGCGCTTGCCGACGCGGAGGCCGCGTGGCCCGCGCTGGCCGCGCGCGGCTGCTGGAGCTATGACGACGTGAAAGCGCTGATCCTGCGCGTCGCGGAAAAATCAGGCGCGTTGAGCCTGGTGTGCGAAAAGCGGTTTCCCGGCCCGCTGTTCGACCGCGCGCGGGAGGCGGCGGAGGCGCTGCGCATCCCGTTGGTGGTCGCGTCGGAAGCCGACACGGAAGCAAGCGCGGAATCGCTCACGGACCGGATCGCGCGCGAAGGGCTGGCGTTTTCGCCGTACCAAAGCCGCGCGCGGGTGCTGGAACAGCTTCCCGGGCTTTGGGCCGCGGCGCGCGGGCGCATCACGGCCGCGCTGATCGAGGCGTACGCCCCGCTCCTGAAATCCGGCTGGAAAATCAACGAAGGAGAGATCCGGCACGACGCCGAGCGGTTCCTGGGCGGTTCGGGCGGTGGGGATTGACGGGATGGAGGGACGCTGGGACGCTGTCCCAGACCCTGCCAAAGGGGCTAAGCCCCTTTGGAAACCCTGCTTCGCCTCACGGCGGGAGGGATGGTTTTAGCCTAATACCAATGGAAAATCTTAACGCATCCAAAGCGGCGAGAGATTTTTTCATCCGGCTAGGAGCCGGAACGAGGCGTAGCAGCGCTACGCCGAGTGGAGAGCGACAACGCCGTATGGAAAAAGATCCGCCGCGACGA
>JAVBOQ010000306.1:0-2546 GCA_031550455.1 Eubacteriales bacterium
AGCTGCTTGGCGCTCTGTTCGCCGAGCACCCAGCGCACCGCGTCCGAGATGTTGGATTTTCCGCTGCCGTTCGGCCCGACGATCGCCGTCGTGCCCGCCTCAAAGACGATTTCGGTCTTCTCGGCGAACGACTTGAAGCCCTGTATTTCGAGACTTTTGAGTTTCAATCGGAAACCTCCGGAGGGTATTAGTTGGGTGGGAACGGGTGGGAGGAGGAACGCCAAAGGGCGCTGCCCTTTGGAATCCTGCTTAAGGGCCATTGGCCCTTAAGAATCCCCTCTTAGGGTTGACTGCGAAAAACAATCCCGCCGTGAGGCGAAAAAGCGGGGTTTCCAAAGGGGCGCTGCCCCTTTGGCAGGGTCCGGGACGGAGTCCCGGCGTCCCCCCCGTTACTTCTCCCCCGCCAAGATAACCCGCGCGGCGTCCTGCTCCGCCTGTTTTTTTGTCGGGCCGCGGCCTGTGGCCGTGTCGCCGCGTTCGGTGCGGGCCTCAACGGTGAACACCCGCGCGTGCGGCGGGCCTTCTTCCGAGACGACCGCGTAGGAGGGCGTCGGGCGGCCCTCTGCCTGCTCGCGCTCCTGCAGCGCGCTTTTCCAGTTCTGCTCAGCCTGTTCCGCCGCGTATGCGCCGAACATCCGGTCCGAGAGTGCCTTCGCGGCGTCAAACCCGCCGTCCAGGTACACCGCGCCGAGCACCGCCTCCATCGCGTCCGCGAGCACGGACGGCTTTTCGCGGCCGCCTGTCGCGGCCTCGCCGTGGTCGAGCGTGAGCCGCGCGCCAAGGCCGAACCGCCGCGCGCAGGCGGCCAGCGACTCCTCGCGCACCAGCGAGGCGCGCAGTTGCGTCAGTTCGCCTTCGCGCAGGCCGGGATTCCGCGCGTACAGCGCGTCGCTGACGCAAAGCTCCAGCACCGCGTCGCCGAGAAATTCCAGCCGCTGGTTGTCGGGCCCGCCGCCCGCCGCGGCGGACGGATGCGTCAGGGCAAGGCGAAACAGGCCGGGATCACGAAAGCCGTATCCCAGCCTGTCCATCGCGGCTGTGAGCCCCGTATCCTCGCGCATTATTTGCGCTTTTCGATGTACGCGACGATGTCGGCGACCGTGCGCAGGCGCATCAGCGCGTCGTCTTCCACCATGATGCCCATTTCGCTTTCCAGGTCCATGATCAGCATCATCACGTTCGCGGAATCGGCCTTCAGATCTTCCAGCAGCCTGGATTCGGGCTTGATCGTCTTGACGTCAATGCGGAGCTGGTCCGCGATCAGTTTTGCCACGGTATCAAACATCGGGTTGCCTCCTATGCGGTAAATTCCTGTTGCAGAATCGAGGCGACGTCGCCTTCGATCATTTTGCGCGCCTGCCGGATCGCGCAGAAGAACGCGTGTCCGTTGGAGTTGCCGTGCGCCTTGACGACCGCGCCGGTCACGCCCAGCAGCGGCGCGCCGCCGACCTCGTCGGGGTTTAGGTTCGCCTTCGCGCGCCGGAACGCGTCCTTGCAAAGCAGCGCACCGAGCTTTGACTTTGGCGAGGCCATCAGTTCCGTTTTAAGAATGCTAAAAATCGCCTTGGAAACGCCTTCCATGGATTTCAAAAGCACGTTGCCGGCGAACCCGTCCGCCGCGACGACATCGGCTTCGCCCATCGGCACGCCGCGCGCTTCCAGGTTTCCGATGAAATGCAGGCCCGACGCCTTCATCAGCTCGTAGGCCGCCTTCGTCTGCTGATTGCCCTTCTCGGCCTCCTCGCCGTTGTTCAAAAGCGCGACGCGCGGGTTTTCGATGCCCATCACACGGCGCATGTACACCGCGCCCATCCGCGCGAACTGCACCAGCCACTCGGGCTGGCAGTCGACGTTCGCGCCGAGGTCCACCAGCAGCGCCGGGTTCTTGCCGACCGTCGGCAGCAGCGTCGCCAGCGCGGGCCGGTCGATGCCGGGCACGCGGCCGAGCCGGAACATGCCGCCCGCCATCACCGCGCCGGTCGATCCGGCGGAGACAAGCCCCTGCGCCTCGCCCTCGCGCACGAGCGCGTACGCCTTCACCAGCGACGAGTCGGTCTTTTTGCGGATCGCCAGCACCGGGGACTCGTCGTTGCCGATCACCTCGCGCGCGTCGACAACCGTCAACCGCGACGCAACGTCCGACGCGCCGGCGAGCAGCGGGTTCAGCTTCTCCGCCTGGCCGATGAGCAGAACCGTCAGGTCGCGAAAAGCGCGCAGCGCGGCCAGGCTCCCTTCCACCGTGATGCCGGGCGCGTGATCCCCGCCCATCGCGTCCACGGCGATGCGCATCATGCAAACCCCTCCTCGAAACTGATTCCGACGGCTCATTGTATCAGAAAGAAACAAAAAAGGGAAGAGGCGGGAAAGCCTTCCGAATCCGGAGGTGAAAGGGCATTTTCCCCCTGATACCAATGGAAAATCTTAACGCATCCAAAGCGGCGAGAGATTTTTTCATCCGGCTAGGAGCCGGAACGAGGCGTAGCAGCGCTACGCCGAGTGGAGAGCGACAACGCCGTATGGAAAAAGATCCGCCGCGACGATGCGGT
>JAVBOQ010000340.1:0-16333 GCA_031550455.1 Eubacteriales bacterium
CGATACCCGAGGCAGTTGTGCCGCCGACGGCGCAGGTTCAGCCGGACGGTGCGGCCGGCATGATCTTCTTGCCGACGGGCTACTGGTTCAGGGACGGCGACGAATGGCGCTTCGTTACGCAAAGCGTCACGATGCTGAACGAGTCGCAGCTTTTGACCGCCGCGGATTTCGCGCTGGTCGTCACGGACGGCGCGCTGCCGATGGGCACCGCGCTGACGCCCGATCAGCTCAAGGCGTTGTACCCCGGCGCGGAAAGCATATTCGACCCGCCGGCCTCCGCCTCCGCGGCGCCCACGCCCGTGTCCGATTCCGGACTGACCATGTTCGACCTGACCGGCACATGGTTCTACGGCGAGGATGACCAGTTATACTATCGTCACGAAAAAAACGGGCAGGTAATGACCGAGACGGAAGTGTTCGACGCGATCGCCGGACGGCCGCGCGAGACGCCCGCTTCGAAAAAAATCGTGTACCTGACGATCGACGACACGCCGAGCATCTACACGATGGAGACGCTGGCCGTGCTGCGTCAACTGAAAATCAAAGCGACGTTCTTCGTCGTCGGCGCGTACGCGCGGCAGCGGCCGCTGTATCTGCGGGCGATCTACGAGCAGGGACACGCTATTGCCAACCACTCGTACTCGCACGACGCGACGATCCTGTCGTCGAGCTTCAAGTCGTGCTTGAACGATTTTAGACGATGCGAGGAAGCCGTCGCGGAAGCGCTCGGTTTCCCGCTTCCGATGCCGATTCTGCGCATTCCCTACGGCGGATCGACGATCCCCGTGTCGTTCCGGACACAGCTTCAGGAAAACGGCTACCTATGGATCGACTGGAATTCGCTCAACGGCGACACCGAGGACGATATCCGGTCCGATCAGGCGGCGCTCAACCGTGCGTTCACCACTGCCGCGCGGTATGACGGATCCATTGTGATCCTCGTGCACGACGGAAAAAAGCGCACCATCCGGACGCTGCCCGCGATGGTGGAGCACTTCGAAAACCTCGGGTATGAATTCCGCGTGCTGGACACGAACATCGAAAGGATTCCGGGCGTACGGATGGGGTTCCCGACGGGGAAGTGAGCGCAGACGAGGGGACGCCACACAATCGCGCAGCATACGCGCAGGCATACGGAGGCGTACATGCCCATTGACTCCCCTTTCGCGAGGACGGAACTGCTCCTTGGCAATGCCGCGATGCAAAGGCTTGCACAAAGCCGCGTCGCGGTATTTGGCGTCGGCGGCGTCGGCGGGCACTGCGCCGAGGCGCTCGCGCGGTGCGGTGTCGGCGCGTTTTTGCTGGTCGACATGGACACCGTGTCGATCACAAATCTGAACCGGCAGGCGGTCGCGCTGACCAGCACGGTTGGGCGGCGCAAGGTTGACGTGATGCGCGAAAGGATTCTGGATATCAATCCGGCGGCGCGCGTGGACGTGATCGCCGGCAGATTTACGCCGGACGACGACCTGGGCGCTTTCTCAGAACCCGCCGATCTCATCGTCGACGCGGTCGATCAGGTGGCCGCGAAAGTCGAACTGGCGGTGCGCGCGCAGACGCTCGGCATTCCGGCCGTCAGTTGCATGGGCGCGGGCAACAAGCTCGACCCGACGCGCTTTGAGGCCGCCGATCTCTACGAAACGTCTGTCTGCCCGCTCTGCCGCGCGGTGCGAAAGCTGGCGCGCGAGCGCGGCGTCGAGCGGCTGCGGGTCGTCTATTCCAAAGAGCAGCCGAAGATCGCATGCACGCCGCCTGGCAGCGTCGCGTACGTCACGGCGTCCGCCGGACTCGTGCTCGCGGCGGAGGCGGTGCGGGGTTTGATGGCGGAAAGAGCATGAGGAAGAGACGAAGGGGACAGCGGCAGGGCCTGGGACAGCGTCCCGGCGTCCTTTCCCATCCATGCGTCAACGTCACCGTATCTCTCTTGAAAACCCGCCAAAAAAGTGGCGCGCCCGGTTGCTCAAGCCGGGCGCTAATGGAAAGAAAGGGAGTTTCTGAAGAATGCTGGTTTTCTCTTGAGGGTTTCCCCTCTCGATGGATTTAGTGTACAACACAGAAGTGAACTAGATATGTCCTTTCTGTAAACGTTTCGCCTTTTTTTGTGACAATTTCGTAGGAACTGGCTGGCTTCGCTTCACAGCGCCGCGATCGCCTCTTCGACGCGCTCGAAAGCGGGCAGACAGGTCGCGCCCTTGCAGAGCCGCCACCGGCTGCCGCCCGGCGCGGGCGGATTCCCTTTGACAAACAGCAGCGGGTCATATCGCCCGCGCAGCGCGGCGAGCAACGCTTCGTTTTCCTGCGCGCCCGCGCGGGATTCCAGCAGCGCCGGCGCGAACACGAGGGGAAGCGCCGCGGACAGCGCGGCCATATGCTGCAGCGGCGCGTCCGCCATTTCGCCGGACAGGAACCGCAGTTGGCGCGCGGCGGCCTGCGTCCAGCCGTCGCCGATGTCGAGCGCGGCAAGCGACGACAGCGTCAGAAGCGCGGCCGAATTGCCGGACGGATGCGCGCCGTCGTACGTTTCCTTCGGCCTGGCGGGCAGCGCCTCACCGTCCGCCGGGGTCAGATAAAAGCCGCCTTTTTCATGGTCCTCAAACCGCTCGAGCATCGTCCGCGCAAGGCTGACGGCGTGAACAAGCCAGCGCTCTTCGAGCGTCGCGCGGTAGAGGGCAATCGACCCGTTCGCGACCTCGGCGTAATCGTCCAGGAGGCCTTCACCGGACGCCTTTCCCCCATGCCACGCGTGCGCCATGCCGCCCTCGATCCGCTCCAGCCGCTCCGACAGAGACACGGCCGCGCGCGTAGCCGCGTCAAGCCAGCGCGCGTCACCCGTCGCGCCGTAGGCGTCCGCCAGCGCGGTGATCATCGCGCCGTTCCACGCGGCGATCACCTTGTCGTCACGCCCGAGCGGCATCCGTTCCGACCGGTACGCGCGCACCTGTTCCGACAGTGCGGCCATCCGCATCGTCTCGATGCCGCCGTCATACCCGATCCTGTGCGGCAGGCTGTGATCGCGCACGCCGAAATATGCCGCGTACGCGGCGCCGTCCTCCTTGCCCAGCAGGGCGACCAGCTCTTTTCGCGAGAGCAGATAGAACGCACCCTCCACGCCGTTCGCGTCAGCGTCCTGCGACGTAAAAAAGCAGCCCGCGTCGTCGGTCATCTCGCGCAGAACATACGCCAGCGTCCTCTCGGCGACGGACCGGTACACGGCGCGGTCGGTCGCGCGCCATGCTTCCATATAGGCCTGCGCAAGCAGCGCGTTGTCGTTGAGCATCTTTTCGTAGTGCGGCTCGGCCCATCGCCGGTCGGTCGCATAGCGCATGAACCCGCCGCCGACATGGTCAAACACGCCGCCTTCGCACATCCGAAGCAGCGACGTTTCCGCCATCGACAGCGCGCGCGCGTTTGCCGCGATCCGCGCGTACCGGATCAGGAACGCGGCCGTATGCGGCATCGGGAACTTCGGCGCGTCGCCAATCCCGCCCCATTCCGCGTCGAACGCCGAGGCGTACGCGCGCACAGCGTTGTGAAACGCGCGCGGATCAACCTCCGCGGGTTCCCATTTCGCGTCGAACTGTTCCCGAACCGCGCGCGAAAGCCGCGCGCCGGTCTCGATCACCTTGTCACGCCGCTTTTCCCATTGGGCGGTGACCTCCTTGAGCACGGCGAGCAGTCGCGCGCGGGTCAAGTATGTCGCGACAAAAAACGGCTGGCCCGCGGGCGTCAAAATCGCGGTCAGCGGCCACCCGCCCTGCCCGGTCATCTGCTGGCAGGCCGCCATGTACACCGCGTCGACATCGGGCCGCTGCTCACGGTCGACCAGAACCGGCACGAAAGACCGGTTGATCGCCTCGGCGACCGAAGCGTCCCGGTAGGATTCGCGCTCCATCACGTGGCACCAGTGGCAGGCGGAATACCCGATCGACAGGAACACAGGCTTCGATTCTGCTTTCGCCTTGTCAAACGCGGCGTCGCCAAAAGGCCGCCAGGCGACGAGGTTGTCCGCGTGCTCCGCGAGATACGGCGATCCGGATTCCGTGAGAAGGGACCGCTCGGCGGTATCGATTTCCATGGACGGCTCTCCTTTGTTCGTGTGATGACGCAACCGCGATACCGTCCTATCGTTTCCGTACCGCACGCGCTTCATGCACCGGCGGGCATGACATACCTCTTTTACCCATTTTGTCAGGCACATAAAACTTTATTTTGACAATCGTGTTTTGTCTTTTGGCCGTGTGGTATACTGTATCATATGAGACACAATTCTGATTTCTTGGGGATCCTTGCGGCCACGCCGCTGTTCGCCGGGCTTTCAGAAGCGCGCGTCGCGGCGCTGGTCGAGGGCCTGACGCCGACTGATTTTGCGCGGGGTGAAGCGCTGTACGCGCCGGACGCGTTTCCGCAGGCCATCGCGGTTGTGCTGTCCGGGGCGGCGCTGGTGCGCAAGGTGCGCGGCGACGGGCATCGGCTCTTTCTTCGGAAACTGTCGCGCGGGGATGTCTTTGGCATGGCGTCGCTGTTCGGCTGCGGGGAACCCTACCCGACCGAGATCCGCGCGGAAAGCACGTGCCGTGTGCTGTTCCTGCCAAAGGAATGGCTCGAAGCCGCGTTTTTGCGGGAACCGAACCTGACGCGCAACTACATCGCGCTTTTGTCCGAACGGATCCGGTTCCTGAACCGGCGAATCGAAACGCTGGCGGGCGACGACATGCGCGCGCGGGCGATCCGGATGCTTCAGGATTTCACGCGCGAGCAGGGACGCGGCGACACATTCCGCCTGCCCTACCCAAAGGCGATGCTTGCCGAGGCGCTGGGCGTCGGGCGCGCGTCGCTGTACCGCGCGCTGGCGGCGCTTGAGGCGGACGGCGTGATCAAGTTTACCGGCAGAGACGCCGTGTGGCTGCGACAAAAGGAGGAATAACCGTGCAAAACCTGAAACGAGCCGCTCTGTGCCTGACGCTGATCATCGCGCTGTCGCTGACCGGCTGTGCCGCCGCCGAAAAGGCGGACGTGCGCGTCGCTGTGCTCAAAGGGCCCACCGGCATGGGCGCGGCCTTTTTGATGGAGGAAAACGAGGCCGGGCGCGCGGCAAACCGATACGCGTTCACCGTCGCGGGCGCGCCGGACGCGCTGATGACGCGGATGGTCACCGGCGAACTCGACATCGCGGCGCTGCCGACCAACGTCATCGCGCTGCTGTCCCAAAAGACCGGCGGCGCGGTGCGGGCGCTCGCGGTCAACACGCTGGGCGTGCTGTACCTGCTGGAGCGCGGAGACCGCGTCTCGTCCGTTGAGGACCTTGCCGGGCGGACTGTCGTCGCGGCCGGGCAGGGAACGACCGTCGAGGCCATCGCGGGCGAACTGTTCGGAAGCGGCGTGACCGTCGACTACGTCGCGGAGCACGCGGAGGCGGTCGCGCTGACCGCCACAGGCAGATACGACCTCGCGCTGCTGCCGGAGCCGTTCGTCACGTCCGTGTTAAAGCAAAACGCGGACCTTCACGTGGCGCTGGACCTGACGGCGCTATGGGCGGAAAGACGCGGCGGCGCGCTGCCGATGGGCGGGTTCGCGGTGCGCGGCGATTTCGCGGAAAGCAACCCGGAGGCGGTTCAAACTTTCCTCGCCGAATACGCCCAAAGCGTCGCGTATGCGAACGAAAATCCAGAAGGCGCGGCCGCGCTGATCGAAAAGTTCGACATCATGCCCGCCGCCGTCGCGATGGCCGCGATCCCGCGCGCGAACATGGTGTGCATGACCGGCCCGGAAATGAAACAGTCGCTTGCCGACTTTTATGCGGTGCTGCTCGGCGGCAACCCGGCGCTGATCGGCGGCGCGCTGCCGCCCGACCGCTTCTATTATGTTCCGTAAACCGGCGCGGCGTCTGGTCGCCGCGCTCTTTTGGATATGCGTCTGGGCCGTGGCCGCGAAAGCCGTCGGTCAACCGCTGTTGCTGCCCTCTCCGTGGGCGACTGCAACCGCCTTTTTAAGCCTTGCGGGAAGCCGCGCTTTCTGGCTGTCTGCCGGGGCGACCGTGCTGCGCGTGTTTTTCGGGTTCTGCGCCGGGTTCGTCGGCGGCTGCGCGCTTGCCGCACTGACGGCGCGCGTCCGGTGGGCGCGCGATCTGTTCGCCCCCGTCCTTTCGCTGATCAAGGCGACACCGGTCGCGTCGTTCATCGTGCTGGCGCTCGTCTGGTTCCGCACGGACAGCGTGCCGGTGTTCGCCACCGCGCTGATCGTGCTTCCGGTCGCTTTCGCAAACCTCTTCGCGGCGCTCACATCGCTGGACGCCGATCTTATGGAGATGGCGCGAGCGTTCCGGATGCGCGCGCCTGCGGTCGCCGCGCACATCGTATGGCCGCAGGCGCGACCTGCGCTTGCGGCCGCGGTGGCGTCCGGCATGGGCATGGCGTGGAAGGCCGGCGTCGCGGCGGAGGTCATCTGCACGCCAAAGAGCGCGCTGGGCAGCTATATGTACAGCGCGAAGATCTATCTGGACACGCCCGGGCTGTTCGCGGCGACGGCTGTCGTCGTCGCGCTGTCGGTATTGCTCGAAAGGGCCGTACTCCGGCTCACGGGCGGACGGGAAAGGCGGCAAAATGCTTGAACTTCGGCAGGTGTCGAAGCGCTTCGCGGCGAAAGAAGTGCTGTCCGGTTTTTCATATGCTTTTGCGGAAGGCGAAACGGCATGCCTGATCGGGCCGTCAGGCTGCGGCAAGACGACGCTGCTGCGCGTCGCGTCCGGGTTGCTCGCGCCGGACGCCGGAAGCGTCGCTGTGCCGGAGGGCCGCCTCGCCTTTCTGTTTCAGGAAGACAGGCTGCTGCCGTGGTACGGCGCGCTGAAAAACATCACGGTCACCGGCGCGGACACGGATGCCGCAGGCGCCGCGCTCGCCGCGGTCGGACTTTCGGGCGAGGAGGCGACGCTGCCCGGCAAACTGAGCGGCGGCATGCGTCGGCGCGTCGCGATCGCGCGGGCGATCGCGTTTGGCGGCGATTTCTTTTCCCTGGACGAGCCGCTGCGCGGGCTGGACGAGGCGACAGCCGGACAGGTGACAGGCGCGCTGCGCGGCGCGATTCACGGCAAGACGGCGTTGCTGGTCACGCACAGGGCGGAGGAAGCGCTTGCGCTCTCGGACCGCGTTCTGCTGCTCGGCGGCCCGCCGCTTCGGATCACAAAAGAAGCGCGCACACGCGATTTTGGCTGCGTGGACGCGCTGAAGGAGTGGATAACGTGCGGCTTCCAATGATTCATAACGCGAAGGAACTTGAGGCGCTGGTGCTCGACATCGGCCTGCTGCCGCTATTTCGGTGCCGCGTCGCCGGGTTCTCTGTGGAGGATCTGACGCCGCGCGACCGCTGGTTTGTCCGCGACGTCGAAGGGCCGTGGGAATGGCGCGAGGCGGTCGCCGACGGCGGCGCGATCGCCTATGCCAAGGTATTCGAGCGCAAGGCCGGGTTCATCGCGCCCGTGTGCTACCCTGATTTCGCTAACCACCGGCGCGGCGGCATGGATTTCGACGAGCGGTATAACCGGGGCCTCTGTTCCCGGAACGAAAAGCGGCTGCACGACCTGCTTTCGGAGCGCGGGCCGATGCTGGCAAGCGATCTTCGGGCACGCTCCGGCGTCGTGAAGGGATTTGACTGCGCGATCACGTCGCTGCAGATGCGCGCGGACGTGACGATCTGCCGGCTTGAGTACAAGCGCGACGCGTCCGGCAGGCCGTACGGGTTCGGCGAATCGCGCTTTCAGCTATGCGACGAAGCGTTCGGCGAGGCGTTCGTCCGCTCGAAATACGGCGAAGCGCCGGAGACATCCCGTCAAAGGCTGTTTGACAGGGTCGCGGCGCTTTTCCCGGAGGCTGCGGAGAAGGATGTTTGGGCGGTGATACGGTGAGGGGATGCCAGGCCAGGAGGCGCTGCCTCCTGGACCTCCGCTTAAGGGCCATTGGCCCTTAAGAATCCCGTCTTGGGGCTCCGGCGTCCCCCCTTATCCCTCACTTCGCCAACATCCCAAGCAGCTTGTTGCTCCGCTCAATGAACCTGCCCATCGCGTCGGCCTCGAGCGGCTGGCGCGCCATCTCGGCCAAATCCGCGATCTGCCGGCAGATCATGAACGTATTCTCGCCCGACTCGCGGGCGTTCAGTGACGCGATCACCGGGCTTCTGCGGTTGAGCACGAGCTGCGCGGACGACGGCATCACGAACCCGCCGTTGCCAAAGAAGCGCGACATGTCCTTGAACCTGCGCATCTGCTCGTCCTCGATCGCCATCGCGGGCAGATCCTCGTTTTTGAACGACTCAAACGTGACGTTCAACTCCTGGTTGTCCATCGCGTCGCGGAACAGCGCGGTCAGGCGCGCCTCGTCAAGGCCGCTTTCGCCCGCGTCGTCGGACTTGATGCCCGACAGATCCGCGTCGACGCGGCAGAAGCGCACGTCCTTGTTCTTATGTTCGATGAACGAAACGAAATTCGTGTCGATCGGCGAGTCGAAGAGCGCCACGTCGATGCCCTGCGCGGTGTACAGCGCGACCGCGGCGGCCTGCACCTTCGCGTCCGAAGCGTAGAACACCTTGCCCGACGCCTTTTCCTTGTTCGCGTCCATGTACTCCTGCACCGTCAGCGCGCGGCCGTCGACCGTCTTGAGCAGCAGACAGTCCTTCATCCGGTCATAGAACGACTCGTCCTTGAGGCACCCGAACTTGATGAACGGATGGATATCGTCCCAGTATTTCGCGTAGTTCTCGCGCTCGGAGGTGAACAGGCCGGTCAGCCGGTCGGCCACCTTGCGCGTGATGTACGCGGAGAGCTTTTTGACGTATCCGTCGTTCTGCAGGAACGAGCGCGACACGTTCAGCGGCAGATCCGGGCAGTCGATGACGCCCTTGAGCAGCGTCAGGAACTCCGGGATCACTTCTTTGATGTTGTCCGCGACGAACACCTGGCCGCTGAACAGCTTGATCGGCCCTTCCATCATGCCGCCGAACTCCTGCTTCAGCTTCGGGAAATACAGGATGCCCTTGAGGTTGAACGGGTAGTCGACGTTCAGGTGCACCCAGAACAGCGGCTGCTCAAACTCGTGGAACACCTTGGAATAAAACGATTTGTATTCGTCGTCGGTGCAGTCCGACGGCTTTTTCAGCCACAGCGGCTGCGTGTCGTTGACCGGCTTTTCGGCCTCCGGTTCCTTGCCTTCCTCGGCCTTCGGCGGCTCCTTGCCGGCGACGGACAGGTACACCGGCGTGGCCATGAACGCGCAGTACTTGTCAAGCACGCCGCGCACGGTGTGCTCATGCAGGAACTCACGCTCGTCGTCCGAAAGCGTCAGTGTGATCGCGGTGCCGACCTCGGCGCGGGCGGACGGTTCGATCTCAAAATGCATGCCGTCCTCGCTCGACCAGCGCACTGGCACAGCGTCCGGCTGAAACGACAGCGTGTCGATGACGACTTTTTTCGCGACCATGAACGCGGAGTAAAACCCGAGGCCGAAATGGCCGATGATGCCGCCCTTCTTCTCGTCCCCTTCGCCGCCGTACTGCTTCAAGAACTCTTCCGCGCCGGAAAAGGCGACCTGGTTGATGTACTTCTCGATTTCGTCCGCCGTCATGCCAACGCCGTTGTCAATGAACGTCAGCGTGCCGGCTGCCTCGTCCGCCTCGACGGTGACGCGGTAGTCGGCCTGCTCGTCCGGCTGCGCCATTTTGCGCTTGGTGATCGCGTCACAGCCGTTGGACACCAGTTCGCGGATGAAAATATCCTTATCCGAATACAGCCACTTTTTGATGATCGGCATGATGTTTTGCGCATGGATTGAAATGCTGCCCTTGTTTTCCATTGTTTTGCACCTCGACCTGTATTTGGCGTTTCGCCTTTCTTTGACTATTCTAGCGGCGAAACGCGCGTTTGTCAACAACAAATTAGCACTCATCGTCGATGAGTGCTAATTTGTGCGGAATGCGGACACGGGCCGCCCGGACTACCGGTTCACGCGCCCGCCGTGCGGGTACGCGGCCTCGATCGCGCTGCGCATGTACCACCAGAACGCCACCACCGTCAGGATGACGGCGGCGCACTGCAGCGCCAGATCAAACGGCGCGATGGTTTCATGCAGGAATGTCGCGATGACGGCCGCAGAAAACACCATCTGCGCGGCCTTCCCGACCGGCTGCGCCTGCGCGACGATGCCGCGCTTGTACATCAGGACCGACCCGAAGACCATCGACGACTCCTTCATCGCGACCACGGCAACCACCCACGCGGGCATCCAGCCGATCGCCAGCAGGCACGTCAGCGCGGTGAGCAGCATCAGCTTGTCGGCCAGCGGATCCATCATCTTGCCAAAGTCAGTAATCAGGCGGTACTTTCTGGCGATATACCCGTCGAGCATGTCGGTCGCGCCGGCTGCCAGAAACACGATCGCGGCCCAAAGGTACCACCCTTCCGCAAAAATCCATACAAACACGCCGATCATCGCCATCCGAAGCATCGTCAGCAGGTTGGGCACGTTGAAGATGTTTTCCCTTTTTTGCATGTCCGTCACGCTCCTGTCATCTCTCGGTATAATGCAATGTACGACGCGATCGCATGCCGTCTGTCAAAATATTGTTCGGCGCGCGCGCGGCAGGCCGCAGTCACGCGCGGTTTCGCGCGGGCCAGCGTCATCGCGGCGTCCGCCAAAGCCCGAAAATCGCCCGGCGTCACCGCCGCGCCGACCGTCCCGTCGATCTGGTCGGCGCAGCCGCCAACGCGGTACGCGGCGACCGGCGTTCCGCACGCGATCGCCTCCATGTTGACGGTCGGGTATGTATCCTCATAGGTCGGGTTGACGAGGCAGTCCGCCTCGCCGTACAGCGCGACGAGCGCTTCCGGCCCGTCTGTGCGCCGGATGCCGGTCACATGCGCCGGCAGACCCCGCAGTTGCCTGTCAGTCAGGCCGACCATCACGAGCCGCACGCGTCCGCCAACCGATTCCGCGATTCGAAGCGCGTCGGAAAACCCTTTACGCTCGTCAAACGGCGCGGCCACCGCCAGCAGCATCGCCTGGCCCGGCGCGACGCCGTACCGCGCGCGCATGGTTTCGTCGCGCGCCGGGGAAAACAGGGACAGGTCAATCCCGTTCGGGATCAGCACCCGCCGCGCGTCCCGAAGGATCGACGCCTCCAGCGCGTCAAAAAGCCACTGCGCGGGGCTGACAACCGTCAGGTTCGGCTGATGCTGATACGCGCTGCGCTTGACCTGATAATTTCGCCGCGACGCGTCCAGCCAAAGCGACGCGGGATACTCGCGTTTTTGCGGGCAGCCGTGGCAGCAGGTCCGCCACCGGTCGCAACCGACGCGCATATAGTGGCTGCAGTGCCCCGTCAGAGCCCACGCGTCGTGCAGCGTCCAGACCGTAGGCACGCGGCTCTCGCGGATGTACCGAAACAGTGTCTCGATGTGCAGGTAATACCCGTGCAGATTGTGCATATGCAAAAGATCCGGCCTGAACAAGCGCAGCGCGTCGACAAACGCCTCGGTCGCGCGGCGCGACCCGCGCCCGTGCGCGTCAAAGGCGCGCGTCAAAAGCCCGTGCAGCCGGACGTCCCGGCGGGTTCCGATCGGTACCGCGCGGTCGTGTCCGTCCGCACCGCGGCCGACGGCAAGCATCGTTTCAAACCCGGCCGCTTCCGACGCGCGGCGCAGGTCATCCATCAGCCGCCCGTGGCTTCCGGTCGGCACGGTATTGATCATTACAATCTTTGGCAAACGTCACCCTCCGCATTTTATCCATTCTACATCACGCGCACGTTTCACACAAGCCTTCCGCATCAAAAACCGCTCACGCGCGCACTATACCGGCATGGCAAAGCATCAAAAGGTTATCCGCGGCGCACGCCTGGACGGCGAGGCGCTCCAAAGGCATCTGAAAGCCGTCGCTTCCGAATGCGGCCGGACCGGTTCCGCGCGGATCGCCGGCATCCGCAGTGAAACGCGCGCGCTCAGCGCGTCGCTCGCGATCCTGCGCGCGCGGCTTGACGCCGAGGCGTTAACGCCCGCCGCCCAGTGGTTCGTCGACAACGCGCGGTTGCTGGAGGAGGCCTGCGCCTCGCTTCGGGAAGCGCTGCGCGCCGCGCCGAGGCTGCCCGCCTGCCACGGGGAGGCGCGCGTACACCGCCTCGCGCGCGAGTGCGTCGGCCATATCGACGCGCGCGTGACCGGCGAAACGCTCCTTCAGGCCGCGCAGGCGTGGCAAACCGTCGAACCTTTGACCGAATCCGAGCTGTGTCACCTGCCGCTGGCCGCGCGGCGGACGCTGCTCGCGCTGCTCGCGGAGCTTGCGACTTCCGCCGCCCAGACCGAGTGGCAGCGCACGCACGCCGAGGCGACGCTCAACATCCGCGAGAAAAACAGGCCGGACGCGTACTGGGAACGGCTCTGTTGCCTTTTGCAGGAGCGCGAGGACGCGGAGGCGACCGCAAAGCTTGACGCGCGGCTTTCGGAGCTCGGGCAGACGGCCGCCGAGCTCGCGCATCGGGAACACGACCGTCAGGCGCGCGCGTGCCTCTGGGCGGGCAACGCGATCGCCTCGCTGAAGGCGCTGTCGACGCTCGACTGGCGCGCGACGCAGGAATCGCTGTCCGCGATCGACGCGTGGCTGCGCGGCGACCCGACCGGCGTGTACCCGCGCATGGATTTCGCGTCGCGCGCGATGTACCGGCGCAGGGTCGCGAAGCTAGCGTCCCGGTTTCACGCGCCGGAAGCGGTCGTCGCGCGGAAAGCGCTGTCCTGCGCGGAGAACGTGGGCGGGAAAACCGTTCCGGAGCTCGCGCGCCATGTCGGGTATTACCTGATGGACGGCGGGCAGCCGCTGCTCTGGCAGTCGCTCGGCAAAACGCCGCGCGGGCTGCGCGCGGCGCTGTCGGTCGGCAAGCGCGCGGCGACGCTGTACGTTCTGCTGATTTTTATCGGCTCCACCGCCGTCGGCGCGCTGCTTTGGCTGTTCGGCGTCCGAAGCTGGCTGACCGCGCCGGGCCTTCTGATCGCGGGCGAAGCGTTTCGCCAGCTCGTCGGGCTGATCGTGCACCGGTTGTCGCCGCCGCGCCGGATGCCGAGGCTCGCGCCGGACCAGCTCGACGACGGCGACGTGCTCATCGTCGTCCCGACGCTTCTGACAAGCCGCGCGCACGCGCTGGAAATGGCGCGGCACCTGTCCGTGCTTCGCCTGGCAAACCCGGAAACAAGGCTGTCCTACATGCTGCTGGCGGACTTCAAGGACGGGCCGGCCGCGGTCGAACCGGACGACGCGGAAATTTTCGGGGCCGCGCTCTCCGCGGTGAACGCGCTCAACGACGTTTGGGGCGGCGGTTGTTATTACCTGCACCGCGCGCGCGAATGGAACGAGCGGGCGGGCCGTTTCATGGGCCGCGAACGGAAGCGCGGCGCGCTCGCCGTGCTGAACGGGATGCTGCTGACCGGCGAAACCGACGCGCGTTTTGACGCCGCCACATGCGGCGCGGACGCGTTAAAAAGCAAGTTCCGAACCGTCATCACGCTTGACGCGGACACGCAGTTGCCGCCCGGTACGGCGCTGGAACTGGCCGGGATGATCCAACACCCGCTGAACAAGGCGCTGACCGTCGACGGAAAGCGCCGTGGCTGCGCGGTCATCCAGCCGCGCATGGAAACGTCCGCGGGCACCGTCCGCACCCGGATCGCGCGCCTCTGGGGCGGCGACGGCGGGTTCGACCCGTACATCACCGCCTTCTCGGACGTGTACCAGAACCTTTGCGGGGAAGGCAGCTTCGCCGGCAAAGGCGTATACGACGCGCCCGCGTTTGAGGCGGCCGTCGCTAACAAAATACGTGACAACACGGTGCTCAGCCACGACCTGCTGGAAGGCGCGCTGGCGGGCGCGTCGCTTGCCTGCGACATCGCGCTGTACGACAGCCAGCCGCAGACGCTTTCCGGCTGGATGAAGCGCCTGCACCGCTGGACGCGCGGCGACTGGCAGCTTCTGCCGTGGCTGATGCCCTGGGTTCGCGGCAAAAACGGCAGGTTCCGCAACCCGCTGTCGGCGCTGAACCAGTTCAAGATCTACGACAACCTGCGGCGCAGCCTTGTACCCGCCGCGTCGCTTTTGATGATCATCGCGGGCGTGTGGGCGGACGAACCTGTGGCGTTTGCCGCGGGCCTTCTGCTGCCGCATGTCCGCGCGCTGATGCCGGCCACGCGACGGAGCCTGGCCGCGGCGGCCTCGCACATCGCCATGCTGCCTTTTGAGGCGAAATGCCTGCTGGACGCCGCGCTGCGCACCGTGTGGCGCGTGCTTTTCTCGCGCAAGCGGCTGCTGGAATGGCTTCCGTCCCACGAGGCGGAGCGTCAAAACGCCGGCAAATCGAGCCTGCGCTTTTGGCCGAATTACGTGTGTGGCGCGCTGCTGCTGCTCGCGGCGGTTCACGCGCCCGCGTGGCTGTTTGCCGCCACGCCGGTTTCCGCGCTGTTCTTCTCCGCGCCGCTGGTCGCGAAATGGCTCGACGGCGCGCAGCCAAAGCGCGCCGCGCTGCCGCAGGCGCTCCGGGACTTTTTGCTGGATACGGCGCTTCGAACGCTGCGCTTTTTTGAAGCGACGGTCACCGACAAGACGCACCACCTGCCGCCCGACAACCTGCAGGTCGACCCGCCGCGCGGCGTCGCGGAGCGCACGTCGCCGACGAACATCGGCATGTACCTGATCGCGTGCGTGTCCGCGTGCGAGCTTTCGCTGCTCGAGGCCGACGAGGCCGCGCGCCGCGTCGAAAAGACGGTTTCATCGCTGGAACGGATGGAAAAATGGAATGGGCATCTTTTTAACTGGTACGACACCCGAACGCTTGAGCCGCTTTCGGGCCGCTATGTTTCGTCCGTCGACAGCGGGAACCTTGCCGCGTGCCTACTGCTCGCGGCACAGGCGATGCGCGCGCAGTTGTCCAGGGTCGACGCCAGCCTGTTGTCCCTTCCGGCGCGGCTGGACGCGCTCGCGGCCTCGATGGACTTTTCAAAGCTGTACAATCCCGCGGCCGACCTGTTTTATGTCGGTGTCCACGCGGATTCCGGGACGCCGGACAGCGCGCATTACGACCTGCTCGCAAGCGAATCGAGGCTGACCAGCTACATCGCGCTGATGCGCCGCGAGGTGCCGCTGAAGCACTGGCACCGCCTCGGCCGGGCAATGACCGGCACGCGGGGCGGTTCCGCGCTGCTATCCTGGAGCGGGACGATGTTCGAGTACCTTCTCCCCGCGATTTTTCTGCACTCGCCGCACGGCACGCTGCTGAGCGACACGGGCGGGAACGTGGTGCGCGAGCAGATGTCCGCGTTCGACGGCATGCAGTGGGGCGTGTCCGAGTCCGGATACTGCGCGTTTGACACATCGCTTTCGTATCAGTACCGCGCGTTCGGCCTGCCTCGGCTGGCGTTAAAGACAGCGCGGCTGCGCCGCGTCGTCGCGCCCTACGCGGCCGCGCTCGCGCTTTCCGTGTCTCCGCGCGGCGCCGCCGACAACCTCCGGGCCATGGCCGACCTTGGCTGGATGACCGACATGGGCTTCTATGAGGCCGCCGACTGGGACGCGGAAAAAGGCGACGAACGCCTCGGCTATCGCCTTGTCAAAAGCCACATGGCGCACCACCAGGGCATGATCCTGGCCGCAGTATGCAACGCGCTGACCGAAGGCGCGCTGACGCGCCACTTCCACGGGCTTCCGCAGGTGGAAGCCTACGCGCTTCTGTTGGAAGAAAGAAAGCCAGGGCGGCCCGCGCTGCGCTCCGCGAGCACGGCAAGGCTCCCGGAAACCATGCGATGGACGGAACCGACGCTCACCCGCAAGGCGAACGCCGCGGACTTCCCGCCGGAGACGCAGGTAATGTACGGCGGCGGCACCACGCTGACGCATGACGCGCGCGGAAACGGCTACATTTCACACAACGGCTTGATGCTGACGCGACGCAGGCCCGATCCGCTGTATGAAGGCGGCATTCGGTTCTACCTGCGATACCCGGACGGCGAAATTGAACCGTTTCACCGCGCTGCCGAAATCCGGTTTGACCGCAGCCGCGCGGAATTCAGCCTGTCGCGTGACGGGGCGACATGCGAGATGACCTGCTTTGTGTCGCCGCTCGACGGCGTCGCCGTGCATTGGTTCCGGCTGCACGCGCCGCCTTCCGGCGCGGTCGACGTGGAAATCGCGAGCTTCCTGGAGGTCTGCCTGTCGAGCCAGCAGTCGGACGAGTCGCACCCGGCGTTTCGCAACCTGTCGATCGTCACCGAAAGGCTCTCGCCGACAGCCGCGCTGGCCCGGCGCAGGACAAAGGACGC
>JAVBOQ010000219.1:0-20751 GCA_031550455.1 Eubacteriales bacterium
GCAACCGTCGCGGCAATCGCGGCGTTCCGCAGGTTTCCGGCGACCGCGTCCTTGCCGTGGCTGCCGTGGCCGTGCGGCGCGATGACGATCGGCCGCCTCTCCCCCGCCCTCAGCCCCTCCGGAACCAGCCGGTATGTCGGCATAATGACGCCGGGCGCGGTCTCGATCAGCAGCTTTTCGCGGGTGTAACCGGGAAACGTCGCCGTTTCGGCCAGCCGTGCAGGCGGCGTCTGCATGCCCGGCGCGTAGTCGAGGCCGGTCAGCGCGCGAAGCGTTTCGACGGTGGCGCGCTTCCATACCGCGTGCTCCGCCTCGGTTTCCGCGCGGAAACCGCTCTGCCGGCCGACCGCGTCGTACCGGCTGAGCAGGTGTGCTTTCAGATCATGGTATTGCACGGCATGCTCCTTTTAGCGGAAGAATCGCGGCAACCACGGTTTGTTCGCGTGCAGCAGCAACTCCGCCAGTTTTTCAATGTCGGAAAAGTCCATCGGCGCGGACAGAGGATCCAAACTCAGTGCTTCGACGAGCTTGGCCCGATTTCCTTCCAATGCGGCGGCGACGGTCAGCAAGTGCACGTCCGCATGCAGCCTGCACAGCGTGCCCACCGCGCCAGGCAGGCAGCCCGCGGGGCGCGGCGCGATGCCGTCCGCGCTGACCCGCGCGTGCGTTTCCACGACCGGGCCCGAGGGCAGGTTGGCGATCTGTCCGGCGTTCGGCACGTTGACGATCGCGTCGGTCTCAGTGCCTTCCAGCACCGCGCGCAGGATGTTCGGCAGCTCTTCGCCCGAGCGTGTCC
This sequence comes from Eubacteriales bacterium, assembly GCA_031550455.1. Classification (GTDB taxonomy): domain Bacteria; phylum Bacillota; class Clostridia; order Christensenellales; family Aristaeellaceae; genus Avichristensenella. Next base: position 797 of record JAVBOQ010000219.1, read on the forward strand.
AGCGCATGCGCGATTCGCCGGAAGCCATCCCGCGGATGTTTGAAAGCTGGTCCGCCTTGCCGCGCCGCCTCGCGTCGACGGTGGTCTTGAACACACGGTACGCCATGCCGTAACCGTTTTGCGGGTTGCATAGGCTCGGCATGAACTCCACCAGATGCCGGTCGCCAACGAGCGGCAGATACCCGAACCGGCGGCACAGCGCGAACTTGACGGCGGCGGCCTCGCCGAACGGATCGCCTACCGAAAACGCGTCGCCCGGCGCCGCGCCGCCCCAGCCCCAGTGCGCTTCGCAATGGGCGCGAACAACGGGCAGCAGGTCGACGCCCTCGCGCGAAAGCCCGGTCAGCCAGATAAAATGGTTCAGCCCCGCGACCGTCGCGTCAACGCCCTGCGCGGGCAGGTATGCATATAAATACGTAAGCGCGTCCATGCCTTCGGGCTTTGGCAGACCGATGATCGGGCCGACATAGCGGATCATCGCGCTGTGATACTCGTGACACAGGCCGACGACTTTAACCGTTTTCGCGGCGAGCGAAAAGCCTTTCACCGCAGCGCTCATCGGATTGGTCACGTTCAAAAGCCACGCGCCGGGACATGCTTTTTCCATTTCTTCAACAATTTCATACGCGACCGGCACGGTGCGCAGCGCCGCGGAGATGCCGCACGGCCCGACCGTCATCGATACCGGCTGGCAAATGCCGAACCGGACCGGCAGTTCCAGATCGTTTTCGAACGCGTCCATCGCGCCCGGGCTGAACGTCGTCAAAACAAAATCCGAGCCGTCGAGCGCGCCATGGTAGTCATTCAACGTCCGAATCTCAAAACCCTTGCCGCGCAGGCCGTTCCAGGCGCGCAGCATGTCCGCGACCGCCTCCGCGTGCGTTGTCTCCGGGTCGATCAGCCGTATTTCACCGCCCGGGACGCTGTCCATCAGGTAGATGTCGCGCATCAGCATTGGCATCCAGTTGACGCTGCCACCGCCAATGACCGACAAAATGATCTTGCGCATCGTTGCTCCATCCCGCCACAAGGCAAATTAAAGAAGAAATTCCAGCGGGACAAGGGGGACAAAGCCCCCGTGTCCCGCATCGCTCGTTATTCAGGCCCCAGCGGCCGCCAGATTGTCCTGGTACTTCTGCGTGTAGTAGTCGTAGACCTTCTCGACGCCCGCGGCGGTGAACTCCGCAAGCATCTGGTCATACAGCGACAGCGCTTCTTCTTCGGACGCGGCCCACAGGATCTTGGCCGAGTAGTTCGATTCGATCTCGGTCAGGTGCGTGCGGATCGCCTTGAGCTCGTCGCTCATGTCAAAGCTTCTGGTCGGATAATACGGCTGGTAGACGACCCGATCCTTGTAGGTGTTGTTGAGGTTGGTCAGGAATTCATTGCTGGCGTCCGGCCAGAACCCCTGCAGCTTGATCTTGTAGGACCAGTAGAACCGATAGGCGAACGTACCGGTCAGTTCCTGCGCCTGCGGCCAGGTCGAGTTGCGCTCCACGACAAACTCCGGGAAGTGCGTCGCTTTGCCTGTCTCGTCAATGTAGTAGTGCGGCCCTTTGACCAGTCCCTCGTACGCCTGGCCTTTTTCGCCCTGTATGCCCCACCACTGGAGCTGCTGCCCTTCCTCGCTGGCCGCGTATTCCAGGAAGCGGATCACGCGGTCCGGCGCCTTGCAGGACTTGGGGATCAGGATGACGTCATAGCCGGAGCGCGTGATGTTCGACTTCCAGCTATTGAGGAACGGCAGCGCCTCGTGGGTCGTCGACTCGTCGGACGGCTTGGACATGTGCATGCTCAGGTTCCACACAAAGGAAGCGCACTCGCCGTTGTTCACGCGGGAGACAAACCCGGTCGAGTCGTCTGTGAACGCCTCTTTGGAGAGGATGCCCTCGCGCGCGATCTTGCTGAGGAACTTGACCGCTTCGCGCGCCTCGGGCGCGAAAAACGGATGATCCAGGCGGCCGTCGTGCACATAATACTCGCCGCCGCTCCAGGTATCCAGGCCGAACTGTTGCAGCCACGGGCCAAACAGCGTCGTGCCCCAGTAGTCGTTGCGGACGTAAAGCGTCAGATAGTCCGGGTATTCCTGCTTGACCTTCTTGAGCGCCTCGTAGACGTTGTCGGGTGTCGTCATGTCCGGGCGGCCGATCGCGTCGTAAATGTCGGTGCGGATCAGGAGGCACGGCGAGTCGGTGTTGACCAGCCCGTTGTACTTGGAGAGGTAGTCGGTCGCGTCGTCGTCATAGACGCCGGAGCAGAGCTGGTAGCAGTGGCCGTCCGCCTCGGTCAGCCATGTCAGCGAGCCCTGGTCAAAGTACGGCAGTTCGCGCATCTTCGGCGCGTACTGGTCGACCAGCTCGTCGATCGCCCACAGCTTGCCGCTTTCGATCGCGGAGCGGACAACCGGGTTGTCGACCGGCATCTGGAACATCAGATCCGGCAGGTCGTCCGAGGCGAACATCAGCGCGATGGCGTTGGTGCGCTCCTCCGCGGTGGCCGGCTTGACAATTTCGAGCGTTACGCCGGTTTTCTCGGTGAATGTCCTCGCGGTTTGGTTGACGTCGTTGTCCCAGCGCGTGACCGCGGTCAGGTTGTGGACGTACGCCTTTAACGTGATCGGGGAGGTGTCCGCCTCCCAGTCCCACGCATCGGACGCCGCCGATACGACGACCGCGTTCACCGGCACGAGCGCCAGCACCAGCAACAGGGCTACCCAGATCCTTCGTTTCAACATGGGGGATGCTCCTTTCTGTTCCTATGACACCCTACGGTTGTCAATCCCTGACGATCTTCCTGGCCGCCTTCCATTTGCGCACCTCTTCGCACGTCGCGACGATGGCCGCGATCGCGTCGTTCTGAAGGGTTTCCACTTCGAATCGGTCGTGCTGCTTGATCATCGCCGAGATCGCGTTCAGATACATCGCGGCCTGATAGCCCATCGTCGCCTGGTAGTAGCCCTCGTACTCGTCGGTCCAGTTCTCGTGCACCATGCGCGGCAGCGTTAGCAACCGCTCCTCCAGGTGATCCCAAAGCCTTTGCAGCTCGCGATCCAAAATCAGATAGTGCCGGTAGCGGATCAGCATGTTGCCCTTGCGCGTCGACCAGTTGTTGGAGTGCATGTCGTAGTAGATCAGCGGGCGCACCTTTTCGATATAACGGTAGACGGCCATCGTCTCGGGCGGCGTGTTTGGGTCGCCCGCAGCCGCCTTGTGCGACTGAAAATTGAGAAAATCGCCTCGGGAGTTGCTGACGCACAGGCCCAGCGCGGAGCCGTCCGGGCTGGCGAACGGCACGATGAAAAAACGAAAATCCTTGAGAATGTCCTTGGCGACCGGGTCGTCCGAGAGCAAAAAGTCGGTGATGTACTTGATGAGCAGGTGACCGCACTCGGAGGGCTGCATCGTCTGCGTCAGAAGAATTCTGTACGCGTCCGGCTTATCGGAACCGAACTCAAACGCGTACTGCGCCCGGTTTTGCAGGCTGACGCCGATGACCTCGGAGCGCATGCCGGGCGTCCTTTCGCACAGGTCGAGGAAGTACCGGATGCCGTCCGAAAAAGGCCACCAGTGAAAGTTCATGACGAAAACCGTATCGACGCCTTCCGGACGCGGTATCACAAAGTCGAGCACGTCTTTGTCCGCGTCGACGACATGGATGTTTTCGCGCGCAAGCTGGTGATACGCGCCGCCGTACCAGAGCACGCAGTGCTCTGTGTCGTGCCCGATCTGGCCGCGGTGGCAGGTCTTTTCGTCGCCGACCGCGTAAAACCGAAGCGTGATTTTGTCCATCTTCGGGTCTTTGAACCGCACGCCGACACAGAAATAGTACCCCTCGCCGGAGAACCCGTGATCGCCGGGCTCCGGCTCGCTCTCGACGTAGTAGTGCCCTTCGCCAAGCTTTTTGAGGTGGTGCGCGTTCGCGCCCTCAAAATCGCCCGCCAGCTCGACAAACTCGTCCTCATACGCGCGCGTCGGGTCGACGCCGACCTTGCACTGATCCCACGACGGGTGAAACTTTGAAAGGCTTGACATAGAACCATCCCTCCGTTTGTTTTTCAGGCTTTGACCGCGCCGAGCATGATCCCCTTAACAAAATAGCGCTGGATGAACGGGTACACGAGCACCACCGGCAGGATGGCCACCATCGCGGCCGCGTAGCGGATACCCTGAATCGATAGCATCATTTTGATGCGCCCGGTACCGCCCTCCGCGAGCGCCGCCATCTCCGCGCCCGAGATGATCGACTGCGCCTCCGTCTGCGACAGCAGGCGCATGATCAGCGCGGACAGCGTCGTCAGGCTTCTGTTTGTCGTGTAGAACAGCGTGGAGAACCAGTCGGTCCAGTGGTAGACGCCGTTGAAGAGGATCACCGTCGCCAGGATCGGCTTGGAAAGCGGCAGGATGATCCGCCGGTAGATCGTGAAATGTCCGGCGCCGTCCAGCAGCGCGGACTCTTCCAGCGCGTCCGGCAGACTGCGGAAGAACGCCATCATGAGCAGCGCGTTGTAGTATGAAAACGCGGCGGGCAGGATGTATACGAGAAAATTGTTCAGCAGGCCAAGCTGCGTCAGCAGCAGATAGGTCGGGATCAGGCCGCCTGAAAAGTACATCGAGATCAGGAAAAACACGGTGAAGAACTTCTTGCCGATCAGATTGCTTTTGACGAGCACATACGCTGCCATGGATGTGACCAGAAGGTGCAGCAGGCTGCCGGACACGGTACGCAGCGTGGAAACGAAGAACGCGCTGAACAGTCCGCCCTCCTTGACGATCGCGGCGTACGCGTCCAGCGTAAAATTGGCGGGCCACAGCAGGCTGTCGCGCGTCGTCCGCTTGGACGCGTCGTTGAGCGAGTTGATCAGCGCGTACCAGATCGGATAGGCGCTCAGGAACAGCACGACCGAGCTGATCAGCGTGGCAAGGACATCAATGTGCCGCCCGTCCCGGCGTATGCGCGGATGTTTTGCACGGATGGTTGACAAAAGCGCCGCCTCCTTTACTAAAAGATCGCCTGATCGGCGACGCGTCTGGCCAGGCGGTTCGCGCCCAGCACCAGCAGCAGCGAGGCCAGCGACTGGAACAGCCCGACCGCGGCCGAGAACGAGTACTGCAGCCGCTCAAACCCCGCGCGGAGCGTGTAATACTCGATCACATACGAATACTCGTGGTTGAAGATGTTGCCGAAAATGTACGACCAATCGAAGTTGCCGCGGAACAGGCCGCCGACCGACAGGATCAGCATGACGACGATCGTGCCCTTGAGCGACGGCAGCGTGATGTGGCGGATCAACTGGACGCGCCTGGCGCCGTCGACGCGCGCGGCCTCGTAAAGTTCCGGGTTGACGCCGGACAGCGCGGCCAGGTAGATGATCGCGTTCCAGCCGATGTTTTTCCATGTGCCGACAATCAGGAGCAGCGGCCAGTAGACTTCCTTGATCGACCAGAGCGACGCGCGTTCGGTCATCAGGCCGGTCGCGTTGAGGATCTGCACGACGATCCCCTTGCTGTCGAACATGAGCAGCCACATCGTGCCGACGACCGCGGTTGAAAAAAAGTGCGGAAGGCTTGACGCGGTCTGGATCACGCGCGTATATTTGCGGAAGGGCACCTCGTTGAGGATCACCGCGAACAGGATCGGCACCGGAAAGCTGAACAGGATGCTCAGCGTGCTGATCGCCAGCGTGTTGCGCATCGTCGTATAGAAGATCGAGTCGGAAAAGGCCGCCCGGAAGTGTTGCAGCCCCTTGAAGCTGCTTTTTAAGATGCCCGCGGCCGGGTTGTAGTCGAGAAACGCGATCGAGACGCCGTACATCGGCCCATAGGAAAAGATCAGCACCAGCACAACCGCGGGCGCGAGCATCAGCAGCAACGCGTATTGATTTCGAAGACGCGCGCGCAAGCGGGAAGCCTTGCTCCGGCCGATCATTTTGACCACCCCTTGTACCGATGATACAGAATCAACGCAAAACCGTATTGTACTTTTGTGCCGATATATTGAATAGATCCAGCGGTCACTTGACACGTTCCCGGCGTTTGTGTACGATAAAAGGGGTGATCCGATGGACGATCCGCTGTTTTGCAAGGATTTTGAAGGGTACGGCATCGAGTACCACAAGCAGAGCTATTCCCTCAATATGACGGGGTTCCACTCGCACAGAATGCTGGAGATCAGCTTTCTGTACTCCGGCACCGGAAAAGTGCATGTGGCGGAGCTGGAAATCGATTTGCGCCCAAACGTCGTCTACATACTCCGCCCCAACATTCTGCACCGGTTCAGGACCGACCCCGACATCCTCTACGACCGCACAGTGTTCTATATTTCCACCGAACACTTTGCCGAGTTCTTCAAACGATACACTTTCGATATGCTGACCAGCGTATTTGAGCCCGCGGACGCGTTGATGCACATGGTGGAGTTGACACGCGAGGCGTTCTGTCGGGTGGTCGAACTGACGGATGAGATCGTCCGGCTCGGGATGACGGTGACGACGCCGCGCTCGCTGCCGGAGATGAAAATGACTGTGCTGATGTTTGAACTGCTTGTGATCATCGGCTCCGCCTATTTGGACGAAGGGTGCCCCGCCCCGCCAAAGAACAGCCGAAGGCAGCGCATCGTGCTCAGCGACATCATCAATTATGTAAACAGCAACATCTGCGAGCGGATCACGGTCGAAACCATCGCCGAATACTATCACTTCAACCGGAACCATCTGTCGCGCTTTTTCGGCGCCCAGATGGGGATGCCGCTTTCCAAATTCATCGCGGAAAGAAAGATTGCGGCGGCCAAGCATTTGCTGACGACGACCGCCTTGCCGATCACCGACATCGGCCACAAACTCGGCTTTTGCGACACATCGCACTTCTACCGTGCGTTCAAAACGGTCGTCGGCGTCCCGCCCAAGCAATTCCGCGACGCCAGCAACGACGCGCAGTACCTGCCTGCGAAGAATTGCAATGTGTATTTTTAGGCGCGCGAGTTCTGTTTTACCATGCTCTTGCAAAAGCCATCTGTACTGATAGGCAGAGATGCACAGCGATGCAAGCCCTGACTTAATCGGTTTTCTGACGTTCTTGCTCGGGAACGGGGATAGTATCCGGTTTCGACGTAAGCGTCAATCCACCCCTGTCCTGCCGCCCCATCCGGCATAATATCGTACCCATTGTTCGCCGTGCCAGTTCACGATAGGCCTTGCGCAAGTCCGATAAAGTCCATATACTATGACACAATACGGATAATCCGCAGAGGAGAAGACCAATGTTTCAAAATTTCAGGGGACTCCGGCGCGCCGAGAAGGTTCGCGTCATTTTGACCGTGCTGATATTCCTGCTGCCCATGGGCGCTTACGCGGTCATGGGCTCGCTGCACATGGCCGAAAACAAAGCCGAAACGATGGCCAAATACGAAGAAAAGCATGAAGTGACGCAGGAGCGGATCGATCTGCTGACCGGCGCTGTGAACGCCAAGCGCGTGCTTGTCGGCACGCAGGTGGAATCCATCCCGGACATCTCCGTGCGCGACAACCTATGGAAGGTCAAGTTCCTCGTCTGGTTCCGCTGGGAAGGGGACGAATGGCCGCGCGAGCTGTATCCCGGCAACACGTTTTTTGTCGGCAACGGGGACATCACGCGCAAAGAGCTTGTCGAAGAGTTTCACCAGGACGGCGTCCACTATCAGGCGTACCGTGTCAACGCCACGATCGAGAAATACTTCGATACCACGCGCTATCCGCTCGACAGCCATCAGCTTATGCTTTTCATCGAGGATGACCGCGACATCAGCGAGGTCTGGTATGTGCCCGACAAGGACAACAGCGGGCTGAACCGGCATCTGGTCATCTCCGGTTTTGACATGATCAGCACCAACTGCGGCGTGTACCTGAACGAGTACGCCAACGACATGGCGCACCCGGTTTTGGAGGCAAAGGGGTTTGACGGCAAAAAGACGATGGAGTACATGTTCGCGGTATCTGTAAACCGAGGCGGGTACGGGCTGTTTCTCAAGGCGTTCCTCGGCCTGCTGGGCATCCTGCTCTGGGTGTGCATCGGCCTTTACAACTGCGCATACAACGGAACCGACGCGATGGGCGCAATCAGCACAGGCATTTTTGGCGTCGTTTCCTCTATGATTGTCGGCATGAACCTTCTGTCCGACGCGCGCGGCTCCGGCCTGATCGAATACGTCAACTTCTTTTCGCTGGCCATCATTTTGCTGGTCACGCTCTTTGTCATCCGCATCAACCATCTGCGCTCGCGCGGCGGCTCCAACAGCTATGCCGCCTGTTACGCCAAATCGGTCTTCTGGGTGGCGACGCTGCTCTCCACCGTTACCATCACAAGCTTCATTCTCTGCGCCTCGATGTAACTGCGTCGCGGGCCGCCGGAACCGTGGGATCCAAGGACTGTCTTCCTTGGATCCCGCCGGCGCCCACTATTCCAGCGCCCGCACAAACGCCTCAATCGCGTCCAGCCCGGCGTCTATGTCCGCGCGGCTGACCGCGTAGGAGAGGCGGCAGTAGCCCGGCGCTTCAAACGGCTCGCCCGGAACGACCGCGACCTTGGCCTCGTCCAGCAAAACAGCGCTGAACGCCATGGCCGAGTCGATCGCCTTGCCGCCAAAGGCGCGGCCGAGAACGCCCCGCACATCCATCATGACGTAGAACGCGCCGAACGGCTCCACACATCCGAGGCCTTCGATGCGCCGGATGCGCTCAACCATATGGCGGCGGCGCGCGTCAAACTCGTCGCGCATCGCGGAGATGATCGCCTCGCCGTCCCGCAGCGCCGCGACGGAGGCGTGTTGCGCGATGGAGTTCGGGTTGGACGTCGCGTGGCTCTGGTACGCGCCCATCGCGGCGATGAGCGCCTTGGGCCCGGCCGCGTATCCGATGCGCCAACCGGTCATCGCGTAGGTCTTGGACATGCCGTTGATGACGATGGTCTGCTCGCAGATCGCTTCGCCGAAGGACGCGATCGAGATATGCCTGTGCCCGCCGTAGATCAGCTTTTCATAGATTTCATCCGATATGACGTATAACCCGCGCGCGACCGCCAGTTCCGCGATCCCGCGCAGCAGCGCTTCCGGGTATACGCAGCCGGTCGGGTTGGACGGCGAATTGACGAGGATCGCTTTAGTTTTCGCGGTAACGCGCGCGTCGATCTCGTCCAGGGTCGGCAAAAAGCCGTCTTCGGCCCTGCCGGGGACGTACACCGGCACACCGTCCGCCATCCGGATCATCTCCGGATAGCTGACCCAGCACGGCGAGGGCAGCAGCACTTCGTCGCCCGGGTTGAGCACCGCCAGGAAAGCGCCGAGCAGCGCCTGTTTCGCGCCGTTGCACACGATGATCTGATCCGGCTTGTAGGAAAGGCCGTTGTCGTCCGAGAGCTTCCGGCAGATGGCCTGGCGAAGCTCCGGCGTTCCGCTCGCCGGGGTGTAGCGGGTCATGCCCTTGGCGATGGCTTCCCGCGCCGCGTCGCAGATGTATTCGGGGGTTGGAAAGTCCGGTTCGCCGGCGCCGAAGCCGACAACGCGCTCGCCCGCGGCCTTCAGCGCCTTCGCGCGCGCGTCAATCGCGAGCGTCGCGGACGGCGCGATGGACGCGCACCGCCTGGAAATGGTCAAAGTCATGGTTCCCTCCTTGCGCCGGAGCGCTCTTTTGCGCCCATTGCCTGAAATTTGCAACACGGCGCAATGTATACTACGTTTCGATGCCATATTCCTGCTACAATTCGAAAAAATTTGAATCAAACAACGCGTTGTCTTGCAAACACGGAATTCCGCGCAGTTTCTTGGAATGGTATGGATAGAAATGTCGGCGCAAATCGTCTATTCGGATGACAGGGGAGAAGGAATTTTTCCATTTCTCCCGAATTTACCATGGATGCTTATAAAAACCGCGAATGACGGAGGTGCCTTTCCTTGTTGACAAACAAAAAACGGTTGCTTTCATTGCTGCTGACCATCGCACTGCTGGGGGCGTCCGGCGCTTTTGCCGCGCCGATGACGTCCAATACCCTGACGATGCCAAAAGCGTTCTCGACCGGCGCGTTCGGATCAAACGACGTGCCGGACGGCAAGTCGCCGACCACCGGTTTGGATTTCACCGGCGAGTACCGCCCGGTTGTTGTGCAGGTCAGCAACGACCACAGCGCGCGGCCGCACATCAACATGTCGGAAGCGGATGTCGTCTATGAGGCCATTTACTGGGGGCCCGCACACACGCGGTATACGCTCGTCTTCAACGACAACCATCCCGCCGTCGTCGGCTCAGTCCGCTCGGCGCGCGTGCAGCACTGCGAGATCCGCCAGGAATGGGACGCGCCGTTCGTTTTCTGGGGCGGCCAGACCGAACCCGGAACGAACATCTATGACTATTTCAAGGGCAACGCAGTCCCGAAGGACATGCTGTTTAACGCCGTCGGCAAAGGCCCGACGCGTACATCCGACGCCTTCTACCGCGATACGTTCAAAGACGATCAGACGCTCAAGCGCGTTTCGCCGCACGACGCGGTGGTCAACCTGCAGCGCATCATGGAGCAGTGGCCGAACAACAGCCAGGGATCGGCATACCAGCCCAAGTCGCACGCCTACAAATTCAGCAACGAAGAGCCTTCGCGCGGGCAGGATACCGCGCGTGAAATCAAGATCAAGTATGACGCGGACGGCGAGTATTTCCCAAGCTATCAATTTAACGCGGCCGACCGCGTGTACGAACGCTTTTACGACGGCAAGGAACAGTATGACGGCATGACGAAAAAGCGCATCGTCGCCTCCAACGTCATCGTGCAGTTCTGCGACCTGACGTTTGCCGGCGGCGCAGCGTACCGCCCGATGACCAACTTGATCGGATCCGGCGTCATGGACGCGTTCATCGACGGACGCCATATCCGCGGCACATGGTCGCGCGCCTCGAAGAATGACCGCACAATCTTCTCGGACATCAACGGCAACGAGATCACGATGCTGCCCGGCAAGACGTTCATCCAGATTCTGCCGACATACATGGACTTCACCTACGTCACCAAGGACGGCGTGGAGAACCTTATGAACATCGGCTCCGACGTGCCGGAAGCGAAGATCGACGATTTCGGCAACGAAGCTGAGATGCAGGGCCTGGGCGACGAGTAATGCCCGCTGGCACTCGTACACAGGAACGCCAAGGGGTCAAGCCCCTTGGCGTTCCGCTTGTCAATAGAGAATCGCGTAAAACCCCTAGGACGATTTCATCTGGAATGAGCAGTGAGCAAATCCGGAACTCGAGGCGTGTGAACGCCTCGAATGCCATCATTTTCGGCGACATGCGCGCCGAAAATGCGCAGATTCCATAGCCATCCCGCTGGATGGCGGCGGACTCTGTGCCCGGTCCCGGCGCCGCCCGGACATCTCGCAAGATTTCAGGCGCCGTCCACGTTCCCGATTGGCGATTTCATTGTAAATGAAATCGCCCTGTGTAAAACCCGCCGTGAGGTGAAAGGATGAGATTCTGAAGGGCCAATGGCCCGGAAGCGGAGCCTCCTGGCGTTTTCCCCCTCGGCGTTCCTCTCTCCCCTCTCCCCTACCGCCTGACCAGCCGCCCGATCGCCGCGAACGATTCCGTCGCCATGTACCCGAGCTTCTTCGGAAGCCGCATGCCGGCATAGTGTTCAAACGACGGCGCGAGCCGGCCGCCGAACTTCCGGTTTTCAAGCGCCTGCCAGGCCATCGCGCCCACGATGATCACAAGCCCGACGGCGTCGGTCACGAGGCCCGGGTCGATCAGGAGCAGCCCGCCCGCCACGAACATCAGCCGCTGCAGCGGGTGCGCGTGGCGCGTGTAGTATCCCTCGACCGCCGCGCCGACGCCGATCATGCCGACCGTCGCGGTGACGGCCATCTGCAGGATGTCGTACCAATGCGCGCCGATGAACAGCATTTTTTCGTTGAACACAAAGATATACGGCACCAGGAACGCGGCGATGGCGAGCTTTGTCGCGTTCAGCCCGGTGCGGAACGGGTCGGATTTGGCGATCGCCGAACCCGCCATCGCGGCCAGCGCGACCGGCGGCGTGATGTCCGCCATGATGCCGAAATAGAACACGAACATGTGCGCCGTCAACATGTGGCAGCCGAGGATTTTCATCACCGTACCGGCCATGATCGTCGAGGTGATCAGGTAATTTGCCGTCGTCGGCACGCCCATGCCGAGGATCAGCGACGCGACCATCGTCAGCATCAGCGTCAGCACCGCGTTGCCGCCGGCGAGCTTCGACAGGCCTGTGCCGAGTTCCAGCCCGAGCCCGGTCAGCGTGATCATGCCGACGATGATGCCGGCCATGCCGCACGCGACCGCCACGCCCAGCACGCCCCGCGCGCCGTTGTGCAGCGACGCGATGATGTCCACACCGGTGTCCTTCGCGACGGCGACGGCCGCCTTGCCAGCCGTTTCCGATTTGGCGCGGACGCGGTTCACGGCGCCGAACATATGCCGCAGCAGGTCGCAGATCGTCGCCGAGCCGATGCCGACGAGCGCTGCAAAAATCGGCGTGTAGCCCATGCCGAGGAACCCGATAATCACCAGCAGCGGCAGCAGCAGATAGCCGTGCTTCCGCATCAGCAGCAGAAACTTCGGCATTTTCGATTTGTCCATGCCGACCAGCCCGTACTTCTTGGCTTCCAGGTCGACGATGATGTAGATGCCGACAAAGTACAGAAGCGCCGGGATGATCGCGGCCTTCGCGACCTCCAGATAGGAAACGCCGACGGATTCCGCCATCAGGAACGCCGCCGCGCCCATCACCGGCGGCATGATCTGCCCGCCGGTGGACGCCGCGGCCTCTACGGCCGCCGCGAATTCCGGGCGGTACCCGAGCTTTTTCATCATCGGGATCGTGAACGATCCGCTGCCGACGGTGTTGGCGACAGAACTGCCGGACACCGTACCCTCCAGCGCGCTGGTGATGATCGCGACCTTTGCCGGGCCGCCGCTTTTGTGCCCCGCGATGGCGTTGGCGAGATCGATGAAGAACTCGCCGACCTTTGTTCTTTCAAGGAACGCGCCAAACAGCACGAACAGGAAGATAAACGTCGACGACGCGCCCAGCGGCGTGCCCATGATGCCTTCGGTGGTGTAGACGAGCGTCGACACGAGCCGCTCGAAGCTGAACCCGCGGTGCGCGAGGAACCCGGGCATGACCCGGCCAAAGAACCCGTAGAGGATGAACGCGCCCGCGATGATCATGATCGGCAACCCGACGACCCGGCGGCAGCATTCAAACAGCAGCACGATGATCGACGCCCCGACGAACAGGTCGAGGAATTTTGTGAACGGCGGCGTCATCTTGCTGGAAATGCGGTTGGCGATCTCGATGTGCTGCAGCACGATGTACATGCAGCAGCCGATCGCGAACACCGAAAGCAGAAGATCGTACCACGGCAACCGGTCGCGGCGCGACTTCCTGCGCACCGGAAAGATCAGGAACACCAGCATCATCACAAACCCGAGATGGAGCGGGCGCAACTGCGTCGCCGGGATGTTCGCGGTGAACGCGGCGTATAGCTGCACCAGCGCGAACAGCACGCAAAGGCCGCCGACAATCCAGCGCAGCGGGCCCTCATAGTGACGCGTGACGGATTCCTTGTCGTATTTTTCCATCACCTGCGCGATCTCGGCTTCCGATGTGAGTTGCGCGCCTTTGATGATGTCTCGTTTCTCTTCGCTCATGCACTCGCCTCCTGTCGCTGCGTGAAAAGGAATCGATGGTATGAAGAGAACGCCAGAGGCGCTGCTGCTGACGTTCCCTCGCTCTTTCGAAAACGGCTTCCGTTTTTGCGCGCCTTATTTCAGAATGCCGACTTCCTTGTAGTATTTGGCCGCGCCGGGATGAATCGGCACGTCGCCGACGCCGTCCAGCGCCGTTTCGATCGTGATGTCGGCCTTCTTCGCGTGGGTCAGCAGTTCCGGCCCCTTTTCGAAGAGGTTCTTGGTCATTTGATAGACAAGCTCCTCGTCCTGGTCGTTTCCGGCGACGAGCAGCGCCATGATCGCGGCGGTCTGCACATCGGCGTCGATGCCCGGGTAGGTGCCCGCGGGAATCGTGTATGGTACATAGAACGAGTGCCCTGTCTGCAGCGACGCCATTTCATCTGCGGAAAGCGAAAGCACCTTCGCGGCGGAACCGCTGGCAAGCTCGGTGATCGCGGCGTTCGGCACGCCCGCGGTGCAGAAGAACGCGTCGATCTGGCGGTTCTTCGCCGCGTCGCCGGACTCGGCGAAGCTTAAGTACTGCTCGTCAATGTCGTCGAGCGTCAGCCCGGCGGTGGCGAGGAAGTGCATCGCGTTGAACACCGTGCCGGAGCCAGCCGCGCCGATCGAGACGCGCTTGCCCTTCAGGTCGGCGATCGTGTCGATGCCCGCGTCCGCGCGCACAACCAGATGAATGATCTCCGGGTACAGCGACGCGACCACCGAGAATGTGTCGATCACTTCGCCGTCGAAGATATCGGTGCCGGCATACGCGTACGCCGCGACGTCGTTCTGCGTAAAGCCAAGTTCCGCCTCGCCCGCGTTGATCAGCCGCAGGTTTTCAACCGACGCGCCGGTCGCCTGGGCAGTCGCCTTGACGTCCGGAATCGTCGTGTTGAACAGGTTGGCGATTTCGCCGCCGAGCGGGTAATAGGTGCCGGCGGTGCCGCCCGTGCCGATGGACAGGAAGGTGGCCGCGTGCGCCGGGAAGATCGTTCCGACCAGGAACAGAACCAGCAGAGCCGCGCAGAGATTCTTTTTGCGCATGTGTTATCCCTCCTCAACAGTTTGGATGAGTATACCACACTTTTCGATAAATGCAAGTATGAATATCGAAACTTGCATTTTTTGAGGAGAGTCGCGATTTTGGCTTGCCGCGCCGCCCTTACGAAGCGCTTTTCTCCGCGCAGGCAACCATTCGTCCGTTTTTTGCGTCTTATAGACGATGCCGCGCTGCCATATTTTGGACGCATGGGATGGGTACGGGCGCGGTCAAAGGAGGCGTGGATATGAAACACAAAGGGCTTTCGGTCATTTTTGCGTGCGCTTTTGGCGTCTCGCTGCTGTGGACGGCCGCCGCGGGCGCGGAACCGCAGCAGGCGGGCCTGCACTATTTCAGCAAGGATTTCGGTTCCGTCGTCACGGCAAACGACGACGGGACGCCGCTCCTGTCCGAAGCATATGCGGATTTTGACGTGACCGTAACGGAAGTCAGGTGGTCCGGGGCCACGCTGCAGGTTGGCGCGACCGTGTCGCTGAAACCCGGCGTTCCCGGCGTGCTGCGGGATGCGATTTTTGAGAGCGGCGGCGCGCAAACCCCGGAGGAAACAAAGGACGGCGTTCCTTTGTATTACGTGGAGTCGCACATTGTCTCGTCCGCCTCTACGCCCGACAATGTCGGCGCGGTAGCAAATGAAGATGGATCGCTTTCCTTCTTTTGCGGGCTGCAGGTACAGGATCACCGTGAAGCCGTCGATCTCTGGTGCATGGTTCGCTATGTCAAGGCGGAACCGGGCGAGGATCCGGCTGAAAATTCCGTGGCGCAAACCTATCTGCCGTTCCGGCTCAAAACGCCGCCCGTCACCGCCGCGCGGAAGCTGACCGAACCGGTCGCCATTCCGGACGCTGGCGTGGTGATCGACGAGGCGTTGCTGATTGACCGTCAGGACGATCAATATGTCAGGCTCTGTTACCGGCTGGACGGCGGCGAGACAATCCGGTACAACCCGCTCGCGCATGTGTTTTTCGTCTGCGCCGACGAGAGCATGCGCACGCCTTTTGAACCTTTCGGCGCCGGATGGGGCTGGCTTGGAAAGGACAACTACTATACGATGACAATGCCGCTGGCAGACGGCGCGCTTCCGGACACGCTGGACATCATGGTGATGTTGGACAATTTGACAGCCATGCCGGGCGGCCAGAAAACGGTCGGCCGGGCGACGCTAACCTTTGAGGATTGCCCAGGCGATGTCGCGCTGCCCGCGCCATACGCGCCGGAAGCGCGCCCATGCCGGGATGATCGGGGCATCGTTTTCCCGTGGGCGGAGTCTGCGGACAGCTATGCGTATGTCACGGGCGACAAAGCCGTGGACATGTACCGGTACCCGGACGATCCGGGTTCGCCGATGATGCGCGTGAACCCCGGGACGGCGGTATCGCTTCTGGGCTACTACAACGAATGGGCGTATGTCTATCTGGTTGATTTTACGCAGTTTCCGGTCCCGTTCGGCTATGTGAAGCGCGCGAGCCTTGCGGATTTCAAAAGCGGCGGCGAGGAGGGCATCCCGATCGCCGTGTTGGCGGGCTTAACGCCGCCCGTCGACGGCAGGGCCGCGCCGTCTGCGCAGGCGACGGTGATCAGCAGGTTTGACAGGCTCGAAACGGCGCTGATCATCGGGGAAACAGATGAATGGTATTATGCCGTGAAGCAGGGAAAGTACGGCTATCACATGCTCGGGTATGTGCCGAAGCAGTCGGTTGCGCTGACGGGCGAACAGGTGAGGATGCTGCCGATCGGGCAGGACGAGTGGGGAACCCCGTACTTCTGGTCGCGGTTTGGCCCGGACGGCGTTGAAACCGAGCCCGGCGGCAACGGCTGACAATTCCTTCCGCCCACCGCGATACTTTTTTCCCGCGACCGCCGTCTATACAGTGAAGATCTTCATTTGGCGCATGGGAGGGATTGGCTTGGAGGCGCCGCTGTTCATCAGCGAATCGCAGGCGATGATGACGCCGCTGTACCGGATCGGCTACAGCATTCTACGGTCGCGCGCCGACGCCGAGGACGCCGTGCAGCAGGGGCTGATGAAGGCGTGGGCTGCCAGGGAGCGCGTCGCGCCGGAGAAATTCCGCGCCTGGGTGACGCGGATCGTCGTCAACGAATGCCGCAATATCCAGCGTCACCGGCGGCGCGTCGCGTTATCGGCCGACGTCGCCGCCGACCAGGCGTTCATCCCGCCGGATCCGGATGTCATGGATGCCGTATACGAACTGCAGGAGAGTCTGCGCGTGCCGTTCGCGATGAAATACATCGCGCGGTACACGGAAAAAGAAATCGGCGAAGCGCTTCGGCTGCCGGTCTCCACGATCAAGAACCGGCTGGCGCGCGCGCGCCGGCTGCTCCGGGACAAACTGTCGGATTCGGAGGTGATGTTCGAATGAAGAAACGCGTCTTGAACGCGGCGTTTTTTGAAAAGAACATGCCGCCGGCGACACAGGCGTTCGAACGGGACACCGCCGCGCTGCTTCAGGCGCTGGCAAATAGTATGGAGGAAAAACCGATGAAAAAGAAATGGCTTACCGCCGCGGTTGTGACCGCGCTGCTGGTCGCGCTGCTCGCGGCGACCGCGCTGGCGATCGGGCTGTTGCAATCCGCGCGATACAGCGCGCTCAAGCGCGCACGCGATACATTAATGGAAAAGTACGGCCTCTCGCAGAGCGCGCTCGCGGCGTTTGAGGAGGCCGCCGAGGAAGACGGCGACGCGCTGCTTGTGACCTATGAGCCAATCAAGTTTGAAACCGAGGCCATGGGCCGCTACAGCGCGAAGGTGACCGGCGACAAAGCCGAAGTCACGTGGACGCACGACGGGACGGATCCCTCGGTGTACGAATCCGGCGCGCTCGACGCGCCTGTCTGGGGCACGAAGCAGATCGAGGCCACGCTGGAAATAGAATGGGAATACACGGCCGCGCTTCGGGAATTGACGAAGATCGAAGATTCGGATGCGCGTATAGAAAAGATACGTGAACTGCAGGCGAACGCGCCGGCGGTTCTCGGGCTGGTCATTCCGCAGGCAAGCGTAACGGTTCCGACGGAAAAGGCGGTAGAAATCGCCCGCGAAGACGTGACACGGGTGTTTGGCATTCCGAAGGAAGAGGTCGACGCGCTGCATGTCACGACGGAACTGTTTCAGAACCAGAACGAACAGTCGCCGACATACACCGTTTTCCTGACCTATGACAAGGTCATCTTGGGTGTGCCGATGTCCGGGTTCATGGTGCGCGTCGACGGCCTGACCGGTGAGGCGACTTGGAACTTTTGGATGATTGAACCGGAAGACCGCACGCTGCCGGACGGGCCGCTTGACAGCTACGAGAAAGCGGTTCAAAAATTCATCGAGGAAGGCGCGTTTGACCTGTGCGACCCCGCGAAGAAGGCCGACATCGGCACGCGGATCATCCAGGCCGGGTTTGGCGACCTTTTGCCGCACGCGGACTACGCCGTACCGCCCAAGGACGGCGTCTCCGAGGCGGAAGCCGTCGCCGCGGCCAACCGGCATATGGCGGAACACTTCGGCGTAACGGAGACGAGCCTTGCTTTCTTCAAAACGAGCGTGTCCTTCATCGCGGGCGAGCGGCCGCACTGGGCGATCAACTACATAGCCGATGACGGCGAAGACTTCATGATGTATTACGATAAGTTCGGCGAGTACTCGGTGCATGTGGACGGCAAGACGGCGGAGATCATCGAATCAGCCTGGTCGTTTGCCGACGCGTTGGGCGGCAAGGCATACGCCGAATCCTCTTGGGGACAAGCGCCCGCCTACGACGGGCGGATGCTGACCTGGCTTTCCGATCTGCTGGCAGCGGAGGCCGCGCTGTACGCGAAGTACGACGAGGAATGGAAGCTGCACTGGAACGTGGAGGACAGCGGCGTGCGCTCGGCGCTGTTCCGCGACGCCGGGTTTGACCCGGCCATGTATCCCTACCACGTTCCGGGGCCGGACGACATGCCGCAGGCCGAGGCGGAGACGTACGCGCGGCAACTGTTAAAGGACGAGTACGGCCTGACCGACCAACGGCTTGACAACCCGGGCGACCTGCTGGTCTCGTTCCGCGTGCGTGATCCGGAAAAGCTCGTCTGGAACTTCCGGTACACGCTCACCGATGACGGCCGGGAAGACTGCTACACGGTGGAATTCGACGCGAAAACGCGCGAAGTGACCCAGATGAGCTACATCGCGACAGGGAACGGTTAACCAGCGAGAAGGGGACGCTGGGACTCCGTCCCAGACCCTGCCAAAGGACCTTCGGCCCTTTGGAATCCCGTCTTTTTCGCCTGACGGCGGGCTGGGTTTGTATGTGCAGTACGCTAAAGACGGGATTCTTATGGGCCTTCGTTTTTCCCTCTCCGTATCGTTTTTGGGCAGGGCGATTTCAATGCAAATGAAATCGCCCTGGTTTTGGGCGAAAAAGTTGATCTTGCCATGTAAACATGGTATGATAACCATAATATGGGAAATCGCCATCATCGATTGAGGAGACGGGTTCATGAAAAAAAGCATGAAATGCCTGCTGTGTCTGCTGCTCGCCCTGTCCAACCTGCTGGCCGTGCCCGCAGCCGTCGCCGAAGGGCCGCTCCGGGTCGATGTGTTCATCTATGACTTTGGCGACATGTTCATCGGCGACGTGCGCGCGGCAATGGAAAAGCAGTTCACCACCATGAAGGGCATGTTCAACTTTACGTTCTTCGACGCCGCGTCCGACCAGCAGAAGCAGACCGAGCAAATCGACGCGGCGATCGGCGCGGGGTCACAGATGCTGCTGGTCAACATCGTCGCGCCGGGATCCGATGAGGACGCCCAGCGGATCGTCGACATGGCGAAGGCGAAGGACATCCCGGTCGTCTTTTTCAACCGCGAAATATCCGACGACGTCGTCAACAGCTACGAAAAATGCGCGTATGTCGGCACGGATCCAAACGAGGGCGGATACACGCAGGGCACGATGATCGCCAACTACCTGCTGGCCGCCGGAAACCTGGAAAAGACGGACCAGAACCACGACAAACTGATCGCCTATGTGATGCTGCGCGGCCAGCTTGGCAACCCGGAGGCTGCCGGGCGGACAAAGTACGCCGTGCTCAAGATCAACGAGCTGCTCGCCTCATCCGGGTACCAGCTGTTCCCTTCGGCCGCCAATTCGGTCGATCCGGCCCAGGAGCAGGACGGCATCA
>JAVBOQ010000196.1:0-14461 GCA_031550455.1 Eubacteriales bacterium
TTATGTAATCCTAGTGCCCTCTGGGGGTGTCCTCCGGGGTCGTGGGCGGTTGGGGGGGTCACCCCGGGCCCCCCCCCCCCCCCCGCTCCCTCCGTCCCGTACTCCTCCGCCTTCCCGCCCGCGAACCCCTGGTATTCCTCCAGAATCCATTCGCTCTGCTTCGTCATCTGCAGCGCGATTGCATCCCCATTGAACGCGGCCGTGACACACACCGATCCCAGGCAATCGTCCGTGATGTGGACGAACAGGTTCAGCGTGTCCGGCGAACCCCACGCGGCGGAGGCGAGGCACGCGAGCGGCCGCCCGGACTGCGCGCCGATCCTTTCGACCGGGTAATGCGTCTCCGGGAAGAGGCCCTCCGCCAAACGCCCGATGCCGAACGCGAATTCCTTCTCGCCGCGCGGCGTTGCGTAGCGCATGGTCCCGCTGTCGCCCGAAAAGCAAAAGCGCACCCGGCCGATCCCCATCGGATTGGGCAATAAGGCGTATGAAACGCCGCTAACGCGCGCGGCGGTCGGCGAATGGCGCGCGCCGACCATCGGCGCGACCGTGAGCGACGCGATCTTTTCCCGAAGGCGGCGCAGCGTTTCCGGCGCTTCGGGCAGCGGCGAAGCCGACAGGCCGCCGACGATTTCCCGCCGCACGGCCGCGTGAATCAGCGCGCGCCCGCGCGGATCGATCCGCTGCGTGTCCGCGTGACAGGCGAAAATCAGATCCTTTTCGGGGTAACAAAATGCGAGTTGGCTGCCCATGCCGTAGAAAAGAAAGCCGTTGTCGGGCAGTATCCAGATTTGGTATCCAGCAGATAGGGATGCGGCGCGTCGGGCATCTTTTCCGGGAAAAAGTCGGCGGCGCGGTCGGCAAGCGACAGCCTGCCTTCGTCCGCCAACCGCCCGACCGCCAGCGATACGACGCTTTTGGTCACTGAATACAGCCTATGCAGCCGGTCTTTGTGAAACGGGGCCCAGTATCCCTCCGCGGCGACCCTGCCGCCCGCCACGATCAGAAAGCCGTGCATCGTCTGGGCAGTCTCTTCAAGCTCCGTGATCAGCCGCAGGATCGCGCCGGAAGGGACGCCGCATGCCTCCGGCGAAGGCGCGACCTCCCAAAAAGTATGTTCCACAGCCGTCGCTTCTTTTAGTGATTTACGAGACGCGTACAGTATACGCTTGCGGCTTTTGCCCCCGCCGTGTACAATGGGTCACGAAGGCGGCGCTTTTCGCAGCGGCGCGGCCGTGCCGTCCGGCTGCTGCACGCGGATGCTCTCGAGCAACTGCTCCATGTTTTGCCGCATTTCCCGCAGGTACTCGGCGCGAAGGCCGCGCTGCTCGTCAAGTTCCGCGCCGGTCAGGCCTTCCGTGCGCTTTTTGCGGGCCAATGCGTTGATGCGCGCGTTGCGTTCCGTACTGTCCATGTCGCTCCCTCCCGGTTCTTATTGATGTGATTCGCCGCGAAGGCGCGGTGTTCCTGCCGAAAGAGAAAGGAGTTTGCCGTGCGTCTGCTCGCCCATGCCAAGATCAACTGGTCGCTCGCGGTTTTGTCGCGCCGCGCGGACGGTTACCACGAGCTGGACTCGCTGATGCAGTCCGTGGGCCTGTCGGATGAGTTGTCGCTTTTTGAGGCGGAAGGGCTGCGCTTCTCGTCGGTCGGCGGCGTTCCTGTCCCGCAGGGTGCGGACAATCTGGCGCTGCGCGCAGCGCGGGCGCTGCAGGAGGCGTCCGGCGTCGGGCGCGGCGCGCGGATGCTGCTTCGCAAGCGCATTCCCACCGGCGCGGGGCTAGGCGGCGGCAGCGCGGACGCGGCGGCGGCGCTGGTCGGGCTGAATATTATATGGAAGCTGAACTTTTCCGAGCGGGCGCTTTGCGACATCGCCCGGACGCTCGGCGCGGACGTGCCGTTCTGTGTCGCCGGCGGCCTCGCGCGGGCGCGCGGCGTCGGCGAAGCGCTGACACCGGTGCGCGCCGCGCGAGAATACCCGCTGGTGATCGTCAAACCCGCCGAAGGGTTGCCGACGCCGGACATTTTCCGCGCGTGGGACGCGATGTCCGCGCCGCCGCCGAACCCGGACATCGGCGCTGTCGAAAACGCGCTTTCACGCGGTGACGCGGCCGCACTCGCGAGCGCGATCGGAAACGCGCTGACCGAACCCGCGGTCGCCCGGCTGCCGCAGGTCGCCGCGTGCGCGCAGGCGCTGACGCGGTGCGGCGCGCTTAGCGCGTGGATGACCGGCAGCGGTTCGGCGGTCGTCGGCCTGTTCGCGACGGACGCCGAGGCGGCCCGCGCGCGGCGCGATTTGGCCGGAATTTGGCGGTTTACCTATCAAACACGCACATCATCGCGCGGCGTGACCATCCTTTCGGAGTAAAACATTTGTTTTTGGGGCATCCTGCGCATATCAGAACCATTTGGAGGAGATATGCGCTCTTTTTGCGTGCAACAGCCGGTGTTCCGGCTGCGCGTCGTCGCCAACAGCGACGACGAAACGGATCAAATGACCAAGCTGCGCGTGCGGGACGCGGTGCTGCCGACCGCGCTTCAAATTCCGTTTCATTTGCGGGCCGTCGCCAGGGCCGCCCGCGAAATCGATCCAACGGCCCGCGTGCGGCGCGGCGCGCTGCGCTTTTGCGGGCGCTCGTCCGCCGCGGTGCAGGTGACGCTCGGCGCGGGCAAAGGCCACAATTGGTGGGGCATCCTGTATCCGACCGCCGTCGGGCTGCCCGCCGTGGAAGCGGGCGAGGGCGCCGTTCACTTCGAGTCATGGTTCATTACGCTGTTTCGAAGGTGGGGATGGATATGAACAAAAAAAGCGGAAAGCGCGCGTTCTGGCTGCTTGTCTGCCTGTGCCTCGCGTTTCCTGTCATCGCGCGCGCGGAGACGATCTACTGGGGCTCGACCGGCGACACGGTGACGAAGGTGCAGCAGACGCTCAAGGATTGGGGCTATTTTGACGGCCCGGTGACCGGCACGTTCGGGCAGCAGACATACGACGCGGTCGTGCTGTTCCAGAAGCGCAACGGCCTACCGGCGGACGGCGTGGTCGGCCGCGCGACGTTCGAGGCGCTCGGCATCCCGTATGAGGCGTCCGCGCAGGCGGCATCGCCCGCGGCGACGCAGTCTTCGGACATTGAGCTGCTCGCCCGCCTCGTCTACGGCGAAGCGCGCGGCGAGCCGTACATCGGACAGGTCGCGGTCGCGGCGGTCGTCCTAAACCGCGTGCGCCACGCTTCGTTTCCGTCGACGATCGCGGGCGTGATCTACCAGCCCGGCGCGTTCACCGCCGTGTCAGACGGCCAGTTCTACCTCACGCCCGACGCGAACGCCTACCGCGCCGCGCGCGACGCAATGAACGGCTGGGATCCCACGTACGGCTGTATCTACTATTATAATCCACGCACGGCGCAAAGCGCGTGGATCTTCTCGCGCGAGGTGCGGCTGTCGATCGGCGCCCACGCGTTCGCGGTGTGAGGCAGACGATGGACAGAGCAAAAAAGCGATGGATTGTTTCGTTTCCGCTGGCGCTGCTGGCGGCCGCGGTGGCGTTCGGGCTGTGGCAGTGGCGCAGCGCCGGCGCGTTGGAGCAGGACCTGAAAACGATCCGTGAAAAGGCATACTTCAGCGCGCTGGACGGGCTGACGAACCTGGAAACCGACCTGTCCAAAGCGATGATCGCGGAAAGCGCCGGGCAGCATGCGCTGCTGCTCGGGCATGCCTCGTCGCTGGCGCGCAGTGTTTCCGAAAACCTGTCGGCGCTTCCTCCGGCGTACGGCGCGGATGAAAACGGCCTGAAGTTCTTAAACCAGGCCGGCGATTACGCGCAGACGCTCGCCTCGGCGGCGGCCGACGGCCGTCTGCCCGGCGGCGAGGACCTTCGGCAACTCTCGGTTCTGCGGGATAAGAGCGCCGAATTGCGCGCGCACCTGCTCAACGGCGCGAACTTCACGTACGACATGGCGCTCGACGTCGGCAAGACGTCCGGCATCGAGTATCCCGCGCTGCTCTACGACGGGCCGTTCTCGGACGGCATCCGGCGCGGCAAGGCAAAAGGCCTGTCCGGCGGCGACATTACGGCGGAAGAGGCCGTCGCGGTCGCCACGGCGTTTGTCGGCGCGGAGCGCGTGTCCGGCGCGGAACGCGCGGCGGATGTCAACGGCCCGGTGCCCGCGTACGGCGTGCTGCTCAACCTGAACGACGTGCGCGTGACGGCCGCGGTCACGCGGCAGGGCGGCCGCATCCTGTGGCTCGCGCCCGAGACAGCGGGCTTTGAGGCGCGTCTGGACGTGGAGGAATGCATGGTGCACGCGCGCGCGTTCCTGACCTCGCGCGGGTTCGGCGAAATGCGCGCCAGCTACTTTCAGCAGTATGACGGCCTCTGCGTGATCAGCTTCGCGGCTGTTCAGGACGACGTGGTGCTGTACCCGGACCTCATCAAAGCGCAGGTGCGGATGGACACCGGCCAGGTCATCGGGATCGAGGCGAATAACTACTGGATGAACCACACGACGCGGGAACGGCTTGTGCCGAAGCTGACCGAAACCGAGGCGAGCGCGTTTGTGTCGGACAGGCTCCGGATCGAATCCGCGAGGCTCTGTGTGATCCCGATCGACGACGGACTTGGCTCCGGGCGAACGGAAGCGCTCTGCTGGGAGTTTGACGGCGCGTACGACGAAGGCCGGTATCTGGTGTACATCGACGCGGAGACCGGCGACGAGGTACAGGTGCTCAAGGTCGTGTTAGGCGGCGGCGGCGTGCTGGCGATGTAATACCGATTCCAGTTACGGATTGATGTAAGGAACAAGGCTGATTTCCAACTGATAGATTGCGGCGATACGCAAGGGGATCCGGGAGGCGCGGCCTCCGGATCCCCTTGTTCTGCCATGTTTTCCGGCCTTTCAATGGGAAAGACAGGAAGCGTGTCAATTCGACACCTTTCATACACACAAATGTAAAAAACTACCTTGACATCTTCACATATTTGTAATATACTAACCCTACCGTAGCTTACCCTAGTGAACGCGGAGGTGTTTCTCTTGAAGAAAAGAACCCGGATCATGATTGCCAGTCTGATTGCCGCGCTGATGCTGGTGACGCCGTTTGGCGCAGCGTTGGCCGAGCTGATGACTTCAAGCGGGAGATCCATCGAAGGCTTTGCAACGCCCGATTCAACCGATGTGCTGGGCCTTTGGAAAATCGACGGCAAAGAGCCTGTCGATTTTTCCAACAACCGTTACGGAATCGTGACGGGCAGCGGCATCATTTACTTCCGGGCAAGCGACCTGAGCGTTGTCGGCGCGACGCCGGTGCCGGTGGTCACACCCACGCCGACGCCTGTGCCCGGCGCGCCCACGCCGACGCCGAACCCGTACGCGTCCGCGACGCCGGAGCCGGTGACGCCGACGCGCGATCCGAGCTATCAGGGCACCATCCTGAATTTCACGGTCCCGATCGGCGGGCTGTCGCTGTATGGCGAAATGCATGGCACGGTCGTCGTGCAAGTTGCGAGCGCCGGCACGAAGCTGACGCTGAACATGGACAACCCGCCGACCGGCTGGTACTATACCTATTATAAAGGCAACACATATTACGTTCCGCAGGGACTGCTGAATGCCGATCAGTCCGGCGACAACGCAGCTGACTTGTCGAAGGTTAAGTCGTTGCATATCAACATGGATACACCGTTGTATTCCACTTCGAATTACGATCTGACGACACACGACCTCAAGGGGCTCACGAGCAACACACTGCCCGGGGGCACACGTGTGAACGTCAAATACGTGAAAACGGTAAAGGACGGCGCAACCAATGTCATCATCTATCAGTACACCATCGGAAGTGTGAACTATTACTTCGTTGAGAACAAAACGACGATGAATCGTTCCACCGCAACCGTCGGGTCCAGCGCGGACACCGACATGATGACCCGCATTGTCATCCCTTTTGATGGCGATCCGGATGATCCCAGCAATCTGCCGATTCGCGTATATATCACCAAGAGCACGAGCACTTCCAATTATCATAACCTTACGACGAACACGGTGCTGTACGGGTCAAACCTTGGCGACGGTTGGTACAAGGTGACGTACAACGGCGCAACCTACTATATGCAGGCGAGCGATGTGGCGCGCGCCAACTCACAGATGGTCGCAAACTCGGGCGAAATCGGCGACGGACGGTTTTACATCACCGCGGGCGCCAACGGCATGGACGCCTACTATTCGCGGAAGATCCACACCGGCGCAAGCATGGTCGGCGGCGTGGCCGTCTATGGCAAGCCTATTGATTTCCCAGGTGACCCGTGCAATCCTGTACACCCTGTGAACCATTATTGGCATTTCGGACCTGGGGAAACGCTGCTGGTTGGGACATATGATTCTAACTGGTACACATTTACCGATCCATCCGACAACAAACTCTACTACATCTACCGTGGCGGCGTCGCGGACAGCGTCTCCGGCGGCTCGATGTCGTCCAAGCAGGTGTATCTGAACGCCGGGACGCCGCTGTACAAAAAGCTTTCATCCAGCCCGAACACTTTCGAGCCGTCGACAGTGACGATTCCTGAGGCCGGCTACTATGTCATCCGCGAGGAGAACCTTGAATACTACTTATTTGTCTATCAGAGCCAGAACTTCTACGTAAAGAAGACGGATGCCGCGAGCACGCCGACCCCGATCGGCAGCACAGTAGTCGGCAAAACCTATACAGTCACCATCGGTCAAACAGGTGCGGCGCTATACGCCAGCGCCACCTGTACAGGAGCCTCCGTGATGTCTCTGCAGGCCGGCGCGCAGGTTTCCGCGACCAAGTACAGCGAAACCGTGTACACTGTGTCAAGCGGCGGTGCGAAGTACTATATGCGTGCAACCGATATCGTCTCGGTCAAAGGCGGCGACGATCCTTCGGCGACATATCCGGGGGACGGCAATACCGGCGTTGACGATGTGTACAAAGGCGAAACCGATCCGACGTTTGCGGAAACGGTGTTCTCCTATAAAGTACCCGCTGGCGGGCTGTGGTTGTACAGCACCTATCTAAACTATGATGCCAAAGCGGTCAATCTAAGCGCTGGCACCACGGTTAAGTTTAACACGTTCGCGGCAGATTTAGAGTGGTATTCGACTTGGTACAACGGCTCGCAGTATTATGTGCCGAAGTCATTACTGAAGGTAAGCGCCGAGAATACGAATACATCGGGCACGTATTCCATTACGCTTGTGAGTTCCGTGACGCTTTACACAAGCGGATCGGTGAGCACGTACAAGAGCACACTTGACGGAAAAACCTACGAGAAACTGCCTGACAATGCGAAAACAAGCATCGTGCTTGGCAACGATACAAAGATCAACGTCAGCGTGGCAAGCAAATACGCGACCAGTACGGACAAGGGCGTACGCGTGTATAGATACGTCCACTTTGACGGGAAGACGTACTATTTCCTCGCACGCTCCGGCCCTGTCGGCGAACCGCCCGAGAATAATGTTGACACGTCGAACATCCTGGCCGCGACGATTTCATCCAACACCGACGCGTCGCTGATTACAAAGTTCGACATGGGCGATAACATCATCGTGTATAGCGCGCCAAATAAGAACAGCCAGATTCTGCAAATCAGCGCGGGATACACGGTGTACGGTAAGTCGCACAACACCGACTGGTATCAGATCGTGTATCAGAACATGACGTGGTACATGTTCAAGGCGGACTTTGCGGGCCATGGCAGTTCGGAGCAGATCGCCATCGCCGGAACCGGCGTCGGTTCAAGCACCGCGACGGTCGTCATCGGCCCCACGGGCGCGCGGCTGTACACGATGCCGCAAACAAACCCTGTCAGCAAAAAAGTGGGTATTGTCACCTACCCGCCAAATACCGAAAACTGGAAGAACTGTACAGAAGGCTTGGAAGATGGAATGAAGCTGGACGCTGGCGACACTGTGCTGGCCAGTTCCTACAACTCCACCTGGTACACGATCGCGGTGAGCGGCGAGACGCTATACTTCATGAACAACGCGTCCAACGTCACCAACACCAGCGCGAATACCGCTATCAAGTCGTACACGATTTACCTCCAGGGCGTCGAAGAGATCCCCTTGTACGCAACGGTTTCCGACATTGTCAAGCCGACTTTGGACACAATTAAAGCAGGCGAAGGCGGCGCAAAGGTTCCCTACACGCTTCGCTATATCGACTCGAAGTGGTCGTCAATCGTCTACTTCGGCCGGACGTACTTCATCAAGAACAACGACATCGACGTCGGCATGAAGACAGGCAGCGCTTCGATTGCCTCGACATCCGTCGGCGGAACGTATCTGATCACGATTGGCCGCACGAATACGGGCGGCAGCGGTACTGTCAGCGTATACGGCGACGCGAAGCTGTCCGTGGGCAACGTCATCGGATCCCTTGAGGTCGGCCGCCAGGTGAATGGCACCAAGATGTATGTCGAAAACGCGAAGACGCTCAGCAGTCAGTGTCTAGTTTACTCAATTCCGTTCGGCAGCCGCACCGGCTACATCGACGCCGCGTATGTCTCCGGCGTCAAGGAAGGCGACGAGGTCGCGGAGGCCAAGAAGGCCGCGCAGGACGCGGCGAACCAGGGCGGCACGAACGAACCGATCGCCATCGGCGCGAAGGCGATGTACACGATCAACGCGGGCACCGTGGTGTACAGAGGCGCGAGCACGACGGCGGAGACCATCGAAATGCCCTCCACCACAACGCTGGAACTGACCAAGGTCAGCGCGACGTGGTACCAAATTACGTCCTGGTCCGCCCCGGGCTACATCCCGGCCGCGGCCATCGAAAAGGGCGGCAACGCGGGCAGCAGCGCCTCGGTCGGCTCAACGTTCTCGCTGACGTTCCTCGACCAGGTCAACATGTACGGCAGCATGGACAGCACCAAGGCGGCCGTCGGGTTTATCTCGGTCGGAGACATCTACACGCTCAAGAAGATCAGTGATCTCTGGTACGAACTGTCGGTCAACGGCGTCGCGCGGTATGTGCAGGTGGCCGACGTGCGCCTGCCCGCTTCCGGCACCGGCGGCACACAGGGGCAGACCACCGACGCGTCCGGCGCGATCATCACGGATCAGGTCATGATCACGCCGTCGTCCGGCACGGTCAACCTGCGCCGCGAGGCCAACACGACGAGCACCATCCTCGAAAGGATTCCGAAGGGCACCGTCGTCACCAACAACAAGGCCGCGGTCACGGACAAGAACGGCCAGCGCTGGTACTCCGTCACCTACAACGGCGTCAAGGGATACGTGATCGGCACCTATGTGACCGCGGTCGGCACGGCCGGTTCGTCGGACGGAACGTTCATACCGAACCCGCTCGCGGACATCGGCAAGGTGCTGACGGTCAACACGTCCTCCGTGAACATCCGCAGCGATGCCGGCACCGGCTTCCCGCTGGTGGGCACGCTGACCAAGGGCTACACAGTCGTCCCGCTTGACTACAAGACCGGCAGCGACGGGTTGACATGGTACAAGTTCATGTTCAACAGCAACACGGTCGGATATATCCGTTCCGACTTCCTCGCCGGCAGTTCGGCCACGGCCGGCATCTCCGGAAACGTGGCGATCCGCGTGGGCGACACCAACCTTCGTTCCGGCTCGGGCGAGAATTTCAGCCTGATCATGAAGCTGCCGCGCGACACGATCGTGACGATCATCGGCAGCGGCACGGACAACACCGGCGCGACCTGGTACAACATCGTATACGAAAACCTGCGCGGCTATGTCCGCGCCGACCTGGTGCGTCCGCTGACAAACCAGGAAGCGACCGCCCTTGGCAAGTCCATTGTCGGCGCGTACAAGCAGCTCCAGCAGGGCGACAAGGGGCCTGAGGTCACGGCGCTGCAGCAGCAGCTCATCCTGACCGGCTACCTGACGAACAGCACCGCGGACGGCAGCTACGGCCCGGCGACGACAGCCGCAGTCAAGAGCTTCCAGTCGAAAAACGGCCTCACCGCGAACGGCGTCGCGACGCCGCAGACCCAGCAGGCGCTGTTTAACACAAAAGCCGCGTCTTCCGGCGGTACGCAGGCGCTTGACTGGTTCGCGATCGGATTCTCACTGCTCAACAAAAACAAGGTGTTCCAGGTCTATGACGTCAACACCGGAACGACCTGGACGGCGCGCTACATCAACGGCTCGAACCACGCGGACGTAATCCCGAACTCCAAGGCGGACGCGATGAAGCTGACGGCCGCAAACATCACGGGTTCCTATGTCCGCCGCCCGGTCATCTGCACGATCGCGGGCATGAAGTACGCCGGATCCATGTACGCCGTCGGCCACGGTTCGTCCAGCTACTGCGACTACTTCAGCGGCGTCATGTGCATCCACTTCTCGGGCAGCAAAACGCACGGCACGGGCAACGTGGACGCGGACCATCAGGCTGCGATCGGCGTCGCGCTGACCTCCGGGTTCTGACAACCCCCATTGACCGCGCCGTTGCCAGAACCGGCGGCGCGGTTAAACGAACAGAAGGGATTCTTGAAGGCCGGGTGCCCTCAGGAATCCCTTCTTTATTGGGTTCACCATCCACGTCACACGCAAAGAAGGCGTCTCCTCCCTCGAAGACGCCCCCTTCCCCCTACGCCCATTCGATCCCAAACAGCCTCCGCAGCGTATCCCCGCGCGCCGTCTCCGTCTCCTCGCGCCATTCGTCGACCGTCTCGCCGTCAAAGCGCTTGAACACGTCGCCGTCCAGCGTATAACGCCCGGTTTCCGTCCGGATCGCCACCATCGGCTGCTTGTTAAACGGCGATGCGGGCGATTTTTCGCAATAAAACGACGCCGCGACGAAATCGACCGGCAGTTGCGGCTCCTCGGTGAACGAGAACAGCGGGCTCCACGCGTCTCCCTTCCGGCGCTTGACAACCCAGCCGAGAAACCCGTCCATGTCGAGCCGGTAGCACGCGCCGCCCTGATCCTGCGCTTCGCCGTAGACAAGGCGCAGCGGCCAGTTGGGCGAGCCGGAGCCGACGCCGACATCCGCGAGGTACCGCTCCCCCGTGTCCGGGATCGTGACGCCCAGCACATGGTGCCGCCGCATCGGAATGAACGCCTCGTCGGCCAGAAAACGGGCGAAGTAGTCGACCACTTCAAAGCCGACCGCGCGCAGCAGCCGCCCGAACAGCTCGTTGAGTTCAAAGCAGTACCCGCCGCGCCCGCGCGCGACGATCTTCTCATACAGCGCGTCCGTGTCAAGCGACAGCGGGACGCCGCGCACGATGTCGAGATTCTCATAGGGCACGGACAAAAGATGCGCGTACTGCATGGCGCGCAGCGTCTCCGCCGTCGGGGCCGCGCCGCCGCTGTAGCGGATTCTAGCAAGATACCGTTGTACCCAACCGGCCTGATCAACTTCCATATGCGGACACTTCCTTGGTGTTATTGAAACGTGCGCCCGAAAACGCGCGGTAGCCCGAAAGCCCGGCGCGTACGGCGGGTGACGCCCAGCGGAACCCGGCCTCGTCCGGCAAAGCCGCCTGATCATAACACGCGGCCATCGCCTCCAACAGCCCGTCGACCGCCACGCCGTCAGGCTTCTCCACGCGGCGCGTCATTTCCGCCGGAAACCGCGTGACAGGGATGAAGTCAAACAGCGCGTTCGAAACGGTCAGGTGCGGCAGCGCGGTTTGCACGGAGCAGGCGGGCGCGACGCCCTCCGTCACGGTCCTACGCATCCAGGCGATTTTTTCAGCGATTTCGGCCTCCGCGCCGGGCTCGCCGAGGCGCTCGCTGCGCCCATCGCGCCAGCGCACCCAAACGGCCGGGTCGCCGGGTGTAAGCGTCACGACCGCGCGCTCAAACTCGTAGCGGAACGCCGGATCGCGAAGGGCGTTCGTGACATGGGAGGCGCAGAAATAGAACGTCGCGCCGCCGGGCAGCGCGCCGCGCAGAAAGCATGTGTCAAAGCTCTCGATTGGCCGCGCGCGATAGAGCGAGCCCTCGATCCAGTCCGGCATGACCGCCGCGTCCGGCCTGTCGCCGAGGACGAAAAACATGTTGTGCAGGTAGTGAGCTGTCGCGTTGCTGACGATCGAATCCAGCGCCCAGCGGCCCTGATCGTCGCGGACGCGCCCTTTCCACCCGCTTTGCGCGTAGTACGCGTCGCCGCGCGGCCAGGCGATCATCGTCTTGAGCGAAACCGGACAGCCATAAAGACCCGCGCCGATGTTCTCCTTGAGCCGCCGCATCGTCTTTGAAAACGACCATTGAAACCCGATGCCAAGCCGCCTGTTCGCCGCGGTTGCCGCCGCGTCCATGCGCAACGCCTCCTGCAGCGTCGCGGCGATCGGTTTTTCGCACAGCACATGCGCGCCGTTTTGAAGCGCCGTAACCGCCTGTGCCTCGTGCAGGGGAATCGGCGACGCGATCACCGCCAGATCGGCCGTCTGTTCCGCGAAGAGCGCTTCCAGCGTCGGATAGACCGGCACACCGGCCTGCCGGAGGCGCTGGAAATACGCGCTGCTTTCGGGAAACGGATCAACCGCCGCGCTGATCTCTGAAAAGCAGCCGAGCGCCTCGTCGATCATCCGCAACAGCGCCTGCCCGTACCCGCCGATGCCCACCATGATCATCTTCATGCATAGCCCTCCGCCCGCAAAGCCCACCGCCGGTGCGCGGGTCTTGTCCCATTATAGAGCCGATCGGATATAAAGTCCATACGCCCTGCGACCGCAACAACTGCGGTTTGTGAACTTAATCTGCATATATATTTTCGCATTTTGGCCATTGTATCCATAGACGGTGAGACAAAAATAATGTACAATAAAGCATCGATTGATTGCACAGCGTAGCGGAACCACCGGATCCGTACACAGCGCAACAGGGCCGCGGAGTTTCGTTGTCGCCACGGGGCGACGGCCATGAAACAGGAAAGTGATGGCGAATGGCTGTCATGCGCACGCGGAAAAAGACCTGGAAAACCGTCTTGGTTCTTGCCGCCATCGGCGTCGCGGCGTCCTTCTTCATGAAAGACAGAAACGGAACGTCCGGGCTGATGTTCGCGACGGATCTGCTCTTCACGGTCGCCATGGCGTTTTTCTGCTGGGGTCTTTGCTGTCTGGTCGGCAACATGGGCGTGTTCAACGGACTGACGTACGGGACAAAATGCCTGATCCGCCTGATTCGCGGCAAACGGGAATCCTCCGAACAAATGAAAGACGGCTATCTGGCATACATCGCCTCCCGGCCGCGTCACGCGGACGCGCCGAGGATGCTGTGCCTGGGCGCCGTTTTTGTCGTTCTGTCCGTCCTCCTCTCCTTCGCGGCGGCGTAAATTTCCGCGCGGCGCGCGCTTCTTCCGGCTTCATTATCTGGATATATTGAGGCAAAAACAAAAAAGGAGTTGACAGCAAAATGAGGAAACTGGTAGCACTGACCCTGGTGGCACTGCTTGTTCTGTCGGCGACGACGACCTTCGCTTCGGCTGCCGCGACCGAAAAGATCTACCGTACCTACCTCACCAGCGAATGCCCGATCCTCAACGGCCATGACTCTGTGGAATCCACCCTCCAGACGCCGCATCAGTATTGCTCGTCCCCGCTTTACCGTACCGCGCCGACCGCGAACGGCAAAGGCTATGAGTACATCCCCGACATCGCGGCGGAACTGCCGATCCAGATCGACGATTACAACTGGCAGATCAAGATTCGCCCGGAAGCCTGCTGGCAGAACGGCGACCCGATCAACGCCGATACGTTCATGTATTCCTACAAGATGCTGCTCGACCCGATTCTGGCCAACCAGATGGCCGACTTCCTGTCGGACTACAACATCACGATCGTCAACGGCAAGGAGTACCAGCTCCAGGGCACCGCGGGCACCGTGGCCTGGGAGGACGTCGGCATCAAGAAGATCGACGACTATACCATCCAGTTCACCACGACCGACGTCAACACACAGGTGCAGGTTTGCTCGCAGTTCACCGACCGTTCCACGTATCCGGTCTATGAGCCGTACTACGAGGCCGGCATGAACGAGTCGCGCACCGAGACCAACTACGGCACCACGCTGGAACGCTGGATGGGTTGCGGCCCGTACAAGTTCGATTCGTGGACGTTCGGCTCGATGCATGTCTACAAGAAGAACCCGGATCACTGGCTGGCTGACCGGTACAATTACGACACCGTTGAAGTGTACGTCGTGCCGGAAATGAACGCCCGCGTCGAACTGTGGGAGAAGGGCCTGCTGGACAGCCTGATTCCGAACACCAGCACCATCGAGACCTACATCGACGACCCGCGCCTGGTCAGCTATCCGAGCCTGACCGTGTTCCACATCGACATCAACTGCAAAAACCCCGGCAACCCGATCAGCGGCACCGTCGAATACCGCAAGGCGCTGTATCACGCGATGAACCGCGAAGTCATCGCGAAGGACATCTTTGGCTATATGGAGCCTTCCGGCACCTACATCAGCGGCCAGGCCGGCATCTTGAGCCCGGACGC
>JAVBOQ010000198.1:0-5066 GCA_031550455.1 Eubacteriales bacterium
ACCTATGAAACGGATTTTTGCGGCGATTTTGGCGGGAATTCTTTGCCTGTGTCTGGCGCTTTCGGCGGCCGCGGAAGACCAGACGGCGCAGTTTCTGGGCACATGGCAGGTGGAAATGGAGGGATACGGCGTCATCACGATGACGATGCGCGCCGACAGCGCCGGCGAGGCTTCGATAGGCGATCAGCCGATGGGCGCGTTCGCGTTCCTGGTGCGAAACAACGTGATGTATTCCGTCGAAATCGGGGAGGACGGGACGGCGGCGGTCGAGTCGGCCGCGCTTGAAATTGTCGATGAAAACACGGTTGTCGCCACCGAAGGTGAAGAAAAAGTGACATTCATCCGCGTCGATGCCGCCGCGGAGACCGAGATGACCCTCGACAATCCGTTCATCGGCGCGTGGATCGCCGACCTGCCGGACGCCGCCGGGTTCAAGATGGAATACAACGCCGCCGGGACTTTCGCGTTCGAGTTTGGCGAAACGAAGGGTGAATGGAGCTACCTCGTGTTCGAAAATGCCCTGCTGATCGTCGGCGACGAAGGTGAAACGGAGCTGTTTACGTTCGTCGTGATCGACGAGAACAACATTGACGTGACCGAACTGGCGACGGGCGAAGTCGCGCGGTTCGTGAGGGCTGCGGCGTAAGGGAAGGGGACAGGGCAAACGGGGAGCGTCTTCTTTTTTTCGGGTCAGCTTTTCGTATGAAAGGACGGGGTAAAGAAAGAAGCGGTGAAAAGCCGTTTGGGGACGGCGGTGTGATTTTTTAGGTGAACAAAATCGGATGCCTGAAGGGGATGAGGCCCTTTAGGCATCCGATTTTTCGCCCTACGGCGAAACGGCATAGGCTCAATTCCCGTCCACCAACATGGGTTCCCAAAGAGAATGTGTCCCTATGGCGGGGATTCAGGGCACAGTGCCGAACACTGCGTAGCCCCTTGGCGTCACTTCTCTTTTCGTTTCCTGTTCTCACCGACCCTGTACGCGATGATTTCGCGGATCAGCGCCTCGGGCAGCGGCTTGGCATACGGGAATTGGATGCCGCCCTTGGAGGTGTGGTAGTCGGTCAGCTTGTCGGCAAACAGTTCGACGCAGCCGCCGGGATAGAAGCCGACATGGCTCTTTGCGGCGGCGAAGTGCACGAGATTGCCGCTAAGGAAGAACGTCGGCATCGCCCAACTGATCTTCTCGGTGGCCTCCGGCGCGGCGTCGCGGATGATTTTGCGCAGCTCTTCAAGCCGCGGCTGAATCTCGGGTTTTTGCAGCGCGATGTACTCGTCGACGTTCTTGTACGGCAGGGCATCGGTGGGCATAGGGCGCCTCCTTCATGATGCGGGTGTGCTTTATACTTTCCAAACGGCGATCTCCGCATCCTCGCCGTTGATGTTCCAGGGTTTCCATTCGGCGGTGGCCTGGGCGTCGTCCCCGATCGAAGCGGCCAGCGTCGCACGCAGGATTTCATCCTTTGCCGAGGCGATCGCGCCCTCAAGCGTATCGCCGCACCGGATGGCGACGCCGATCCGGTCGGTGACCTCAAACCCGGCGTCCTTGCGCATGGTCTGCACCTTGGAGATGACCTCGCGCGCGAAACCCTCCAGGATCAGCGCGGGCGTCAGGTTCGTGTCGAGCACGACGGCGCACGGGCCGTCCGTCTCGGACACAAACCCGGCCTTCGGCGACGTTTCGATCAGCACGTCGGCCTCCGCCAGCACGACCTCGGTTCCGTCCACGTCAAATCGGATCGCCTCGCCGCGCGCGAAGGCGTCCACCGCCGCGCCGCCGTCCGTATCGGAAAGCAGGTCGCGGATCGCGCCGAGCAGCTTGCCATACTTCGGGCCGACGGTGCGCATCTGCGGCTTGAGCTTATACGCGGTAAACGCCCGCGCGTCGTCGACGAACCGCACATCTTTAACGTTCAGTTCGTCCTTGGCAAGCTCCGCGAACGCCTCCGGGAACGCCGCGCCTTTGACGTACATCACGGAGAGCGGCTGCCTGGTTTTCAGGCCCGCCGCGCTCCTGCACGCGCGCCCGAGCTGCACCGCGGCCACGAGCGCGTCCATGTCGTTTTCGAGCGCCGGGTCGATCCTGCCCTCGTCAAACGCCGGGAAGTCCGACAGGTGTACGCTCTCGGGCGCGGACGCGTCCTGCGTTCGGACGAGGTTTTGATACAGGCTCTCGGCGAGGAACGGCGTGTACGGCGCGATCAGTTTCGACAGCGTCACCAGCGTGTGGTACAGCGTCGCGAACGCGGCTTCCTTGTCGCCCGCCATGCCTTTGCCCCAGAACCGCTCGCGGCCGCGCCGGACATACCAGTTCGACAGCTCGTCGACAAACGCGGCGATCGCGCGGCTCGTCTCGGTCACCTTGTACTGGGCGAGCCCTTCGTCGACGAACTTCACCAGCGAGTTCAGCTTCGACAGAAGCCATTTGTCCATCAGCGATAGCTCGGCTTTGTCGATCGGGTGCGCCTTTGGGTCGTAATCGTCGATGTTCGCGTACAGGATAAAGAACGCGTAGGTGTTCCACAGCGTGCCCATGAACTTGCGCTGCGCCTCGGCGACCGCTTCCTTCGAAAACCGGCTCGGCAGCCACGGCGCGCCGATCGTGAAGAAATACCAGCGCGTCGCGTCCGCGCCTTCGGCGTCGAGCACGTCGTCGGGCGACACGACATTGTGCAGATGCTTGGACATCTTGCGGCCGTCCATGTCCTGCACATGGCCCAGTACGAGGCAGGTCTCAAACGGCGAGCGGTCAAACAGCAGCGTCGAAATCGCCAGCAGCGTGTAGAACCAGCCGCGCGTCTGGTCGACCGCCTCGGAGATGAACTGTGCCGGGAACAGCGACTCGAACAGCTCCTTGTTTTCAAACGGATAATGCCACTGCGCGAACGGCATCGACCCGGAATCATACCAGCAGTCGATGACCTCCTTCACGCGGCGCATGCCCTTGCCGCACTGCGGGCAGGTCAGCACGATCTGGTCGATGTACGGCCGGTGCAGCTCGATGTCCGCAGGAACATCCCTGCCCAGTTCGCGCAGTTCCGCGACCGAGCCGACGACGTGAATGTGGCCGTCCGGGCAGACCCAAACCGGCAGCGGCGTGCCCCAGTACCGCTCGCGCGAGATGCCCCAGTCGATGACGTTCTCGACAAAGTTGCCCATGCGGCCTTCTTTGATGTTCGCGGGAAGCCAGTTGACCGACCGGTTCGACGCCATCAGCGCTTCGCGCACGGCGGTCATCCGGATAAACCAGCTCTCGCGGGCGTAGTACAGAAGCGGCGTGTCGCAGCGCCAGCAAAACGGGTAATCGTGCTCGTACGACGCCGCGCGGATCAAAAGGCCGCGCTCTTTGAGTTCCGAAAGGATCAGCGGGTCGGCGTCTTTGACGAACTTGCCCGCCCACGGCGTGCCTTTTACAAACTCGCCCTTCGGGTCGACGAGCTGCAAAAACGGCAGGTCGTACGCCTTGCCGATGCGCGCGTCGTCCTCGCCGAACGCGGGCGCGATGTGGACGATGCCGGTGCCGTCGGTCAGCGTGACATATGGGTCCGCGACGACGAAGTGGCCCTTCTTGTCAAGCGGCGTCGGCCACAGCGGTTCGTACTCGAGGCCGACCAGCGCTTCGCCGCGCACGGTTTCGAGCTTTTGCACCTCCGCCGCGCGGTCGCCGAGCACGGCCGGGATCAGCGCGTCGGCCATCAGCGCGGTGTCTCCGTCCAGCTCAAACCAGGTATAGTTTTCCTTTGGGTTGACGCACAGCGCGACGTTCGACGGCAGCGTCCAGGGCGTCGTGGTCCATGCCCAGACGAACCGGTTTTCCGCGCCGTGCACGCGGAAGCGGACGAACGCGCTCTGGTCCTTGACCAGTTTATACCCCTGCGCGACCTCATGGCTCGACAGCGCCGTGCCGCAGCGCGGGCAGTACGGGACGACCTTGTGCCCCTTGTACAGAAGGCCCTTGCCGTGAATTTTCTTCAGCGACCACCAGACCGACTCGATGTAGTTGTTTTCGTACGTGACATACGGGTGCTCCATGTCCGCCCAGAAGGCGACCTTCCGGCTCATGTCCTCCCACTCGCGCAGGTATTTCCAGACGGACTTCTTGCACGCCTGGATGAACGCCTCGATGCCGTACGCTTCGATCTGCTCCTTGCCGTCGAGGCCGAGCTGCTTTTCGACCTCCAGCTCCACCGGCAGGCCGTGCGTGTCCCAGCCGGCCTTGCGCAGCACGCTTTCGCCCTTCATCACGTGATAGCGCGGGATCAGGTCCTTCATCGCGCGCGTCAGCACATGCCCGATGTGCGGCTTGCCGTTCGCCGTCGGCGGCCCGTCGTAGAACGTGAAGCTTGGCCCGCCGTCGCGCAGCGTCAGCGATTTTTTGAAGATGTCCTCCTTTTCCCAAAACGCGGCGATCTCGCGCTCGCGGCTTAGGAAGTCGAGGGACTGCGGGACTTTGTGGAACATGGTGAGCACTCCTTTCGGTGGAGAGGGAGGGATGTTGGGGGCTTTCAGCCCCCAGGCCCCTGACCAAAGGACCTTCGGCCCTTTGGAATCCCTTCTTTTTCGCCTCACGGCGGGATGGGGAATGAACTGTTTCACGCCCCAAAGTAGGCTTTTCTTTGGTTCTTTCTTTTCTCCTGAAAAGAAAGAACGCGTCCCCTCGTTCCCCCGCTATCTCTCCCCACAAAAAAACCTCCGCCCGCATTGGGGCGAAGGTTGTTCGCGGTACCACCCAAATTGGCGCGCAAACGCGCCGTCTTGTGCGCCCTGTATCGTGGGCGAGGCGATTCGCTCGGGAGTGATGCCCGCACTTTTCCGTCCGCACCGGCTTGCACCGTACCCGGCTCTCTGTGGCTTATCGAAAAAGGGGCGCGTCTCCGTCGCCGCGACGGGGTATTGGAAGACATATTATAAGGCGAATGAATGAAAAAGTAAAGGGAGTTTTTTGCTCGGGAGGTGGGGGGGGGGGGGGGCGAGGGCACAAACCCCACCCCAACGCCACAACCACACCCCCACGCCACAACAACCAAAAGAAAGAAACACACACGCGGGACCGACGGCCCGGACGC
>JAVBOQ010000252.1:0-3957 GCA_031550455.1 Eubacteriales bacterium
GGGTGAGGTAGGCTTGGAGGAAACATGGCGGTTTTGTTTGCGGATCCATCGCGGCCCTGCTGCCGATGGATCCTCTTGTTGACATTTCCGATGCCTAGGAATACCATTTCAACAAACCGTTGCGTCAACAAACAATGCAAAAGGAGATTTTCCATGTTTAGCCACATTGGCAGAAAGCTCAAGGCATTGGCGATCATCCTCGCGTGGTGCGGCATCGGTGTTAGCGTGGCCGCTGGATTGTTAATGATCTTCGAGTTTCCGGCATACGACGACATGCGGCTGTATGGGTTATTAAGCTTGGTCGCAGGTCCGCTGGTATCATGGGTTTCCTCGTGGATCGTATACGGATTTGGCGAACTCATCGACAGGACGGCGGAGATCGCGAAAAACACCCGGCCTCCTGTGGAGCGTTCGGCCGCGGCGCCGGCCCAAAGCGAAGCGGACGGCGGCCAGCAAGCCGATCAACGGCTGTTGACGCTGAAAAGCTGGCTTGAAAAAGGAATCCTGACGGAAAGCGAGTACGAAGCGAAGCGGGCGGCGATTTTCCGCGAGAACGGCATTGAGGTTTGAGCATGCTGCAGACAAACAGGCAGTATATCCGGACGAGGCTTTGGATCGGAGCAATCTCCGTTGTGATAGCGGTTGTTTCTGTGGCTTCTAAGCTCTACGCTTCCTCCTTTTTCTTCGCGCTTCTGGAGCTTTTGCAGCATGCAATGGTTGTTATCGTATGCTTTGACATTTACGGCAGACGGGAACGGGTTCTGTTTCGGGCGGCGCTCCTGCTCCTGGTCGGTGATATGATCCTTCGGGGTCTTCTGTTTATCACGCGGTGGGACGGGGCCGGTGTCATTCTGCCCGTCATCTATTTTGTTCTCCATCAA
Source organism: Eubacteriales bacterium (assembly GCA_031550455.1). GTDB lineage: Bacteria > Bacillota > Clostridia > Christensenellales > Aristaeellaceae > Avichristensenella. The sequence continues at coordinate 882 of JAVBOQ010000252.1, forward strand.
ACTGTTTGCATTGTCGCGGCGGCCTGTTATGGAAAATTCAAAAGAAGAGCCTACGCGTTCGCACTGGCGGGAGTCTACATAGCGCTGCCCATCATTGTTGATTTCTTTTCCCAGGGTCGCTTTTTGACGCCTATCTTCTTGCTGAATGCGCTGTTCATTTTCGTCCGACATCTGCCGGTTTGCCTGATGATCGCGTTTTGCTCTGGCGCGCCGCGTGATTTTCGGAACCATCCCATGCGGGTCGGAAACATCAACGACGAGATGCTTCATTGGTTGAATCACCGCGACAGCGGCGCCATCGACGAAGCGTACTTCATCAGGCAAAAGAAAGTCCTGGTCAACAGGCTGTAGGGCAGGCTTGCTCTGCAAACAGGGCGATTTCATTCCAAATGAAACCGCCCTGACGCCGCAAAAAACTGTTGCATTCCCTTCGGTTCGATGGTATACTGGTCGTCGCGACCATAAGGAGGTATGTCCCATGGGCAAGTTCTGTCAAGTCTGCGAAAAAGGCCTGATGTCCGGCAACAACGTGAGCCATTCCATGCGCCGCACGAACCGTTTCTTTGCGCCGAATACGCAGCGTGTTCGCGTCATCGTCAACGGCGTCGTCTGCCGGCTGAATGTATGCACCCGTTGCCTGCGCAGCGGCAAGGTGCAGCGCGCGCTGTAATCGGCTTTTTCGGGATACATCCGGCGAAACAAAGTTGCCACGTGCGCAAACGCGCGACGCGGCAGCTTTGTTTTTGTTTTGGCGGCGACCGAATTTCGCGGCCCGTTATACCAATGGAAAATCTTAAGGCAACACCGCACAAAGAGCGACGCTGGCATCGCGAGAGATTTTTGCGATGATCAAGGAGCCTGTAGGAAGCCGTAGCAGCGCTACGGCGACCGGAAGAGCGACGCAGAGCAGCGCGAAAAGATCCGCGAAGACAGCGTGCGCGATTGTGCGGTGTTGCCTTAACGCATCCAAAGCGGCGAGAGATTTTTTCATCCGGCTAGGAGCCGGAACGAGGCGTAGCAGCGCTACGCCGAGTGGAGAGCGACAACGCCGAATGGAAAAAGATCCGGCGCAACGATGCGGTAAGGTTTGGAATTGGTATTACCGCCCTTTCCGCCTTACGAACAGCCGCAGCAATCCTCTCAGACCCCGCGGCGCGCGAACGCAGTACATCGTAACCCGCATAGCCGCCACCTCCCCGATCTGTTAGCAGCTTGTGATGACCAAATAGCCGATCAGCACAAAGATCGCGCCGAGCACCGCCAGCCAGAACCCGAAGACGAAGCTTAAAAACGCCAACGCCAACCCGATCAGGATCAGCGTCTGCCCGATCCGGCAAACGGGGTACAGCTTTTCAATGGGCGCTTCGCCGGTCGGCGCGCAATCGTTACGCCTGTTGGTCATCCTTACCACCTCACAGGCAGCGTATGCGCGCGGGGACGAAAACTTGCGTCAGTTTTCCCGCATCGCGCGGATCACCGCGGCGCGGTCCGCGGCCCTGAAGATCTCCGTGCCGCTGATCAGCAGGTCCGCGCCGCGCGACGTGAATTCGCGCACATTCGCCGTGGAAACGCCGCCGTCAACCTCAAGCCACGCGCCGCTGCCGATCGCGTCGAGCATGGCCCGCGCCTGCGTGATTTTCGAAAGCGCGGGGACGATCAGCTTCTGCCCGCCAAACCCGGGGTTGACGGTCATGATCAGCACCAGATCAATCTCCGGCAGCAGGCATTCCAGCGCGGACACCGGCGTGCCGGGGTTTAACGCGACACCGGCCTGCACGCCCGTGTGCCGCCTGACGCGCATCAGCGCGCGGTGGATGTGCTGCGTCGCCTCGGCGTGCAGCGTGATGATGTTCGCGCCGGCGTCCGCCATGTCGTCGACATACCGTTCCGGCTGCTGCACCATCATGTGCACATCCAGCGGCAGCCGCGTCGCCTTTCGGAGCGCCTGGACGACGCACGGCCCGAACGAGATGTTGGGCACGAACATGCCGTCCATCACGTCGACATGCAGCATATCCGCGCCGGCCGCCTCGGCGCTCTGCGCCTCTTCGCAAAGCCTGCCGAAGTCCGCCGCGAGTATCGACGGCGCGATGGTGATTTTGTGAGCCATTTTCTTCCCCCTGTGGCGCTTGCGCCGATTATTTGTATCGGGCTTTCCAGGCTTCTTTCGCCTCCGAAAGCAGCGTTCGGTACCGCTCGTGCCGGTTTTTGTCCAAACTGCCGCCCTGAACGGCCGCGCTTACGGCGCAGCCGGGTTCCCGGTCGTGCCGGCACGGCTGAAACCTGCAATGGGCCGACAGCCCCGAAAACTCCGGGTAATACGCCTCCAACTGCTCCGGCGCGATGCCCTCCTCCAGAGACAGCAGGCTGAACCCGGGCGTGTCGAGCACGGACAGGCCTCGCGCTTCCAGCAGTTCGACATGCCGCGTCGTGTGGCGGCCGCGCTGAATTTTGCGGCTCAGCTCGCCTGTTTTCAGCGTCAGCCCGCACAGCGCGGACAGAAGCGTGCTCTTCCCGGCCGCCGACTGGCCAGCCATGCAGCACAACTCGCCGCGCATGCGGGCGGAAAGCCCGTCGATCCCTTCGCCGGTGACCGCACTGACGCCGAAAACCTCCGCGCCGGACGCCGCGTATTCGCGCCCGATCGCGTCGGAAAAGCCGCGCTGAAGGTCGCACTTGTTCGCCGCGATGACCGCCGAAAAACCGCTCCGCGCCGCGTGAATCAGCAGCCTGTCGGCCAGCAGCAGATCCGGTTCCGGCGTCGGCGCAACGACGATCACCAGCAGGCTGATGTTCGCGGCCGGCGGGCGCAGGCATTGGCTTGTTCGCGGCAGGATTTCGTCCAGCCAGCCGTGCTGATCGCCGGAACCCGGCGTAAACAGCACGCGGTCGCCGACCAGCGGCGTCATGCCGTCGATCCGGAACCTACCGCGCGCGCGGAGCGTGTACTCCGCGCCTTCCGGGCAGCGCACCGTGTATAAGCCGCCGACGCCGCGGATCAACCGCCCTTCCCGCTGCGGGCAGCTCATCGAATGAATGTAACGGTGTTCTCGAACTTGAGATCATCGTTAAAGTA
>JAVBOQ010000178.1:0-16849 GCA_031550455.1 Eubacteriales bacterium
CGCATCGTCGCGGCGGATCTTTTTCCATACGGCGTTGTCGCTCTCCACTCGGCGTAGCGCTGCTACGCCTCGTTCCGGCTCCTAGCCGGATGAAAAAATCTCTCGCCGCTTTGGATGCGTTAAGATTTTCCATTGGTATAATCGGCGCCGCGCAAAGAAGGGGCTGTCGCGATAGCGACAGCCCCTTCTTTGCGTAGCGCGCAGGCGGAAACGCTAAATTCTCGACGTAAAGCCGCCGTCGATCCTGAAAACCTCGCCAACGATGTAATCGGAAGCCTTGGACGACAGAAAGACGGTTACGCCGCGCAAATTGCCGGGTTTGCCAAGCGTCATCCGCATCGCGCCGAGCCCCGTGCGCTCGAGGATGCTTTCCAGTTGCGCGGCGACGTCATCGGGAAGGGCCCTGATGGCGGCCGTCTCCATGATGCCCGGTGCGATCGCGTTGACCCAGATGCTATGCTGCGCGCCGGCGATGGACAGCGTTCGCATCAGGCCGATCACGGCATTCTTTGTCACGGTGTAGGCGAGGGTATTGGAGGCGGTCCGCTCGGCAAGAACGGAGGAAACGATGACGATTTTTCCGCCCGTCCCCTGCCTGAGCATCTGATCGTAAACCAGCGTCGACAGGCGCACGACGGCGTTTTGGTTGGCGTCGACGATGCGCAGGTATTCCTCCCACGAAATGTTTTCAGGTTCTTCGCCGCTGTCCTGCTCGTTTGAATAGCAAACCAGAATATCGATTTTTCCATGCGTGCTTGCGATGCTGCGGACGAGCCCCGGAATCAGCGCAGGCTCCGTCAAATCCGCCTCAATGCCGTCAAAGCTTCTGCCATAGCGCTTGACGGCCGCCTCGACTTCGACCATGGGGCATCTGTCGATGCCGATGATGTCCGCGCCCGCCTCCGCCAGCGCCTCTGTCATTTGCCGTCCGATATCCGTGGCGCAACGGGTAACGATCGCCGTCTTTCCGCTCAAGTCAAACAATGTATGCATTTGCGTCCCCTCTATTCAAACGCGTGAATGGCGTCGAATCTGTTGCGATTTTGAATGCCGCCGTCAACACAGATGACCTGACCGGTCAGGAAATCAGACTCGGGAGAGGCTAAGAAAATCGCGATCCCCTTTAAGTCCTTCGGCAGGCCCATTCTGCGGGTGGGCATATAGTCGGAGCGGTAAATCCGCTCGCCGTCGCTGTCATAATCGGTGCTGTCGCCTTCCGCCTTGGAGCCGAAAACGCCCTTGAGCATGTCTGTGACAATCGAGCCGGGGGCCAGCGCGTTGACCCATATGCCGTGATTCATCCCCGCGGCGGCGAAGGCCATCGTCATGCCGACGATGCCGCACTTGCTTGTCGTATAGGCGAGCGAGCCGCCGGTGCTCATCAGCGCGAGTATGGACGTAATGTTGATGATTTTTCCCCCGGTTCCCTGGATAACCATCTGCTTGTAGACCTCAATGGACAGCTTCACCATCGCGTTCAGGTTGATTTCCATGATCGCGCGGTACTCCTCCCAAGGAATGCGGTCAGGCTCAAACCCGCTGTCCGATATGCCGGCGCAGTTGATGAGGATGTCGATATGCCCCATCCGCGCCATGCTCTCCGCGACGATCTGGGGTATGCGGTCAAGCTCGCTCAGATTCTGGACGATTCCCAAAAATTTGCGGTCCAGCGCCTCAACCTGACGTTTCGTTTCGTCCATTTGCTTGATGTCGACGCCGATGATGTCGGCGCCCGCCTCGGCAAGCGCAATGCCCATTGCCTGCGCGATTCCGCCCGCCGCGCCTGTGACAAGCGCGGTTTTCCCATGCAAATCAAACATTTACTGACCTCACGTGGCAATGCGCGTCTTTTGCATTACCATTCCTGTGTGATTTTGTGGCAAGCGCAAAAATGAGCGGGTTCAATTTCGGCGAGGGTCGGACGCTCGTTTGCGCAAATTTCACGCGCGTACGGACAGCGCGTGCGGAAGCAACAGCCGGACGGAGGATCCGTCTGGCTTGGAACGTCCCCCTCGAGCAGGATGCGGTTGCTGTTGCGGCTCACCTTGGGATCGGGAATGGGCACCGCTGACAGCAAGGCGGCCGTGTACGGGTGGAGCGGCTTTTTGTACATCGTTCGCGAATCCGTCAGCTCGACGATAGCGCCAAGATACATCACCCCGATGCGGTTTGAGATATGACGCACAACGCTCAGGTTATGGGCGATGAACAGGTACGTCAGTTCCAGGCGCTGCTGAAGCTCCATCAGCATGTTGATGACCTGCGCCTGAATGGAGACATCCAGCGCAGAAACCGGCTCGTCGCAGACGATGAACTCCGGCTTGACCGTCAGCGCGCGGGCAATCGAGATCCGCTGCCGCTGGCCGCCGGAAAACTCATGCGGATAGCGGTACATGTGTTCTTCATTGAGTCCGACGGTGCGGAGCTGCTCGATGATGATCTCATCACGCTCGGCGGGCGAGCTGCCGATCTTCTGAATGACCAGCGGCTCGCCGATGATGCCGCGAACCGTCATTTGAGGGTCGAGCGACGAGATGGGATCCTGATAAATGATCTGCATATGCCTGCGGTACTCACGCATATTCTTGCCGGTAATGTCTTCGCCCTTGAAGAAGATCCTGCCGCTCGTCGGCTCGGTCAGGCGCAGTATGGTGCGGCCGACCGTGGTTTTTCCGCAGCCGGACTCCCCGACAAGGCCGAGCGTCTCGCCCTTGCTGATTTGAAAACTGACCCCGTTCACCGCCTGGACGAACCGCTTGCCCTGTCCCTTTCCAACCCGGAAGTGCTTTGTCAGGTCCCGCGCTTCAACAAGAGGTGTGTTCATGCTGCCCGCCTCCTCATCCCCTTGATTCATTGCATAGCCAGCAGGCCGAAAAATGGCCGGCGGAAACCTCGGCGAGCGGCGGCAAGTTCGCTTTGCATTTGTCCCGGCGATCGCGGCACCGGTCGTAAAACGCGCAGCCCGCCGGAAGATTGATCATATCGACCGGCTGACCGTCAATCGGGATCAACGGCTTTCTGTCGTCATCGTCCAGGCGCGGCAGGCAGCGTATCAGCCCGATTGTGTACGGATGCGCGGCGCTGTAGAATATATCGTCTATCGTACCCTTTTCCACAATGCGGCCGCCATACATGACGATCACATTGTCGCAAACATCGGAGACGATGCCAAGGTCATGCGTGATGAGGATGATGGCGGATTTGGTTTTTGTCCGCAGTTCCTTGATGATGTCCATGATCTGCGCCTGGATGGTGACGTCCAGGGCGGAAGTCGGCTCATCCGCGATCAGCACATCAGGCGAGCAGGCAAGCCCCATCGCGATCATAACCCGCTGACGCATGCCGCCCGAGAACTCATGGGGGTATTGGCTCATCCGTTGTTCGGGGTTGTTGATGCCAACCATGCGCAGCATCTCGACAGCGCGCTTTCTGGCTTCCTCTTTGGTCAAATCGGTATGCAGCAGGATCGACTCGGTAATCTGCCAGCCGACGTTGAACACAGGGTTCAGGGAGGTCATCGGGTCCTGAAAAATCATTGCGATGTCCTTGCCGCGGATGTCGCGCACTTCTTTTTTGGACATTTTCATGATGTCTCTGCCGTTGAAATGCATCGTTCCGCCGACGACGCGGCCGGGGTGCGGCGTGAGCCGCATCAGCGCGTTGACGCTTACGCTTTTCCCGCTGCCCGACTCGCCAACGATGCCGAGAACCTCCCCGCGGCGCAGTTCGTATGAAATGCCGGCAACAGCCTTTACCTGACCAGCCGGTGTGAAAAAGGTGACACACAGGTCTTCAACCTTGATCAGGATGTCCCCTTTTTCAGCCGCGCCGGAGACGCCGGCTTCCTTTTCCTGCCACGGATTGGTATCGCCGCAGTTACATTTCACGATGTCACCTTCCCTATCAACCCGCAAGGGCAATTGCGGCGCTTATGGCAGCTCCCTGGTATCCATCGGCATCAGGTTCAAAACGCTCTTGTTCATGGACGCGCCGATGTAGCGTACGATCGGCAGATCGGCCAGCGCGGAGATGATGTGCGCCTGCGTCGGATGCTGCTCAAACGCCAGCTTGGTCCACTGTATTTTGCCCTCGCCAAACCAAAGCTTGGAAACCGTAGACCTCTGCGGATAGCAGGTCGCGTGGGAAACGGCCGCGCCGTCTTTGCCCGCGCAGTTGGGTATGTACCGCCAGCCAAAGGCGTAGAAATCCTTATAAGCGTTGCGCGCGTCCGTTTCAGCGGCGGTTGCCTCGCGGACGCCCCGGATCTCCATGTCGAGGAAGGTGCGCCCGTAGTAACTGACATTGGTGGAATAAACACCGTTCAGCATACGGAGTTCCTCAATGTTGCCGAACACTTTGGGCATACCGTTGCCTTCGCGGCCTCCAAGGATCGGTTCTGTTTTATCCTCCCATATGACAAGCGAATAAGCGCCGACAAGCCCCTCGTTGTTTCCGATGTATTTGACCGGCACGGACACATCGACAAGATTGTAGTAGCCGCCGCCCATCCAGTTGATCTGACGGCTGCCGACGAAGGATATGATGAGGTAGGGCACGGTGATTTCAAAGCCCTCGGGTACATACCGGCTCAGGGCCTCGCGGTCGGTTTCATAGGTCACGGACACGCCGGTACAGTCGCCGTATTCTAGCATCGGGCGCGGGGCGTTTGGATCGCGGCCTTCCCCGCCGAAATGGGCTGGCATGGTATACTTGTTTGTCGGGTGAAACTTGAACATCTTATAACCCTTCCTTTGTCACGATTTTGGTCTATACAACATCCGGCGCCCGCGCAAAACCGGCCGGACGCATTGCTTACGCCTTTTCGCCTTTCAGCCTGGGGTCAAAGGCGTCGCGGACGCCGTCACCCAGAATGTTGGCCGCGGTTACTGTCAGCGTGATGGCGATGCCGGGTATCAGCACAAGATGCGGGTAGTATCGCATATACTGCAGGCCGTCAAGCAGCATCGAGCCCCATTCGGGCGCGGGCGCGGGCACGCCCAGCCCCAGAAACCCGAGCATTGTTCCCAGCAGGATGTTGCCGGAAACGGCGATCGCGGCCTGCACCAGAATTGTTCCCATGACGTTTGGGATGACATGGGTCACAATGATGTGAAAATCGTTCGCACCCATCGCCTTTGACACTTCGACATACTCAAGCCCCGCCACAGCCAGCGCGGCGGAGCGGATAAGCCGAGTGAAGCCCGCCACCTGGCCGATCGTAATCGCGACCAGCATCTGCCACATGCCGCCCCCAAATCCGGCGACAACCACGAGGGTGATCAGTATGCCGGGAACCGACGACACCACTTCGAACAGCCGCATCATGACGGTGTCAAACATGCCACCAAAGTATCCGGTGGACGCGCCCAGGATCGCCCCGACGATCGACGAAAAAATCGCGGAGGCAAAACCAAGAATCAGGGTAATCCGTAAACCAAACGCCAGCCGGACAAGAATATCCCGTCCAAACGGGTCGGTGCCCAGGACATGCCCTTCGGTTCCCACCGGCCGGTTTTTCAACATAAGGTTGGTGTCGATCGCCGCGTTCACGTCGAAAAACACGCCGGCGAACAACGCGATGAGCAGAAGCAGCAGCAAAAAGACCATGGCAACCATCGCGAGTTTATTCTTTCGCAACCGCTTCCACACGGCTTGCCAGTTGCCCTGGCGCTTCTTTTTCATGCTTTTCGAATCCGACGGTTTGTCCATAGTACGACCTCCATCAAAGCTTGTATCTTGCTTTTATTCTGGGATCAATAAAAGCATATACAAAGTCAACCAACAGCATCATCAGGATAAAGATCGACGCCAGGACGATCGTGCAGGCCATGATCTGGGGAACATCCTTGGATAAAAGCGCTCTGAGCGCCATACGCCCAAGGCCGTTTATGGCAAACACATTTTCAATGACGACCGAGCCGCCCAGCAGCGCGCCAAGGTTTATGCCGGTGATGGTGATGATGACAAGCGACGCGTTCTTGAGCGCGTGTATGAAAACAACCCGCTTTTCCGAAGCGCCTTTGGCGTTCGCGGTTCGTACGTAATCGGAACGGATGACATTGAGCATCGCGCCTCTCGTGTACCGCATAAACCCACCCGAATAGGGTATGCCCAGCGCAACCGCGGGCAGAAAATAGGACGCGAAGGTTCCGTCCCAGAAGGTGGGAAGCCAATCCACGCGAAGCCCCACATACAGCATCAGCATAACTGCGAACCAAAACACCGGTACGGACATGAACAGGATGGACATCGCCGTAAGCGCTCTGTCGACGATGGTGTTGTGTTTGATCGCGGCGATGATCCCGAGCGGCACCCCAATCAAAATCGCAAGCCCCAGCCCGCTGAAAGCCAGGATCATTGTCGCCGGCCACCGCGTGAGGATATCCTGCATCACGGACTGCCCGGTAATATAGGATTTGCCCAGATCACCGTGCAGCAGACCCTTGATGTAGTTGAAGTACATCTCGAAAACATTGCCGGTGTATCCCAATTGTTCGTTCTTTTTCTGGATGTCTTCGTTTGTGGCATACGGGCCAAGGAGCATACGCGCCGGGCTTGTAGGCGTCGCCTTGATGAGCCCAAATATCAGGAAAATAACCGCCAACAGCGTAGGAACCAGCATGACAATTCTTCGCAGCGCGTACTTTAGCATATTCTTCACCTATCTGTAGTCAATCGCAAATCGCGTCCGCCGCTGAAAAGGCGTTTCCAGCGCCATGTTCTGGCAACATCGTACCACATAGAACAAAATTTTTCAACAATTTATCACCTACCCGACGAAAAAAAGAAATGCTTCCTGATGAGGCGGAAAAACGTGCTTTTTGCCGGGATTTCTTGCCTTTTGGCACGTTTCGCGTGCGGAGGCGCACTGTTTTGGGGTGGGCGGCGCTTTTCTACACCTGAAGAATGGAAAAGTTTTTCCCGCGTACGGTCTGATTGGACGCTCTGTCGCGCCGGCAAGCGAAGAAAAGGACGCGTATGAGTCAACGGACATTTATTCCGGCGGTCGGATTGACTGTGGTTCTTCTTTCGACTATAATCAGGGAAAAGCGCGGGCGGCGTGTTTCGCAAGAGCGTTCCGCGCATCTCCTTCCCTGCAACACTTTGTCACGCACGGTTGTGGATTTGTTCGCATTGGAACGCATGCCTTTGGATGGGACGTATTGTCTGATATTCATTTTTTCCAATTCTGAATAAGCAAGGAGGAGTTCACATGAAAATGATCATTGGAGGCGTGAAAACCGACGCTGCCGACGGCAGCGTGATTGACGCAATTTCCCCTGTCACCGGGGAAGTGCTCGATCAGTTTCCCGCCGCGACCAAAGAGGATGTCGAGCGTTGTCTGGTCATTGCGCGGCGCGGCTTTGGCCGGTGGAGAAACGTTCCGCTTGTCGCGCGCGCGGCCGTTCTTGAGACGGCGGTTGAGGCGATCGCCCGCAACAGCGAAGACCTGGCCAGGCTTATGTGCCTTGAGATGGGCAGGCCGATCATGGAAGCCCGTTATGAAATGACCTCCGTGGTGCGGCTGATGAAGGACTTTATCGAGTTCGGCAAGCACATGAGCGGCAAATCGTATCAGGATCCAAACGCGGCGGGACTTGCCGGAAGCCTCGCGTTTACGGTACGCGAGCCTTTGGGCGTGGTTGCCTGTATCGCGCCTTTCAACTATCCGGTCGAGACGCTGACCTTTAAGCTTGCGCCCGCGCTGTTAATGGGCAATGCGATCGTGGTCAAAGCACCGTCCGACGTGGCGCTCTCGGTCATCCGCTTCGTTGAAGTGCTGCTTGACGCGGGCGTCCCGGGCGATGTGCTGCAGGTGCTTACCGGCTCAGGCGCGAAAATCGGCGACATGCTGGTGGACACCCCGCTTGTCAATGCCGTCAGCTTTACAGGGAGCACCGAGGTAGGCCGCCATATCGCGGAAAAGTCGGCGAAGTATATGCACCGGCTTGTGCTTGAGCTTGGCGGCAACGACGCGGTGATCATTTTTGAAGACGCCGATGTAGGCTATGCCGTCAACGAAAGCATGATACGGCTGTGGAACGCCGGGCAGACCTGCTGCGCCACAAAACGCTATCTGGTGCATAACAGCATCCGTGAGGCCTTTGTCCGGCAGCTCGCAGCCGCGCTGGCCGGCGTGAAAACCGGCGACCCGTTTGCGCCCGACACCCGCATGGGTTCGATGATCAGCGAACGCGCGGCCATTTGCGCCGAAAAGCAAATAGAGGCCGCGATCGCGCAGGGCGCGACGCTGGTCTGCGGCGGGACGCGGAACGGCGCTTTCCTGGCGCCCACGCTTTTGGACAGTGTTACCTCCGCCATGGATCTGGCCAAAGACGAGGAGTGCTTCGCCCCTGTTTTCACCGTCATAGGCTTTGATACCGAGGAAGAGGCAATCGCGATTGCCAACGGCTCGGTATACGGGCTGAACGCCGGCGTGATAAGCCGTGATATGAACCGCAGCATGCGGGTCGCGATGCGGCTTGAGGCCGGAACCGTTGTCGCCAACAGCGTCAGCCAGTGGCGCAGCAATTACGCGCCCTTTGGCGGTTACAAACTGAGCGGGGTGGGCAAGGAGTGCCTGGAAACCTCGCTTGACGAGATGAGCCAGTACAAAACCATCGTCATCAAGGGCATTCATTAACGCGGGATAAGCGTCGGATGGCAATCTTCAGAATGCAGAGGGATATATACATGGATATAATGGAAGCGATACGCGGCAGAAGGTCTATACGGAAATACGCCGCGAAACCACCGGAGCGGGAGAAGCTGGAGGCGCTTGTGGAGGCCGGTTTCCTTTCCCCAAGCGGCAGCAACGCGCAAAACTGGTTTTTTACGGTCATCACCAACGAGGCGCTCCTGGGCAGGTTGGAAAAAGAGGGAAAAGAGGCTGTGGTGCAGCGCGCTTCGCCTGTCTATCAGAGGCTGGCCGCCACGCCCGGATATAAACTGCTGCAAGGCGCGCCATGCTGCATTTTGGTTGGCTTTGCGCCGGAAATGGCCAACGGGCCTGTGGATGCCGCAATCGCGGTGCAGAATATCTGCCTCGCTGCATATGGCATGGGCCTGGGTACGTGTATCAACGGCCTGATCAATTGCCTGCTCAACCAAACGGATAGCGGCGACTTGCGGCATGCGTTTGGCATTCCCGATGGGATGCTGTGCGCAATGGGCATCAGCGTCGGGTACCCTGACGAAGCGCCGGCCGCCCGCCCAAGGGATCGCGCCAAAGTGAGGTTCTTGGCGTAAAGAAAACAGGGGCATTTGCGCCACGGCGCAAATGCCCCTGAAACCATCATACGACCTTTGCTTATTTCGAACCCATGTCTCCTGTGCGAAAGCCGACGACCTTCTGCATGATGCTCTTGGGCACTTCTTCATAATGCGAGAACTGCATCGTGAACACACCGCGGCCCTGGGTGCGGCTGCGGAGGTCGGTCGCGTAGCCGAACATCTCGGACAAGGGGATGATCGCGTCGACGATCTGCGTCGCCGCACGCGTCTCCTGGTGCACGATGCGGCCGCGCTTGGACGCGACATTGCCCATCACATCGCCGAGGTAATCGTCCGGGACGACGATCTCGACCGACATCACGGGTTCCAGCAGCGTCGGCTCGGCCTTTTCGTTTGCGTCCTTGAACGCCATCGAACCGGCGATTTTGAACGCGATTTCGGAAGAGTCGACCTCGTGATACGATCCGTCGGTCAGCGTCGCGCGGAAGTCGACAACCTCGTAGCCGCCGAGCGCGCCGTTTTGGGCAGCGCCGCGGATGCCCGCGTCGATCGCCGGGATATACTCGCGCGGGATGATGCCGCCGACGGTCGCGTTGACAAACTCGTAACCTTCGCCCGGCTCGCGCGGTTCGATTTCGATGACGCAATGGCCGTACATGCCGTGTCCGCCGGTCTGGCGGATATAGCGGCCTTCCATTTTGACCTTTTTGCGGATCGTCTCTTTGTACGCGACCTGCGGCTTGCCGACCGTCGCCTCGACCTTGAACTCGCGCAGCAGCCGGTCGACGATGATTTCCAGGTGCAGCTCGCCCATGCCGGCGATCAGCGTCTGGCCGGTCTGGTCATCGGTGTACGTCTTGAACGTCGGATCTTCTTCGGCCAGGCGCACCAGCGCCATCGTCATCTTGTCCTGCCCGGCTTTGGTTTTCGGCTCGATCGCGACGCGGATGACCGGCTCGGGGAACTCCATGCTCTCCAGCACGATCGGATTTTTCTCGTCGCAGAGCGTGTCGCCGGTCGTCGTCTCTTTGAGGCTGACGACCGCCGCGATGTCGCCGGCGTAGACCTTTTCGAGCTCTTCGCGGTGGTTCGCGTGCATCAGCAGCATGCGGCCCATCCGCTCGCGCTTGCGCTTGGTGGAGTTGTACGTCACCGTGCCGCCTTCGAGCGTGCCGGAATAGACGCGGAAGAAACACAGCTTGCCGACAAACGCGTCGGACATGATTTTGAACGCGAGCGCGGAAAACGGCTCGTCGTCGCTCGCCTTGCGGTAGATCTCTTTTTCGCCGTCCAGTTCCATGCCGTTGACCGGCGGAATGTCCAGCGGGGACGGCAGGTACGCGCAGACCGCGTCCAGCAGCGGCTGCACGCCCTTGTTGCGGTAGGACGTGCCGCACAGCACCGGCGTCATTTTGACGGCGATCGTCGCGCGGCGGATGGCCGCCCGAAGCGTATCCTCGTCCGGTTCGTCTCCGGCGAGGTAGATCTCCATCATTTCGTCGTCGACTTCTGCGACCCTTTCGAGCATCAGCGCGCGCGCCAGTTTGGCCGCCTCGACCATGTTCGCGGGGATCGCCTCCTCGCGCACGTCGCTGCCGTCGTCGCTGTAATAGATCTGCGCGTCCATTTTGATCAGGTCGATGATGCCGCGGAAATCACCCTCCGCGCCGATCGGCAGTTGAATCGGCACCGCGTGCGCCGAAAGGCGCGTTTCCAGCATGCCGACGACGCGCTGAAAGTCCGCGCCGGTGATGTCCATCGTGTTGACGTACGCGAGGCGCGGAACGCCGTACTTGTTCGCCTGCCGCCAAACGGTTTCGCTCTGCGGCTCGACGCCGCCCTTCGCGCAGAACACCGCGACCGCGCCGTCCAGCACGCGGAGCGAGCGCTCCACTTCGACCGTGAAGTCGACGTGGCCGGGCGTGTCGATGACGTTGATGCGGAAGTCGTTCCAATGGCAGGTCGTCGCGGCCGACGTGATCGTGATGCCGCGCTCTTGCTCCTGCGGCATCCAGTCCATCGTCGCGTTTCCTTCGTGTACCTCGCCAACACGATGCACGCGGCCCGTATAGAACAGGATGCGCTCGGTGGTCGTCGTTTTTCCTGCGTCTATGTGGGCCATGATGCCGATGTTGCGAATCATTTCAAGCGGATGACTCCGGGACATAGGTACCTCCTATTCTCGCGGCGGGGCGGGCAAAGTACTTCGAACCCTGCGCTCACAAAAGAGGCCGCCGCGGCCGCCATGCGCAAACTTTGCCCGATGTCTGCCGGGCGCAATTGTGCGCGCGAACCTGCAACAGCCCCTTGCGCTGACCCCGCGATTACCAGCGATAGTGCGCGAACGCCTTGTTCGCTTCGGCCATACGGTGCATTTCTTCCTTGCGGCGCACCGCGTTGCCCGCGTTGTTCGAGGCGTCCAGAATTTCGCCCGCAAGACGATCGCTCATCGTGCGTTCGCCGCGCTTTCTGGCAAATTCAACAAGCCAGCGGAGCGCCAGCGTCTGACGGCGCTCGGGGCGGATTTCCATCGGGACCTGATAGGTCGCGCCGCCAACACGGCGGGCTTTGACTTCCAGCGTCGGCAGTATGTTGTTCAGCGCGGTCTGGAAAGCGTCGATCGCTTCCTTGCCGCTCTTTTCTTTCACACTCTCAAAAGCCTGGTAGCACACGCTCTGCGCCACACCGCGCTTGCCGTCGAGCATGATCTGGTTGATCAGCTTCGTGACGACCGTGGTGCCGTATACGGGATCCGGCAACACTTCGCGCTTGGGGATAAATCCACGTCTGGGCATTTTGCACCCTCCTTGAATTTGCAGTCGGCCACTTTTCCGTTTCCTGTCGGGGGTCGCCCGGGGAAGGGAACCGTGGAACAGAGGATCAATGCGACTGTCTGCGGCCGGCCCGCGTTCCCGGTCAGCATTGCCGGGACGTCGGGCGAGGCGGGGCGCTGTTCACGCAGCCGTTCCAAACGGCGTGAAAGCGTTCCCGGCCCGCGCGGCGCAAACCGCTTGCGAAGCTGCTTACGCTTACTTCTTGGGCTTTTTGGCGCCGTACAGCGAACGGCTCTGGTTCCGCTTGGCAACGCCCGCAGCGTCCAACGCGCCGCGGATGATGTGGTAGCGAACGCCCGGCAGGTCGCGAACGCGTCCGCCGCGGATCAGCACGACGCTGTGCTCCTGCAGGTTGTGGCCGATGCCCGGGATATAGCATGTGCCTTCGATCAGGTTCGTCAGGCGAACCCTGGCGATCTTGCGCAGCGCGGAGTTGGGCTTCTTGGGCGTCGTCGTCTTGACGCTCAGGCAGACGCCCCGCTTCTGCGGGCACTTTTGCAGTATCGGCGCAGTCGACTTGGTTTCGACTCTCTCCCTTCCCTTGCGGATCAACTGGTTGATCGTGGGCATGGAAGCACCTCCTTGGATACTATGGCCCGACGCCGGGCCGGGTGAATGTATGCCGCCCCGCAACCCACGGGGGAGATACCTGTGAAAGAGCGACCGCCAGGGCATTCGCCCCACTGGCCAGCCTTCTCCGCCTCACAGCAAGGAAGGCCTATCAAAACCGACCCAAACATGGGGTTTCCAAAGGGACACTGTCCCGTTGGCGGGGTGCAGGGGCGGAGCCCCTGCCGTTCCCGCGTCCCCGTTACTTCCGCACCGCCGCGACGCTTGCCTTCACGTCAATGCCGCACGCGGCGCCGAGCCGGGTCATCGTATCGATCTCTTCAAACCGTACGTTTGCCTTTTCGCAGGCGTCCTGTACGGGCCTTGTGACGAAAGGATCCGCGTCGCGCGCGATGAACGCCTGCGCGACCTCGCCGGCCGCGATCGCCCGAAGCACCTGGCGCGCGCCGACCACGCGGCGATGCGCGTCCTTCAACGCTTCCAGCACGGCGACTCCCTCCTTTTCGGCAACTTAACAAATATAACACGAACGCGATGATTTTGTCAAGATTTCGGTTTGACCGCGCGTGTCGCCAGAAACAGCGGACAGTACGCGCCGATGCACGCCGGATCGCTGTCGTCCCAGTCTTCGTAAAGGTCGGTCAGCACCAGGCCCGCCTTGAGCTGTCCGCCGACCTGCTCCTCGAACGTGTGGCTGAACTGGACGCTGCCGTCCTGCGCAAAGCATTTGCGATACGCCGCCTCATCCCGCATCGGGTTGTACGGCAGCCGGTTGACGATCCGCAGCGGGTCGTCCTCGTCGACGAGGTAGGCAAGCCCGTTGTCCATCCCGGCCAGCAGCACGCCGCCCGGCTTTAACACCCGAAAGCACTCGCGCCAGACATGGTACACGTCCTCGACGTAACAGTTCGACACCGGATGAAAGATCATGTCGAACGCGTTGTCGCCAAACGGCAATCGTTTCGTCATATCGGCGCGAACGATTTCAATCGCGTAGCCTTCGCGTTCCGCGACCATCCGCTCGCTCTCGAGCTGTTTTTCCGAATAGTCCAGCACCGTGCAGACCGCTCCCTGCGCCGCGAACACCGGCATCTGCTGCCCGCCGCCGGACGCCAACCCGAGCAGCTTCGCGCCTTTCAATTCCGGATACCACGCCCGTGGCACAAACTTCAGCGGCGTCAGCAGCAGATCCAGTTCGCCCTGCAGCGCGCACAGATACGCCTCATGGGAAATCGGGCGTCCCCAAACCCAGCCCTCTTCCGCCCACTTGTCGATTGCCCGGGCGTTCGTCTCGGGATAGTGTTCCATGTGTCCTCGATTCGGCTAGTCACGCCTCATGCGTTTGTCCTGGGCAAGCCCCCTTGGGATCCCTGCCTTTTGCCTGCCGGATAGCGCAAAACCCCAAAGAGGGTTTCCAAAGGGCCAATGGCCCTTTGGCGGGTGGTCTGGCGGGCAGCGCCCTCCA
The DNA here is from genome assembly GCA_031550455.1 of Eubacteriales bacterium. GTDB lineage: Bacteria > Bacillota > Clostridia > Christensenellales > Aristaeellaceae > Avichristensenella. The sequence goes on from JAVBOQ010000178.1 coordinate 14,104, forward strand.
GCGTCCTCCCCATCCCGCACTCAATACGCCTCGTGTATCTCGGGATTCGTATACCGCTGACTGCCCGTGCCCGCCGGGATCAGCTTGCCGATAATGACGTTCTCCTTCAGGCCGACGAGCGGGTCGCTCTTGCCCTTGATCGCGGCCTCGGTCAGCACGCGCGTCGTCTCCTGGAACGAGCATGCGGACAGGAAGCTCTCGGTCGCGAGCGTCGCCTTCGTTATGCCCAGCAGCACGCGCTTGGCGACGGCCGGACGGCCGCCCGCCAGGATCGTGTCCTCGTTCTCGCGCTCGAACCGGAAAATATCGACGAGCGCGCCGGGCAGCAGCGACGTGTCGCCCGCGTCTTCGATGCGCACCTTGCGCAGCATCTGCCGGACAATGACTTCGATGTGCTTGTCGGCGATGTCGACGCCCTGCTGGCGGTAGACCGTGACGACTTCCTTGAGCAGGTACTCCTGCACGGATTTCACGCCGAGAATGCGCAGCAGGTCGTGCGGGTTGATCGCGCCTTCGATCAGTTCCGCGCCGGCGAGGACATGATCCCCTTCCTGCACTTTCAGGCGGCTGCCGTAGTTGATCGGGTAGGTCTTGACCTCGCCGTCTTCGCCCGTGATGACGATCTCGCGCTTTTTCTTGGTTTCGCCAAGGCTGACGATGCCGCTGATTTCGGACAGCGTCGCGTCGCGCTTGGGCTTTCTGGCCTCGAACAGTTCCTCGACGCGCGGCAGACCCTGCGTGATGTCCTCGTCCTGGGCCACGCCGCCGGTGTGGAATGTACGCATCGTCAACTGCGTGCCCGGCTCGCCGATGGACTGCGCGGCGATGACGCCGACGGCCTCGCCAACGTCGACCGAACCGCCGGTCGCGAGGTTCGCGCCGTAGCACTTGGCGCAGACGCCGGTTTCGTTGCGGCAGGTCAGCACCGAGCGGATCGTCACCGCCTCGATGCTCGAAGCGCCGATCCTGTCGACCGCCTCATGGTTGATGAGTTCGTTCGCCCGGACAAGAACCTCGCCCGTGGCCGGATCGACGATGTCCTCGACGGCATAGCGCCCGAGGATGCGGTCCTCCATCTGCTCGATCTCTTCCTCGCCCGGCTTCGCGCGCGTGACGACGATGCCGCGGATCGGCTCATGCCGCGTCTCGAAGCAGTCGATCTCGCGGATGATCAGTTCCTGCGCGACCTCGACGAGGCGGCGGGTCAGGTAGCCCGAGTCCGCCGTGCGCAGCGCCGTGTCGGCCAGCGACTTCCGCGAGCCGTGCGTCGACTGGAAGAATTCCATGACCGTCAGGCCCTCTTTGAAGTTCGCGCGGATCGGCAGCTCGATGACCTTGCCGGACGGCGACGCCATCAGGCCGCGCATGCCGGCCAACTGCGATACCTGGCTGATCGAGCCGCGGGCCGCGGAGTCGGTCATCATCCGGACCGGGTTAAACTCGGACAGGCCCGGCAGGATCATCGCGCGGAGCTCGTTCGTCGTGTTCTGCCAGATCTCGGTGACTTTTTTATAGCGCTCGTCGTCCGACAAAAGGCCGTCGCGGTACGCCTGCAGGATCACATTGACCTTCTTGTCGGCCGCGGCGAGCATTTCTTTCTTTTGCGGCGGCACGACGATGTCGGACACGGACACGGTGACCGCGCCGCGCGTCGAGTATGTGAAGCCGAGCTTCTTGATGTTGTCGAGCACCTCGGCGGTTTTGGTGACGCCGTGGGTGCGGTAGCACATGTCGACGATCTTGCCGAGCATCTTCTTGGCGACCTTTTCGTCGATCTCAAGCTGGAACGCCTGGTCGAGCGTGCCGCGCTGCTTGAACCCGATGTCCTGCGGGATCGCTTCGTTGAACAAAAGCCGGCCAAGCGTCGCTTCGATCACGCGCTGGTGCTTTTCGCCGTCAAACTCGCGTGTCACGCGGACGTGGATCTTCGCCTGCAGCGCCAGCTTTTTCATCTGGTACGCCATCAGCGCCTCGTCCATCGAGCAGAAGTATTTGCCTTCGCCCAGCGCGCCGGGCTTGACGACCGTCAGGTAGTAGCAGCCGATGACCATGTCCTGCGTCGGGCTGACGACCGGCTTGCCGTCCTGCGGCTTTAAAATGTTGTTCGCGGCGAGCATCAGGAAGCGGGCCTCCGCCTGCGCCTCCATCGACAGCGGCACGTGCACCGCCATCTGGTCGCCGTCGAAGTCCGCGTTGTACGCGGTGCAGACCAGCGGATGGATTTTGAGCGCCTTGCCCTCGACCAGCACCGGTTCAAACGCCTGAATGCCCAGGCGGTGCAGCGTCGGCGCGCGGTTCAGCAGCACCGGATGCTCGCGGATCACGCCTTCGAGGATGTCCCAGACCTCGGGCTTGACGCGCTCGACCATGCGCTTGGCGCTCTTGACGTTGTGCGCGTAGCCGCCCGCGACGAGCTTCTCCATCACGAACGGCTTGAACAGTTCGATCGCCATTTCCTTCGGCAGGCCGCATTGGTACAGTTTCAGTTCCGGACCGACGACAATGACCGAGCGGCCGGAATAGTCGACGCGCTTGCCGAGCAGGTTCTGGCGGAAGCGGCCCTGCTTGCCGCGCAGGAGGTCCGACAGGCTCTTGAGCTGCCGTCCGCCCGCGCCGGTAACCGCGCGACCGCGGCGGCCGTTGTCGATCAGGGCGTCGACAGCTTCCTGAAGCATGCGCTTTTCGTTTCTGACGATGATATCGGGCGCGTTTAGTGATATAAGCCTCTTCAATCTGTTGTTGCGGT
>JAVBOQ010000135.1:0-9990 GCA_031550455.1 Eubacteriales bacterium
AACTTGTGGATAAAACGGATCCGCGCGACAGACCGCGCGGATGGGGAGGCTCACCGGATGAACGAGACGGCAATATGGGGAAAAGCCTGCGGGCTGATGCGGGACGACATGAGCGAGGTGTCCTACAACACCTGGATCGATTCGTCGCTCAAACCGCTGTTCATCCGGGACGACGTGATGTACGTGCAAGCCGTGACCGATTTCATCAAAAAGACGATCGCGACGCGCTACGCGATGCTGTTGACGAACGCCGTGACCCAGGCCGCGGGCCGAGCGCTCCGCGTGGAGATTGTCAACCCGTACGAGGCGCAGTCGCTGGGCGGCGAGATCGGCGACCGCGCGGTATCCGCGCCGTACGCGCTGAACCCGCGCTATATGTTCTCGACATTTGTCGTGGGCAACTCCAACCGCTTCGCGCACGCGGCGTCTCTGGCCGTCGCGGAGGCGCCCGCGGAGGCATACAACCCGCTGTTCATTTACGGCGGCGTCGGCCTGGGCAAGACGCACCTGATGCACGCGATCGGGCACCACATCCGCCAGCAGTTTCCGGAAACAAAGCTTTTGTATATTTCCAGCGAAAACTTCACCAACGAGCTCATTTCGGCGATCAAGAACAATACGAACGCGGAGTTTCGCGCGCGCTTCCGCAACGTCGACGTGCTGATGGTCGACGACATTCAGTTCATCGCCGGCCGCGACTCGACCCAGGAGGAGTTCTTTCATACGTTTAACACGCTGCACAGCGCCGGCAAGCAGATTGTCATCTCCAGCGACAAATTGGCCAAGGACATTCCGCGCCTCGAGGACCGGCTTGTGTCAAGGTTTGAATGGGGCCTGTCCGCGAAGATCGAAAAGCCGGACATCGAGACGCGCATCGCGATTCTGCGGAAGAAAGCGGACGCGGAGCAGACGCCGGTGGACGACGAGGTGCTCGAAATGATCGCGGAGCACATCGAGTCGAACATCCGCGAGCTCGAGGGCTCGCTGACCCGCGTGATCGCGTTCAGCGACCTGACCGGCAAGCCGGTCACGATGTCCGTGGCCGAGGAAGCGCTGCGCGACCTGCTCAGCGGCAAGGAGGCGCGCAAGGTCACCTGCGACCTGATTCAACAGACCGTCGCGGATTTTTACAACATCACGCTGGCCGATTTGCGCGCCAACCGGCGCAACCGCAAGGTCAGCGCGCCGCGGCAGGTCGCGATGTACTTAACGCGCGAGTTGACGGAAATGTCGCTGCCGCAGATCGGCGCCGCGTTTAACCGCGACCATACGACCGTGCTGCACGCCTGCGATAAAATCACGCAGGACGCGCGGAGCGACGCGAGCGTTTCCGGCGCGCTGGACGACCTGCGCCGCTCGCTCCGGGGCCGATAAAAAAGAATGCAGAAACGCAGGAGCACGCCACAAAAAACCAAATATGTGCAAAGCGGCGTCGCGGGGCACAAGACGCCGGGCGGCAGAAAACCGAGCAACGCGCGCGGCATGCTTCGGCTGGTGCTCTATGTCGCCGTGGGGCTGCTTTTTTCTGTTCTGGCGATTTACGGCATCACCACACTCATCGGCGGCTCGCGCGGCGTGACGCGCATCGGCGCGCTTCCGACCGACAACATCCAGGCGTTCGGTGAAAATGTGCTGTTCTACGACGGGCAGGCGGTTCGCTGCGTCGACCCGAACGGCACGGTCAAATGGGTCTATACAGTCGGCGCGGGCGCGAACTATTCCACGGACGGTCGGCGCGTCGCCATCTGGACCGGGCAGCGGCTGCACGTCGTCGACCAGAACGGCATGCAGACCTACGTTGACCAGATGGACGGGCCGATACGTTTCGCGCGCGTCGGCGAGGCGTACGTCGCCGTGTGCATCGGCGTGAACACGGAAAACACCGTGCGCGTGATGACGCTGACCGGCTCATTGCTGGAAGACATCAAAATTGACGATCTCTACCTGCTGGACATCGGTTTTTTCTTGACGCGCGGCGAGACGATGTGGGTCTTTGGCATGGACATCGGCGGCAGCATGCCGGTGACGAAGGTCATGACCTATCAGCCGGGGCACCTGTCTACCGGCGCCATCGACCTGTCCGACATGATGGTTTACAAGATCTATACGCACAACAACCTGATGCTGGCCGTCGACACGTCCAAGATCCGGGCGTACAACTACAAATGCGTCGAGCAGCTTGACATCGACCCGGTGCTCATCTACGGCTGGTACGTGTGCCAAACGCGGGCTGCCGGCAAGAACACATACGCGCTGATGCAGCCGAACGCGGCGGGCAGCGGCGCGCCCTTCACCGAGCTTCGCCTGGTGCACAACTACACGACACAAGCGCTGAACCTGATGTCTCCGTGTTTCGCCAGCGGACTCAGCGACAAGGGCGTATACGGTTTCGGCGGGAACATTGTTTATTTCGCGCCGTACGGCTCGACCGCGTTCAAATCGACGGTGCTGCCGTATACGGTCACCGGGTTTGTCTGCATGCTCGACGGCGGGCGCGCGGTGCTGACCGCGGGCGACGCCGTGATTGTCGTGAAACTGCCGACATAGCCCGCCTTTCAGGAAGAAGAAAGGGTTTTGGCGCGTTATGTATCATTGGGATCGTCGCTGGCGGGAAGGGAGGCGTGGCTGATGAATGTCGTTGACTACGCGATTCTGGGCATTGTGGGCCTGAGCCTGCTTTTCGGGCTGTACCGGGGATTCGTCACGTCCGTGTTCGGGCTGGTCAGCCTGTTCCTCGCGATGTTCGCGGCCTACGCGCTCGGGCCCGTGCTCGCCAGGGAAATCCTAAAGAGCGATTCGGTGGTGCAGACGCTGATCCATTACACGGACGCGGCGTCGCGCCTGGGCGACCTTGAGTTGTCGCTGCAACCGGTCGTGGGCCTAAGCGCGACGACGATCGCGGACATTGTGTCCAGAACGCGGCTGCCCGCGCCGTTTGACGCGCTGCTCTCCGGGAACATGGCGCAGCAGGTGTTCGCGGCGATCGGCAGCATCAACGTGTCCGACTACATCAACCAGACCATCGTCACGTCGATCGTCTCGATCATCAGCTACCTTGGCGTGTTCATTGTGTCCTATGTCGCGCTGACGCTGCTGACGGGCCTCATCGGCTATATGTTCAGGTTTCCCGTGCTCAAGCACCTCGACGCGCTGCTCGGCGGTGTGTTCGGCATCGCGCGCGGCGTGTTTTTCATCTATGTGATCTTCGCACTGGTGCCGATTCTGATGACGGTGCTGCCGTTTGACGAGTTCGGCGAACTGGTCAACGCGTCCGCGCTGGGCAGCGCGCTCTACAAGAGCAACATCGTGACCACGATCCTGCAGGGCCATCTGTAACCGTTCGCCGCAGCCTCAATCCGCCTCCTGGAGCGTCACGCTGATCGTGACCTCGAGGGAGGCGTTTTCATATGCTTCGGCCCATCTCGCCTGCGACCAATTATCAAGCGACGCGACCCCGCGCACCGCGCTGCCCTGAAAGCCGATCGGGTCGCTCCCGTGCGCCTGCAGCTTCAGGAGCAGCCGGAAGATGCTCTGCGTCAGCGCGTCCCGCAGGCCGTCCTCGTTCGCGTTGTCCCGGCGCAGCGGGGCCGCGCGAACCGCGCCGGATATGGTCAGCTTCCACGGATTCGAGGACATGTCGACACCGGCCCGCGCCGGATATGTCTGCTCGACGCGGTAGTAGACGCCGTTCGCATAGTACATGAAGGGCTTTGTATGGCCCTCGATCAGCGACAGGATCTGCGTTTCCGCGCCGGTCAGCGCGTCGACCATCAGGCCGCCGCGGAACAGCGCCGATCCGATCAGTTCCGTCTTGTCCGAGCCGTCGTACATGATTTCACCGGCCACCACATCGAGGGACTGCCCGGTGCCCGGCGGCGTTTCCGGCGCGTGTTCGCCGCTGACCGCGCCATACGGCACGCATACGTCGCGCCACGCGCCGCGCATGGCGCGCGCGACTTCGCCGAGCTGGCTGTCCGGGATGACCCCGAGCTGTTCCCGCACGAACTCACTCGTGCGCAGGTTGATCGACAGCCGCACGTCGAGAAACGGAGACTCCGCCTTGAGAAATTCCGCTGCGGAACCGCGGCTGACCGCCAGCATCGCGGCCTGACGGATGCCCGACGTCGTCAGGATGCTTTCCAATGTGTCCGCGAACCAAGCGCTTCGCGCCAGCGCTTCCGAAACGATGACCTGCGACAGTTGCGTAAAGTTTAACTCATGCGGTACCGTCGCGCGGAGCGTGGCGAGCGCGTCCATGAAGTTTTCCGCGTCGCATGTGACCAGCTCGTACGGCGTCGGGGGAGACTGGCCCTTCCCGGCGCTGCCGCCGGAGGCCGGCTTCGACGCCGAAGGCAGGATCAGCGTGACGCGCGTTCTGCCGTCGTCTTCGCGGTCTATCCCCATGGAAACGACGAACGCTTGCTTTTCCACGTCCACCCCGCCGTGCATCAGGTACAGCAGTCCGATGCATGCCAGCAGCAGATACATCGCGCCTTTTTTCATGTTTGCGCCGCCTTTCCCTCGCGCCGTTGCAGGAGCGCCGAGACGCCCCACAAAATCCACACAGGCGCGGCCGCCAGCGCGAAGCGGTGGCGCGCCAGCAGCGTGATCATGTCCGCAAACGGCTGGCTGACCAGCGCGGAAGAAAGCGCCGCCACAGCGCCGACCGCGATGACTGGCCATTTTGCCTTCTTTTTTGCGATGCCGTGCAGGAACATGTCGGCGGTCGCGATGCTTGCGCCCAGGCTGAGCACCAGCCCCGACAGAATCGTCGCGAGGTACAGGAACCGGATGGTACGGTGCTCGGTAAACTCCGCCGCGGCAAGCATCTGGCGGCCGTATGCGTGCGCGGAGGCGATCGTGCGCGGCGGCATGCTCAGGTTGCACAGCAGCGTCAGGCCCGCGGCGACCGCCAGGCCCGCGAGAAGCGCGTACAGACCGGTCCGATAGCGGATGTTTTTCGCGCTGCCCGTCTGGCGGGGCAGCAGCCCGAGCGCCGCGGCGCATGAAAAAGCGCCGGCTGCCACCGGGATCTGCCGGAATGTGTCCGCCGGGTTGTTGCCCAAGAGCGGGAACAGGTTGTCGGCATCGGTGTTTCGCAGCAGGAAGCCGGCGCACAGAAGCAGGACGAACACCAACGAAATGCGGCTTCGGTAGACCAGCAACGACATGCCCTTGCTGCCGTGCCGGTATACCGACAGCGAAAGGATCAGAACGGCCGACGCTCCGATGTACATTTCAGAGGATCTGGGCAGCAGGTATTGCCGCACGACGCTGACAACGGCGTCAAGCGCGATCAGCCCGTCGAGCACCGCCAGCAGCGTGTAAAAGATGGTCAGCGCACTGCCCAGGGTCCGTCCCGCTGTCTGTTGAAACGCCTCGTCAAGCGTCCTTGCCTTGTTTGCGCGCGTCAGGCCCCATACGGGCGTCCAGATCAGCAAGCCGCACGCGCCGCCGAGGGCGACGCACCACCACGCGGCAGCGCGCGCGCCGCTCATAACTTCCCCGGTGCCCGCGATGAACCCCTGCGCGGCTGTGCAGAGCGCGACGACCGATGCGTAGTGCGCAACGCTCTTTTGCACCCAGCCCGGATGTCCGTCGACGGTCGGCGGCGCGCCCTGACCCGCGCGCACCCGGATGCGTGAGCGGACGGGTCTGTCACTCATCAGCGTCCTCCTCGGGTTTTTCCCAGGCGCGCATCCGCCCGCGCGCGCGCAGAAACTGCGCCGGGTTGGACAGATAGTGGCGCACGCGCTGCTGCCAGGTTGGGTAGCGGATGACCAGATCCGGGTTGCCCATGCGGCCGGGGGAGACGACCCAGAGCATCGGAACGCCCATGGATGTCATCGAAAACAGCTCCACGCCGCCGATGACCAGCGCCAGAAGAATCGCGTAGAAGCCGCCGATGGCCGCGATGAACGTCAGTATCAGTTGAAACATCCTCAGGCCGAGCGACAGCCGGTAATCGGGCAACAGCAGCGAACCGAGCCCGCTGAGCGCGACAATGACGATCAGCAGCGGCGACACGAGGTCCGCGATGACGACCGCCTGCCCGAGAATCAGCGCGGCGATCGCGCCGAGGCCGCTGGTCAGCGCGGCCGGCATGCGCATGCTGGCTTCCAGGATCAGGTCAAATCCGATGTTCAAAAACACAAGCTCATAAAAAAGCGGGATCGGAATTCTGGATTCCGTCTCAAACAGAGACGTGATCAGCGCCAGCGGCAGCAGGTCGTTGTGGTACAGCGTGACCGCGATGATCATCGCCGGCAGAACCGACGTGACGATGATGCCGAAAACGAGCACCAGCCGTTTGAACACGCCGTAGGGAAACCGCAGCGACGACATGTCCGGCGTGTGCAGCAGGTGGAGCAAGCTCACGGGGATGGACAGCGCGACCGGCGTACCCTCGAGAAACAGCACGGGCATGCCGGAAATCAAAAAAGACGCCGCGCGGTCGGGGCGTTCCGTATGGACGATTTGGGGCAGCAACGCGAACGGTGAGTCTTCGATCAGCTGTTCCAGTTCGCCCGCGCTTTGCACATAATCGACGTTGATCCCGTTGAGGCGGCGGCGAAGCTCCGTGAGGATCTGTTCGTTTGTGACGCCGTCCAGGTAGAGCAGCGCGCAGGTGGTTTGGATGCCGTTGCCGACCTGGATGTGCTCCGCGACCAGGCGCGGACTCAACAGCGCGCGGCGGATCATCGTCACGTTTGTCTTCATGCTCTCGACGAACGCCTCGTGCGGGCCGACGATGGTCGCCTCGTTAAACGGTATCTGGATGGCGCGCCGCTGGTATCCCTTGACATCCACGGAGATCGCGCGCGGGCAGCCGTCGACGAAGACCGCCGCGTCGCCCGACAGTATGCAGGAAACCAGTTCGTCTATCTGGTTCAGTACACGGATTTCCCCCACGGTCAGCACCGAATCCACGAGCCAGTCAACCCGTTGTTCCGGCGCGCCGTTGTATGTCGACAGCATTGCGGGCGAGATCACGTGCAGGTCCAGATGATGCTGCGAGACCATGCCGCCCAAAAAAACCACCGCGATATCAAACCCGGACACCTTGAGGCGCCGAATCACCGCGTCCTGGTTTTGCGGCATGCGCAACGCTGCGCCGATCGTCTCAAGCGACTGCGCGAGAGACGCGTGCACGGGCTGGTTTGTCTTGTCCGAAATCGGGTTTTGCTGCATTTGACCGCTCCTTTGGGCAGACTGCCCATGCGGTCTATGTTGTCCGGTTTGTCAGCGCATCATGCGTTTGAACAGCGAGAGGCGGCCCGCGCGAGGCGCGTACCGTATGGCGGGATCGACCTTGCGGGACGCGTACAGCACGGCCTTTTCGCGTGAAAAGCACTGGAACCCGGCCTTGCCGTGGTACGCGCCCATGCCGCTCTCCCCGACGCCGCCGAACGGCAGCCGTGGGTTCGTCAGGTGCATCGCGCAGTCGTTGACGCAGCCGCCGCCGAAGGCCGCGTCGCGCATCACGCGCCGCGCCGACGCCATGTCCGCCGTGAAAAGATACAGCGAAAGCGGCTTGGGCTGCGCGCGGACGAACGCCATTGCCTCCTCGGCGGTGGCGTACGCGCGGACCGGCAGGATCGGGCCGAAGATTTCTTCGCGCATGACCGGGCTGTCGTCCGGGACGCCTGTCAGCACCGTCGGCGCGATCTTTCGGACGGCGCGCTCATACCGCCCGCCGCAGAAGGCGCTGCCCTCTCCGAGCAGCCCCACCAGCCGGTCGAAACGGCGCTCGTCGATGATCGCGCCAAGATCCGGACTGTCCAGCGGCTCCGCGCCGAACTGCGCCGCGATCTGCGCGGCCAGCGCCGCGAGCAGCGCAGCCTCGGCGGGCCTGGCGACCAGGACATAGTCCGGCGCGACGCAGGTCTGCCCGGCGTTTAAGCATTTCGCGAACACGATCCGGCGCGCCGCGAGCGCGATGTCCGCGTCCGCGGCGACGATCGCCGGGCACTTTCCGCCGAGTTCCAGCGTCGCGGGCACAAGGTTTTCGGCAGCCGCGCGAAGCACCTCGCGGCCGACCGCCGGGCTCCCGGTGAAAAAAATTTTGTCAAACGGCAGCCGCGTCAGCGCGGACGCGGTGTCCGCGCCGCCCCCAGCGACGGTCACATGCTCCGGACGGAAGCTCTCCGCGACGATTTTCGAAAGCATCGCGGCGGTTTTCGGCGCGGCGGACGACGGGCGCAGCACCGCGCAGTTGCCGGCCGCGACGGCCGCCGCCAGCGGCGCGAGCGCTAACTGAAACGGATACTTCCACGGCGACAGGATCAGCGCGACGCCGTACGGCTCCCGGTACACGGCCGCGCGGCCCGGAAGCTGCGCGAGCGACGGAACGGCGGGCCGCGGCAGCGCCCACAGGGACAAGCGCTTGAGCGCGAATCCGATTTCGCCCAGCACAAAACCGATCTCTGTGATGTACGCCTCCTCGGCGGATTTGCCAAGGTCTGCGCGAAGCGCGTCAATCAAACCGGCTTCATGCCGGACAATTGTTTCTTTCAGTAGCCGAAGCGCTGTTTTCCGCATGGTTATGTCGGCGGTCGCGCCGGATTGAAAAAAGGCTCTCTGCAGGTTTAGCGTCTCTATCATGCAAATTCGCCCTCCCGTCATATGTTCCATATTATAACCTGCAAAACACAAATCGCAAATCGGTTTTGCGAATTCTGTGAAAAATCCTGCATTTTGGAGCGATTAACGGTTGCGGATGGCGGAGAATGCTGCTATAATACCTTGCATACTGCGGGGCAAGGTATGCATTCTCAAAGAAAATGGAGGGCTTGATAATGAAAAAGGTTCTCTCTGTGATGCTGGTTCTGGCGATGCTCCTCGGCGCGGCTTCCGCGCTGGCGGACACCATCCTGATCGGCGGCCTCGCGCCGCTGACCGGCGAGGTGGCGCAGTACGGCATCGCCGTGCAGGAAGGCGTCGACCTCTGCATCGAACAGATTAACGCAGCCGGCGGCATCAACGGCAACGATGTCAAAATGATCTGGTACGATGAAAAGGGCGACATGACCGAGGCGATCAACGCATACAACAAGCTCGTCGACGAAGACAAGGTCGTCGCGATCATCGGCGACGTCACCAGCAAGCCGACGCTCGCGGTCGGCGATCTCGCGGTCGAAATCGGCATCCCGATGATCACGGCCTCCTCCACCGCGTACGACGTGACCACCGGCAAGCCGAACATCTTCCGTTCCTGCTTCCTCGATCCGTTCCAGGCGTCGACGATGGCGAACTTCGCCAACGAGACGCTCGGCGCGAAGAAGGTCGCCGTGATCTACGACAACGGCGACGATTACTCCGTGGGCCTCGCCGAGTCGTTCAAGGCGCAGGCTGAAAAGAACGGCCAGGAAGTCGTCGGTTACGAAGCCGGCGCCGCGCAGGACGTTGATTTCAAAGTGCAGCTCACGAAGATCGCGGCCGCGAATCCCGACGCGCTGTTTGTCGCGTACTACTACACCGAGGCGGCCCTGATCGTCAAGCAGGCGGCGGAAGTCGGCCTGAAGGTCAAGTTCCTCGGCGCGGACGGCATCAACGGCGTTGAGAACGTCATCGACGACAAGGCGCTGCTCGAAGAAACCTTCTACTATTCCGACCACTTCGCGTCCGACGCGACGACCGAGAACGTCTTGAAGTTCAACGCGGACTTCGAAGCCAAATACGGCAAGAAGCCGTACAGCGCGTTCAACGCGACCGGCTACGACGCGGCGCTCGTTCTTGTGGAAGCGATGAAGCAGGCAGGCACGACCGATTTCGCTGCCGTTGTCGCGGCGATGAAGGGCATCAACGTCGAAGGCGTCACCGGCGTCATCACCTACGATGACCACAACGACCCGATCAAGAGCGCGTTCATCATGACGTTCAAGGACGGCAAGCAGACGTTCGTCACACGGCAGGATCCGTAAGCGCGGAATCTTCGCGGCGCGCAACCGGGGGAAGGGAGAGTTCTCCCTTCCCTCTTTGAGCGTTTCG
>JAVBOQ010000044.1:0-4967 GCA_031550455.1 Eubacteriales bacterium
CGGAATGTTCCCGGGCTTTATGGCGGGGGTCGAGCAGGTGGGCGAGGGCCGGACGCACGTGCTCAAGGGCGCGGCGGTGGTCACCACGGGCAAGATCGTCGGCTTTCAAGAGGGGATCATCGACATGACCGGCCCGGGCGCGGAATACACGCCGTTTTCCAAGACGATGAACGTCGTCGTCAAGGTCGAGCCGATCGACAGCTTAAAGCAGCACGAGCACGAGGTCGTCGTGCGCCTCGCGGGCTTCCGCGCGGCGAACTATCTGGGCCAGGCGGGCAAGAACGTGAAACCGGACGAAACGCAGGTCTATGAGACCAAGCCGCTCGCCGAGCAGATCGCGCAGTACCCGAACCTGCCGAAGGTCGTCTATGTCTACATGCTGCAAACGCAGGGCCTTCTGCACAACACGTACTATTACGGCGTCGACGTCAAGCAGATTGTGCCGACGTTCATGTACCCGACCGAGACGATGGACGGCGCGATCGTCAGCGGCAACTGCGTCTCCGCGTGCGACAAGAACCCGACGTATGTGCACGAGAACAGCCCGGTCATCGCCGATCTGTACGCGCAGCACGGCAAGACGATCAACTTCTTAGGCTGCGTGATCACCAACGAGAACGTCACGCTGATGGACAAGGAGCGCTCGTCAAACATGACGGCGAAGCTCGTCGAGTTCCTCGGCGCGGACGCGGTCATCATCTCCGAAGAGGGCTTCGGCAACCCGGACGCCGACCTTGTCATGAACTGCAACAAGATCGAGAAGATGGGCATCAAGAGCGTGCTGATCACCGACGAATACGCCGGGCAGGACGGCGGGTCGCAGTCACTGGCCGACTCGACGCCGCTTGGCAACGCCTGCGTCACCGCGGGCAACGCGAACGTCGTCATCACGCTGCCGCCGATGCAGACCGTGATCGGCTATCCCGAGGTCGCCAACGTCATCGCGGGCGGCTGGGACGGAAGCCTGAAGCCCGACGGCAGCATCGTCACGGAGATTCAGGTAATCACCGGCGCGACGAACGAACTGGGCTTCCACAACCTCACTGCGAAAACCATTTGACGGTTTTTACAGATACAACAAAACCTTGGGAAAGGAGTATTTCTGCCATGTCCATACTGAACGGCAAAAAGGTAGCCATCCTTGGCGACCGGGACGGCATCCCGGGAATGGCCATTGAAGAGTGCGTCAAGACGGCGGGCGCGGAAGTGGTCTTCTCCACAACCGAGTGCTTCGTTTGAACGTCCGCAGGCGCCATGGACCTGGAAAATCAGGCGAGGATCAAGGAGTTGGCGGCAAAATACGGCAAGGATGACCTCGTGGTCGTCTTAGGAGGCGCTGAGGCTGAGGCCTCGGGTCTGGCCGCGGAAACCGTGTCAACTGGCGATCCCACCTTCGCAGGTCCTTTGGCAGGGGTCCCGTTGGGACTCAAAGCATACCACATGTTCGAAATCAAGGACGAAATCGATCCCGCCGTGTACGACGAGCAGATCGCCATGATGGAAATGGTGCTGGACGTCGACGCGATCAAGACGGAATGCGCGACCTACCGCGGGTAAGACTGCGCGGTCGCTCCATCACCAGGAAAGGGGGACGCACCTTTTGAGCAAGATAAAAATCGTGCACTACATCAACCAGTTCTTCGCGGGCATCGGCGGCGAAGAAAAGGCGAATGTGGCGCCCGAAAAGCGTGAAGGCGTTGTCGGGCCGGGCATGGCGATGCAAGCCGCGCTCGGCGACACCGCCGAGATCGTCGCGACCGTCATCTGCGGCGACAGCTACTTCAACGAAAACCTGGAGGCGGCTTCCGCCGCTGTGCTTTCGATGATCTCGGAGAGCAATCCGGATCTGGTCATCGTCGGCCCCGCGTTCAACGCGGGCCGGTATGGCATGGCGTGCGGCACCGTCGCCAAGATCGTCGACGAAAACCTGCATGTCCCGGTCGTCGGCGGCATGTACATCGAAAACCCGGGCATCGACAGCTACAAGCGCTACGGCTATTTCGCCCAGACGGGCGACTCGGCCGCCGCGATGCGCAAGGCCGTGCCGGACATGGTCGCGCTGATCAAAAAGCTCGCGGTCGGCGAAACGCCGTCCGAAGGCTTTATCGAGAAGGGCCTCCGTGTCAACTACTTCGCGTCCGAGCGCGGCTCCAAGCGCGCGGTGGACATGCTGGTTAAGAAAATCAGCGGCGAGGCGTTCAAGACGGAGTACCCGATGCCGGTGTTCGACCGCGTCGACCCGCAGCCCGCTATCCGTGACATCACGAAGGCGCGGCTCGCGCTGGTTTCGTCCGGCGGCCCGGTGCCGAAAGGCAACCCGGACCGCATCGAGTCCTCCAGCGCGTCCAAGTACGGCAAGTACAGCCTAAAGGACATCACTGACTTCACCCCGGCCAACGGCGAAACCGCCCACGGCGGGTATGACCCCGTGTACGCCAACCTTGACCTTGACCGCGTCCTGCCGGTGGACGTCGTCAAAGAGATGGTGGCCGCGGGCGAGATCGGGTCGCTGCACGATTACTGGTACGCCACCGTCGGCAACGGAACATCCGTCGCCAACGCGAAGCGGTTCGCCGGGGAGATCGCCGAACAGCTTCTGGCCGATCACGTTGAGGGCGTCATCCTCACATCCACTTGAGGGACATGCACACGTTGCGGCGCAACGATGGTTAAAGAGATCGAGCGGCATGGCCTCCCGGTCGTCCATATGTGCACGGTGGTTCCCATCTCGCTGACGGTCGGCGCGAACCGGATCGTGCCTACCGTGGCAATCCCCTATCCGCTCGGCAACCCGGACCTTGCCCCGGCGGACGAAAAAGAACTGCGGCGCAAGCTCGTGCGCAAGGCGCTCAAGGCGCTCTGCACCGAGGTTGATGGGCAGACGGTGTTCAAGGACTGAGCAAACGGGGCTGACGTGGTGGAGCGAAGGAACGGCAAGGGGCTTTGCCCCTTGCATCCCCACCAAAGGGACAGTGTCCCTTTGGAAACCCCGCATTGGGTTGGGTTTTTGAAAGGCCCTCCCGCCGTGAGGCGCAATGATGGGTTTCCAAAGGGATGAAATCCCTTTGGCGGAGGTCAAGGAGGCAGCGCCTCCTTGCGTCCCTTCTCCCCGCGCCATCCCCTTCTTCAATTTCAACGGAGGTGCCCCATGACATTTCCCGTATTGCGCGGCGCCAGCTACGCGCTGGTTCACGCGCCGGATATGGTGCTGCACCAGGGCAGCACGCAGACGAGCGAGAAGCGCCTGCATCCCGACTCGGACTACCTCAAGGAACTGCCGGGCCGTCTGCGCGCCTTCGCGGACGCGGTGGCATACCCGCCGAACCAGGTGTACATCGGCAACATGCGGCCCCGCGCGCTGGACGGCATCGAGCGTCCCTGGTACGAGCACCCGGTCGCGGGCGCTTCGCGGGACGGCGGATACGGCGAAATCATGCCGGCGGACGAGTTCCTCGGGCTGATGAAAGCGGTCGACATGTTCGACCTGGTGCTGCTCGAAGAGGGCTTCCAGCGCGCGATTTTAGAAACGCTCCTGGCGCATCCCGCGGTCGGCGGTTGGAAGACGCTCGCCAAGCTTGAAAAGGGCCACGCCGAACAGAGCCAGATCGACGCGCTGGTTGCCGAGCACAAGGCCGAGCCGATGTACCTGTCCGGCAAGCTCGTCGGCTGCGTCAAAAAGGCGCACGACTTCGACGCGGCGCTCTCCGACCACGTGATGTTTGAAAACATCGTCGGCAAGGCGTCGGCGGCGCTGGCGCTGTCGCTGCTGATCGCCAAAACCGGCCTGAGGGCGGACGAGGTTGAGTACATCATCGAATGCTCCGAAGAGGCCTGCGGCGACATGAACCAGCGCGGCGGCGGCAACTTCGCCAAGGCGATCGGCGAGATCTGCGACTGCGTCAACGCCACCGGAAGCGACACGCGCAGCTTCTGCGCCGGCCCGGTGCACGCGATGGTCGAGGCGGCCGCGCTTGTGCAGAGCGGCGTGTACAAAAATGTCGTCGTCCTCGCGGGCGGCGCGTCGGCGAAGCTCGGCCTCAACGCGAAGGATCATGTCAAGAAGGGCCTTCCGGTTCTCGAAGACATGCTCGGCGCGTTCGCCGTGCACGTGGGCGAGAACGACGGCGTGTCGCCCGTGATCCGCACCGACGCGGTCGGCCGGCATACGATCGGCAGCGGCGCGTCGCCGCAGGCGGTCATGCAGGCGATCGTCGCGAGCCCGCTCGACCGCACCGGCATCCGGCTGGCCGACATTGACACGTTCTCCGTCGAAATGCAGAACCCGGAGATCACCGAGCCCGCTGGCGCGGGCGACGTGCCGAAGGCCAACTACAAGATGATCGTCGCGCTGGGCGTGATGCGCAAGGATTTTGAGCGCGCGGAGCTGAACGACGTCGTCGCGCGCATCAGCATGCCGGGCTTTGCGCCGACGCAGGGCCACATCCCGTCTGGCATCCCGTTCCTTGGCCACTGCCGCGACATGATGGCGGCGGGCGAAATCAAACGGGTGATGATCGTCGGCAAGGGCAGCCTGTTCCTCGGGCGGCTGACGAACCTGTTCGACGGCGTGTCGTTCATCGTCGAGCGGAACGAGGGCAAGCCGGAAGCCGCGCAGACGCTTGACAAAGACAGCGTGCGCGGGTTGATCGCGGAGGCGATGGCGGAGTTTGCCGCTTCGCTCCGGGCGGAGTAGGAGGCTTTCGTGGACAAGCAGATCACGCAAACCCTCGCGCAGGTGTTCGACGAGATCGCCGAGGGCCTCGTGCGCGGCGGGTTCGGGCGGCGCGCGCGCGTCGGCCTCACGCTGACCGGCAGCGAGCACGGCCCGGAGGAGATGCGGCGCGGCGCGGCGCTGGCCGAGGCCGCTGATTTGGATGTAATCTTAATAGAAGAAACCGACGCGGCGGACGCGCACAAACGGATGGACGCGATGCTGGACAGCGGCGAGCTGGACGCCGCCGTGACGA
>JAVBOQ010000131.1:0-14441 GCA_031550455.1 Eubacteriales bacterium
GCGCTGATGAGCCGTTCGACCGCTTGCATTGACGGCAACGTCTGCCTGATCATCGGGTACGGCCGCATCGGCCGCGCGCTGGCGCTTCGGCTGCGCGGGCTCGGCGCGCGCGTGATCGTCGCCGCGCGGAGCGCGCCCGCGCGCGCGAACGCGGAGATCGACGGCTGCCGCGCGATCCCGATGGAGCGCATTCGAGAGGTGAAATGCCGTTTCCTGCTCAATACCGTTCCGGCGCAGGTATTGGGCCTCGAAACATTGGCCGCCCTCGGCCCGCATGTGCTGGCGGTGGATCTGGCGAGCGCGCCGTACGGCTTTGAACTGGACACCGCGCAGGCCGTCGGCATGGAAGCGTGGCGTGAGCCAAGCCTTCCGGGCCGTTTCGCGCCGGAAACCGCGGCCGCCGCGATGCTCGCCCGCATTGAGGAGAAGGATGGAGCGTGACGATATGGAACTGACTGGTACAAGAATCGGGTTTGCACTGACTGGCTCGTTCTGCACGTTTGAACGGGTGTTCCCGCAGATCAAGGCGCTGGTGGATCTGGGCGCGGATGTGATCCCGATCGCTTCGTTTAATACATACGATCTGGACACGCGGTTTTTTACAGCGGAAGCGGTGCGCGGCGCACTGAGGGAGATCACGGGCAAAGAAGCGCTGCACACGCTGAACACGGTCGAGCCGATCGGCCCGAAGCGCCTGCTCGACCTGCTCATCATCGCGCCGTGCACCGGCAACTCGCTGGCAAAGCTCGCGGCCGGCATCGCGGACACGCCGGTGACGCTCGCCGCCAAGTCGCACCTGCGCAACAGCGGCCCCGTGCTGGTCGCGGTATCGACGAACGACGGACTGGCCGCGGCCGCGAAGAACATCGGAGAGCTGCTTTCGCGCCGCCACTTTTTCTTCGTGCCGTTCGGGCAGGATGACCCCAAAGGCAAACCGCGCTCGCTGGTCGCCGAGATGGAGCGCATCCCGGAATGCGCCGCGCTGGCGCTGGACGGCGGCCAGATGCAGCCTGTGATGGCGTAGCGGACGCGTCGGGGCACTCGTATTAAGCCATTTGGCTGGAGTTTTGAAGGGCCTAAGGCCCTTAAGCGGAGGATCCAGGGAGGCAGTACCTCCTTGGATCCTCTGATCTCCCCCATCTTTCTGCCCTCCCGCCGGAACAATTTTCACGTCCGGTTCGTTTTGTATGTTGCAATACAGGATGAAAGAGGACGTTGTCATGCGCAGAATTACTTGTTTACTGCTCGTCATGCTGTGCGTTGCCGCATCGGCTGCCGCCGAGCAGGGCGCGGAGCGCAGCATGTCGATGGAAACGGTGGGCGAGTTGATGAAGCTTCAACCGCTGCTGCCCGACGAAAAAGGCTCGTTCCACATGGCGGGCGACTGGGTCTCGATGATCGGGTTTTATCCCGAGGACGGTCACACACAGTGGCGCGGCATCGTGTATGACGCGGTGAACAAGGTTCGGGTCGCCTGGGACGACGTGTTCGCCGACGCGGACGCGGCGGCCGCGCGCCTCGTGGAGATCGCGGAAGCGTCGGACTCCGGCAATGTATACGCCGAAGACGCGGGATACGACATGCTGCCCCGGGACAGCTTTGTGATCGCGCGCGACCAGTTGACCGTGATGTATCCTTTTGATATGGTGCAGCTCGTGTCCGGCCATTCCGGCGCGATCAGCGTCTTCGCGTTTGAGGTCGGCGGACTGGTGAAAGAAGGCGTTCCGCTCGCCGTGGGCGACGCGGCCAACGCGGCGGCGGCGCTTCAAAGCGCCTTGGAAACGGGCACGCTCGGCGGCATCGTCTCCGATTATCCGATCGGCGGCGAAATGGCGCGGGCAGCAGAAGCTCTCCGACTGTCCGACACGCCGGATCTGACGCGCGAAGAGGCGGTGTACCGGTTCGACGCGCCGATGATGCGCGGCATTTTCCTGCTTTCTGCAAAGGACGACGACGACCCGGACACAGCGACCATTACGGGCCAGTTCGCGACGCGTTTTGACTTTTCGGGGCTTTGCACCGGCGTTGCCACAAAGGACGATTGCGTGGCCGCGCTTGGCCCACCGGCGCGGACGGAAACCGTCGCCGGATCGGACGCGTACGACCGCCTGCCGGACGGCGAGACGCTGGCGTGGACCGGCAACGGCAACGCGCTCGCGCTGCACTTTGTGGACGGCGCGCTGCACAGCGTCACGCTTGCAAAAGAGCAGTAACGCAGGGCAAACGCATGAACTGAGGTTCATGCGTTTGGAGGAGGCGCGAGGAGGATTCGGCCTGAAAACGCTGCGGCGTTTTCCGGGCGGCCTCAGGCGGAAAGTCCAGATTCCTCCGGCTACGCCTGCGGAATCTGCGCATTTTCGGCGCGCATGTCGCCGAAAATGATGGCATTCGAGGCGTTCACACGCCTTGAGCTCCAGGATTGCTCACTTCTTCATTCCAAATGAAATCGCCCTGTGGCGTAACGCACGAATGATTGCAAACAGGCGGTCGCATGTGATATAATGGAAGGGCTGGAAATATCACCAGCCCTTCCCGACTTTTTGGAACGCGAGAGGTAGCACTGCATGGCGACGGCAAAAGGCAAACGGACGGCGGGCGTGTCAAAGGCTCAGGGCAAGTCCCCGAGGGGCAAGAGCACGCCGCGAGGCGGAAAGGCGCGGACGAGCCGGCGCGACCCGGTCATGTCCTCGGCGGGCGTCGGGTTGATCGTGCTTGCGATCGGCGTTTTTCTGCTGTTTTGCCATATGGCGCAGGACCCGAACGCGCTGGCGCTGGCAAGCGTCCGGCAGTTTGTCAACGGTCTGTTCGGCGGCCTCGCGATCCTGGCGGACCTGCTGGTCTGCGCATTCGGACTGCAAATCGCGTTTGGCAGCCGGTGGCCTGTCCCGAGGTTCGCGCTGCCCATGTTCGCGCTGATTCTCTTTTGCGTCGCGACGCTGTTGCAGGTGTTCCAGCTTGACACGCTGATGCGGGCGCTCAAGGACGAGGGCTACGCGCAGAACTACAACGGTTTCCTGTGGAAATCCTACAACGCATCGCGCAACACACCGCTCGGCGGCGGTTTTTTCGGCGCGCTGCTCGGGTATCCGTTCGCCAAATTTCTTGACGTGCTCGGCAGCGTGCTGGTGCTGTTCTTCGCGATCGGCGGGCTGTTGCTGCTTCTGATCCGGATGGTCTTTCCGGCGGCCGGCGAACACGCGCTATCCTGGTGGGACAGCGCCCGCGCGAGCCTTGCCGAGCGGCGGCAGGAGCGCGAGACGCTGATGGAGGAACGGGCCGAGAACGACGCGCTGCTCGTTCCGGTACCGAAGGAGCTTCTCGAGGCGCCCGTGGAGGACATGCCGAAAAAACCGGTCGCGAAGGGCCGGAAACTGGCGCAGACGGCAGAACCCGCGCAGCGCTCGCCCGCCGCGCCGCCCGTGCCCGCACCGAAGCCGCTCCTCAAGCCCGCGCCTTCCGCCCGTGGGGCCGTCACGCCCGCGCCCGCAAACCGGCCTGCGCTCTACATCGAAGACATCCTGCCGGACGACGCGCAGCCCGCGCCGGAGCCGCCGCGCGTGGACACGGCGGCCGGGCAGACACCGGATTTCATCGCCAAGCGGCGCGTGCAGTACGAGTCCGCCTACAACCTGCAGCAGGCGGCGGCGCAGGCAGACGAAAGCGATGCGCCGGAGCAGGCGGCGGAAGCCGGGCAGCTATCGATCGACGACGCGCCGTGGGAGACGATCGACCCGGTGTACGCGCCGGACACGGCAGCGCCCGCGCCGCGCAGGCGGCGCGCCCGGTATGAAACCGCGATAGACCGCGAACCGCAGTTGGATCCGAAAACGCGCCTGGATCGCCCCGACTGGAAGCCCGAACCGGAAGAAAAGCCAGCCGCGGTTTCGCAGCAGCCCGACGAGTACCGGCAGCCGCCTTTTTCGCTGCTGACACACGACGAAAGCCGCACGTTCGTCGACACGCGCGACCAGGACGCGCAAAACGCCGAGAAGCTCGAACACACGCTGCAAAGCTTCGGCGTCGAAGCGCGCGTCGTCAAGGTCGTGCACGGGCCCGCGATCACGCGGTTCGAGCTGCAGCCCGCGCCGGGCGTGAAGGTATCCAGAATCACCAACCTGACCGACGACATCGCGCTGAACATGGCCGCGATGAGCGTCCGCATCGAAGCGCCGATTCCCGGCAAGGCCGCGGTCGGCATCGAGATCGCGAACGACGAAATCGAAACCGTGCGCCTGCGCGACGTGCTCGAAGGCGACGAATCGATCAAGCACCCGTCGAAGCTCGCGGTCGCGCTGGGCCGCGACATCACCGGCAGACGGATCATCGCCGACCTCGCGCGGATGCCGCATCTCCTGATCGCGGGGCAAACCGGTTCCGGCAAATCCGTCTGCATCAACACGCTGATCACCAGCGTGATTTACCGCACGACGCCCGAAGAGGTGCGGCTGATCCTGATCGACCCCAAGGCGGTCGAGCTATCCGTTTACAACGGCATCCCGCACCTGCTCGTGCCGGTTGTCACCGACCCGAAAAAGGCCAGCGGCGCGCTCGGCTGGGCGGTGCTCGAAATGGAAGAGCGTTATAAGCTGCTGACCGAGACCGGCGTACGCGACATCAAGGGCTACAACACGCAGCGAAAGGCGGACGCGCCGCTGATGCCGCAGATCGTCATCATCATCGACGAGATGGCCGACCTGATGATCGCGGCGCAGCGCGAGGTGGAAGAATCGATCCAGCGCCTCGCGCAGAAGGCGCGCGCTTGCGGCATTTATCTGGTCATCGCGACGCAGCGCCCGTCGGTCAACGTCATCACAGGCGTCATCAAGGCAAACATTCCGTCCAGAATCGCGTTCGCGGTCGCGTCGCAGATCGACTCCCGGACGATCCTCGACAGCGCCGGCGCGGAAAAGCTGCTCGGCCGCGGCGACATGCTGTATGCGCCGAGCGGCGGCGGGAAGCCGACCCGCGTGCAGGGCTGCTTCGTGTCGGACGACGAAGTCCGGCTCGTCACCGATTATGTCCGCGACCGGCATACCGCCGAGTACAGCCAGGCTGTGATCGAGGCGCTGTCCACCACCGAAGAGGCGCCGGACGACCCGGACGAGGACTACAACGACGCGTCCGGCGACGCGCTGTTCCAACAGGCGGTCGAAATGGCCGTCGAAAGCGGCCAGATGTCGATCTCGATGCTCCAGCGCCGCCTGCGCGTCGGCTACGCGCGCGCGGGCCGCCTGATCGACGAGATGACGCGGCGCGGCGTGATCAGCCCGAACGAGGGCACGAAGCCGCGCGAGGTGCTGATTTCGTCGGAGGACATGCGGCTGCTGTTTAAGAAGTAGCGGACGGCGGATAGTCAAGCAAACGCATGAACTGAGGTTCATGCGATTGGAGGAAGGACGAGGAGGATTCGGCCTGAAACGCTGCGGCGTTTCCGGGCGGCCTCAGGCGGAAAGTCCAGATCCCTCCGGCTGCGCCTGCGGAATCTGCGCATGTTCGGCGCGCATGTCACCGAAAATGATGGAAAGTCGAAAGGCTCTGGCCTCTCGAGCTCTCCGGGTTGGATACTTCCTGCTTCATGCGTTCGTCCTGCATGCAAACGATGTGCCCCTTGACAATGCCGCGACTTTTCACTATAATCCCCGCATGGGCGATGAAGGGCGTGACGACCCCGGAGCCTCCGGCGGAAACGGCGGCGCGGCGCGGCGATAGGCGCATAAGGGATGATTTCGCGCCAAGCGGGGTTATCCGAAAATGGGTGGCACCACGGCCTTCCGTCCCATACAGGGCGGAGGGCTTTTTTTGATCAAAGGGAGGGATTCCATGTTAACGCAAGCGCCCAGAGGCACGCGCGACCTAAAGCCGGAGGAGAGCTACCGCTGGCACACGATCGAGGCGATCGAGCGCGAGGCGGCCGCGCTTTCAGGCTACCGCGAGATTCGCACGCCCGCGTTTGAGCATACGGAATTGTTCCTGCGCGGCGTCGGCGACACGACCGACATCGTGCAGAAGGAAATGTACACGTTCGAGGACAAGAGCGGCCGCTCGATCACGTTAAAGCCCGAGGGCACGGCGGGCGTCGTGCGCGCGCTGATCGAGCACAGCCTGTACGCGGGCGCGCTGCCGGTCAAAATGTACTATCTCTCGACGCCCGTGTTCCGCTACGAAGCGCCGCAGTCCGGACGCTACCGTGAGCACCACCAGTTCGGCGTCGAGGTGTTCGGCGCGGCGGAGCCCACGTGCGACGCGGAGGTCATCGCGCTGTTGATGCGGGTGCTGACGCGCGCCGGCCTCACGGGCCTTTGTGTCAATATCAACTCGATAGGCTGCCCGGAATGCCGCAAAACATACCACGAGGCGCTGCGCGCGTTTCTCGGCGAGCGCATGACCGTGCTTTGCAAGACCTGCAACGAGCGCTTCGAGCGCAACCCGCTGCGCATCCTCGATTGCAAGGAGGAGCGGTGCCAGGCGCAGCTTAGCGGCGCGCCGGAGATGCTCGACTTCCTCTGCGACGGCTGCCGGACGCACTTTGACGGGCTGCAGGAAGCGCTGACCGCGCTACAAATCCCCTACGCCGTCGACCGGCGCATCGTCCGCGGCCTCGATTACTACACGCGCACCGTGTTCGAGGTCGGCATGAAGGGCGAGGGCGGCGCGCCGCTGGCGGTCTGCGGCGGCGGCCGGTACGACGGGCTGGTGCAAGCGCTGGGCGGCCCTTCGATGCACGGCATCGGGTTCGGCCTGGGCATTGAGCGGCTTGCGATGCTGCTGGAGCAAAAGGGGGTGATCCTTCCCGAGCCCCGCCTGTTCGACGTGTACGTCGCAGCGCTTGGCGCGGACGCGAGGATTCCCGCGCTTTCGCTCACCGAAGCGCTGCGCGGCGCGGGCGTCAGGGCCGAGATGGATCACGCGGGCAGGAGCCTCAAGGCACAGTTCAAGTCAGCCGATAAGCTCGGCGCGCTGAAGGTCGTCATCGTCGGTGGCGACGAGCTCGCGCGCGGCACGGTTCGTGTGCGCGACATGGCCACCAAAGAAGAAACCGAAATCCCGCTGGAGACGGCGGTTCTTGAAATTGAAAGGAGTCTTTCCCATGCTTGAAAATTGGCAGCGCACCATGATGTGCGGCGAAACGACCGAAAAATATGCCGGGCAAACCGTGACCCTCAACGGCTGGGTGCAGCGCACGCGGAACCTGGGCGGCGTGATCTTCGTGTGGCTGCGCGACCGCGCGGGCATCGTACAGGTCGTTTTCAACGAGACGTGCGACCCGGAAACGTTCGCGGTCGGCGAGGCGCTGCGCGGAGAATATGTCGTCGCGGTCGAAGGAATGGTTTCGCTTCGCGCGGAAAAGGATATAAACAATCAGCTGGAAACCGGCCGGATCGAGGTGATCGTCCGGCAGGCGCGGTTGCTCAACGCCGCGCAGACGCCGCCGATCTACATCGACGACAAGGCCGACGAGAGCGAGGCCGTCCGGCTGAAGTACCGCTACCTCGACCTGCGCCGCCCGAGCCTGCAGCGGACGATCCGCATGCGCCATCAGGTGATCAGCGCGATCCACCGGCACATGGACGAGAACGGCTTCACCGAGGTCGAGACGCCGATCCTGACCAAGTCGACGCCCGAAGGCGCGCGCGATTTCCTCGTGCCGAGCAGGCTGCACCCCGGCACGTTCTACGCGCTGCCGCAGTCGCCGCAGATCTACAAGCAGCTTCTGATGCTGGCGGGGTTCGACAAGTATTATCAGGTGGCGCGCTGCTTCCGCGACGAGGACAGCCGCGCCGACCGCCAGCCGGAGTTCACGCAGATCGACGTCGAGATGTCGTTTGTCAAGCCGGAAAACGTGCAGACGGCCATCGAAGGCGCGTTCGCGCGGGTGTTCCGGGACGTCATGGGCGTCGAGCTTTCGCTGCCGCTGCCGCGGATGACGTGGCGGCAGGCGATGGACGACTACGGCAGCGACAAGCCCGACACGCGCTATGGGCTGAAGCTGGCCGATGTTACGGAAACCGTGAAAACCTGCGGGTTCTCCGTGTTCGAAGGCGCGCCGACGGTGCGCGGCGTCAACGCGAAAGGCGCGGCGAAAGTGCTTTCGCGCAAGGAGATCGACGCGCTCGGCGAGCTGGCCAAGACGTATCATGCCAAGGGCCTCGCCTGGCTGACGCTCGACGACACCGGCGCGGTCAAGGGCTCGTTCGTCAAGTTCCTGACGCCCGAGGCGCAGGCGGCATTGCTCACGAAAATGAACGCCGAACCGGGCGACGCGCTGTTTTTCGTCGCCGACGCGGTCAACACCGCTTGCACGGCGCTCGGCCAGGTGCGCATCGCGCTCGGCAAAAGGTTCTCGCTGGCCGACCCGAAACAGTACAATCTGTTCTGGGTGACGGAATTCCCGCTGCTCGAATGGGATGAGGACGCGAAGCGGTTCCTCGCGATGCACCACCCGTTCACCAGCCCGATGGACGAGGACGCGGCGTACATGGACAGCGACCCGGGCCGTGTCCGCGCGAAGGCGTACGATCTCGTGCTCAACGGCATCGAGATGGGCTCCGGATCGATCCGCATCCACGACAGCGGGCTGCAGGAAAGGATGTTCAAGCTGCTCGGGTTCACGACCGAACAGGCCTGGAACCGGTTCGGGTTCCTGCTGGAGGCGTTCAAGTACGGCACGCCGCCGCACGGCGGGTTCGCGTTCGGCGTCGACCGGCTGGTGATGATGCTGACCGGCGCGGAGAGCCTGCGCGACGTGATCGCGTTTCCGAAGGTGCAAAACGCGTCGTGCCTGATGATGAACACGCCGTCCGAGGTGTCCGGGGACCAGTTGGAGATGCTCAGGATCAAATCCCTGGCGGAATGACGGCCGCGCGGCGGTCGCGCGGCGAAAGGAGGGCCGTCCATGCTTCAGAAAGGCGAAGTCGTCGAAAAAGGCGACGGTGTCATCTCGGTCGTTTTCGAACGGGCTGACGCCTGCAAGCACTGTTCCGGCTGCTCGATGCAGGATAAGTGCACGAAGGTGGAACTCAAAGGCGACGCGGACGTCGGCGACACCGTCGACGTGGAAATGCCCGACAGGAACGTCGTCGGCGCGTCGCTGCTGGCGTACATCGCGCCGCTGGCGGTGCTGCTCGGCGGCATGGCGCTCGGCGTATTGCTGCACGACGCCCTTGGCGTCGGCATGGACAAAAACCTGTTCGGCGCGCTGTGCGGCCTCGCGCTGATGGCGGTCAGTTTCTTTTTCATACATCGGATCGACCTGCGCCTGAGAAATCGGCGCAACTGGCTGCCGCGCGTTGTCGCGGTGCACAAAAAGCAACCTGAAGGAGGATTTTATGGCGGGTAAAGTGCGTGAAGTGAGCGAGGCGGATTTTTCGTCCGCGGTGCAGGGCGCGAAGGTGACCCTGGTGGATTTCTGGGCGCCCTGGTGCGGCCCGTGCCGGATGGTCGCGCCGCATGTCGAGGCGGTCGCCGAAAAAATGGACGGCGAGGCGGCCTTCCTGAAGGTCAATGTCGACGACAATCAGTCGCTGGCGCAGCGGTTCGGCGTGATGAGCATCCCGACGCTGGTGATTTTCAAAGACGGCGAGGAAACCGCCCGTTTGGTCGGCGCGAGAGGCCGCGCGGACATCGAGAGCGCGGTGCGGGAGTGGATCTGACGGGGAAAGAGACGGGGACGCCAGGAGGCTCTGCCTCCTGGACCTCCGCTTAAGGGCCATTGGCCCTTAAGGATTCCTTCTTTGGGGCGCTGAATCCTGTGGCTAGTCTGCCTTGCATTCCATCTTCACAAAAGGGAGGCGCGCGTATGCCGATCAATCGCTACGCGATTGCCGCGAAGTTTGCCCTCGGGTCAATCGCCGTCGGCGCTTTGCTCGCGGCCGCGTCGGCGTTTTGGTACAATAGCCGCGCTTTTTTGTTTTTGCTGATTCCCGGACTCGCAGCGCTGCTCTTTGGCGTGCTGTTTTTTCCGGTGTTCCGACAGATCGCCCGTCGCTTTGACGCGACGGTTTCCGGCGCGGAGCATGTCGCGCGTTGGACGCTGACCGACGCTGAAAAGGATTGTTACCTGAAAGAAACGTTCGCGGCGGAGACAGGTGATCCAAAAAAGACTCTGCTCACCGGCGGGATCGTATTGGCGTTCATTCTGGGAATGGCCAAGTGGACTTTCCCGAACGAACTCACCGTGGGGCCGCTTCTGCTGTCCGGGGCCGGGATTTCACTAGCGCTGGCGCTTTTCGCGTTCGGCCTGCCAAGGCTCAGGCACAGGCGCATGCGCGACGCTTCGCCCGATATCTGCATAGGCGTCTATGGGGCGTACGCGTTTGGCCGGTTCCTGGCCTGGAACGGCACGTTTCTCGGCCTTCGCTATGCTTTCCTGCGGGACATACGCCTGGAGCCGTTCGGAGACCAACACCTGCTGATGTTTCACTATGCGCAGTGGTCCGCGCAAACCCTCGTGGTCACGAACATCCTGCGCCTACCCGTTCCGGACAACAGGCTCGCGGAGGCGCAAAAGGCCGCGCGGCACGTCGCGCACGCGAACGGGCTACGCTGGGACGCCGCCAATTAGCGCGTTTCGCGGTTTCTTGACAAAAACCGGCATGGATGCTATTGTGAATCAAAACGATTTGCTAGGTGGCCATGCTTTTTTCGAGCCTGACGTTCCTTTGCTGGTTCTTGCCCGCGGTCGTGCTGCTGCACCTGATCGCGCCTTTCCGCATCAAAAACGCGCTGCTGTTCTTCGCCAGCGTGTTTTTTTATGCCTGGGGCGAGATCCGCTACGTGCCGCTGGTGCTCGGGTCGATGCTGGTCAACTGCGGGCTTGGCTATCTGTGCGCCTCCGACAAGAACGCCGTGCGCCGCGCGTCGCTGATCGCGTCGCTGGTCTTTAACTTCGGCGCGCTCGCATTTTTCAAATACGCCGGATTCCTGATGCGAACGGTCGGGCTTTCGGCCTTGGCGCCCGACATCGCGCTGCCGCTGGGCATCAGCTTCTACACGTTCCAAACGCAGGCGTACGTCATCGACGTCTACCGGAAGCGTTTCCCGCCGGAGAAATCATTTGTCGACTACGCGACGTTCATCCTGCTTTTCCCGCAACTGATCGCCGGGCCGATCGTGCTGTACGCGGACGTTTCCAAAGAGCTGAACAGTCGCGCCGTCACCGCCGACGGGCTGGAATCCGGCATGGCTGTGTTCATCGCGGGCCTGTCGTCCAAGGTGCTGCTGGCGAACCCGCTCGGGGCGCTGTGGCGGGATGTGCAGGCGCTGCCGTCCGCGTCGATGCCCGCGTCGTGGCTTGGGATCATCGCGTTCGGGTTGCAGATCTACTTTGATTTCGCCGGGTATTCGCTGATGGCGATCGGCATGGGCCGAATGTTCGGGTTCCGTTTCCCAGAGAATTTCCGCCACCCGTACGCGTCGCGCTCCATCCGCGAGTTCTGGCGGCGTTGGCACATGACGCTCGGCGGATGGTTCCGCGAGTACGTGTACCTGCCGCTAGGCGGCAGCCGCGGCGGCGCACTGAAGACGATCCGCAATCTTTTGATCGTCTGGTCTCTGACCGGTCTCTGGCACGGCGCGAGCTGGAACTTTGTCGCCTGGGGCCTTTGGTTCTGCTTGTTCCTCCTTCTGGAACGCTTTGTCATCGGCGATTGGCTTGAGCGGCACCGGCGGGCAGCGCTCTTGTACACGCTTTTCACGGTGTTCGTCGGTTGGGCGCTCTTCGCGCACGACAACCTGAGCGAAGCCGGCGCGTACATGGCCCGCTTGTTTTCGTTTTCGTTCTCCGTCGATTTCCTGTTTCCGCTCCGCAACAACGCTGTGTTGCTTGTGCTCGCGGCCCTGTGCTGCGCGCCGCCCTTTGTCGGGCGGCTGAGACGGCTGTTGCGCGGTTCCGCGCCGCTGCGCGTCCCGCTGATGGTCGCCGCGCTGCTGCTCTGCGTGGCCGGTCTGGTCAACGCGGGCTACAACCCGTTCCTGTATTTCCGGTTTTGACCGCGCAGGATGACGATGATGAAGAAAATCGCGCGTTGCCCGCTCTTTACAATATCGATCGCACTGCTCGTGGCGATCTCGGCGCTGTCAGCCGCGCTGCCGGACAGGACGCGGTCCGAGATGGAAAACCGCCCGCTGGCCGCGTTTCCCGGGCTGACCGCGCGCGCGGTTTTATCGGGCGGTTGGATGCGTGACGCCGAAACGTATGTGGACGACCAGTTTTTCGCCCGCGACGAATGGATGCTCTTGAAGGCGCTTTCGGACGCGGCGCTGCTTCGGACGGAACGAAACGGCGTGCTGACCGGGCGGGACGGCAGCCTGTTCGCGCGCGCAGAGGCGCTCTCCGCGGCGACCGCGCTGGACAACATGGCCTCGCTTGAAAAAATCGCGCGAAAAACAGGCGTTCCCGTGACGCTGATGCTCGTCCCGCCGTCCGGCGCTGTGTACGCCGAGCGGCTGCCCGCGTTCGCGCAGGAACAGGACGCGGTCGCGCTGCTGTCCGCGCTGTACGCTGAGGCGAAACTCGTCCGCTGCGCCGACGCGCTGCCGCCTCTGCTGGCCGCGAAGGACGGCGCGGCGCTGTTCTACCGCACCGACCACCATTGGACGGCGGAAGGCGCGCGCGTCGGCCTGGCCGCGCTTGAAACGTCGTTTGGGTGGAAAGCCTCCGCCGCGCCCACGGAAACGCTGACGCGGGACGGCTTCTACGGCAGCCTGTTCGCCCGCGCGCCGAGCCCGCTGATCCGCCCGGACACGCTGTCATTTGACACGGCGGACGGCGTGACGCTTTTCGTCGGCGGCGAGCCGATGGACGGTCTGTACGACGCGCGCCAGATGCAAAAGCGAGACAAATACGCGGCGCTGCTGTACGGCAACCATGCGCGGGTCACGCTTGACAACCCTTCGGGCAGCGGCGTGCTGCTGGTTTTGAAAGACTCGTTCGCCAACGCGCTGCTGCCCGGACTGGCGGCGCATTATCAAAAGGTCGAGGCGATCGACCTGCGCTATTTCGCGGGCGACCTCTTCTCGACAATTCAGGAAACGGAAGCGGAGGCCATTCTATGCCTGTACGGTTTGGACACGTTCGCCACCGACCGGAACCTTTCGCTGTTCACCGCGTCCGCCGACTGACGGCCGCCGTGTGCGCCTTTTTCGCCTTGTTCGCGGCCTTTTGCGCGGCGAAGGCGCAGGAGACGCCCGCCGTCGCGTCCCCGCTGTTCGTCGGCGGCTTCCCCGCGCCGGACGTACCCGAAACCGCTCCGGTCGATCCGTCCTACTTCGAGGGCGCCGTGCTGATCGGAGACTCGATGGTCGAACCGTTTGACCTCCTCGGCTCGATTCCCGGGCTGAAGGTTTTGCCGGTCATCGGCATCTCCGCGAGGACGGCGCATGAGCACAGGCTGTTCAAGCTCGGCGATGAAAAGGCGCTGCTCAAAGACCTTCTCGCGGCGATGAACCCGCCCGCCCTCTACCTCTGGCTCGGCAGCAACGGCGTCGACACGAAGCCCGCGGATCTGGTGATCGAAGACTACGACCGGCTGATGGACGCGCTGATTCCGGTGATTCCGGACACGGTGATCTACCTGATGGCCCTGCCGCCTGCGCGCCCGATGGCGACCGAGCACTACAAGGGATACACCAACGCGCGCGTGAACGCGTTCAACGAGGGCCTGCGCGAGGTCGCGCGGCGGCACAACGTGTACTTTCTGGATATTCACCCGCTTGTGCTGAACGAAAAAGGCGAGATGGAGGCGGCGTACAGCGCCAGCGACGGCATCCACCTGAAAAACGCGGCCTACGCGCTTTTGACGGACTACATGATGACCCATACGGTTCCGATACCGAAAAAGTGAGGTGCTTCCGATGCGGCGTTCCGTTTTGTTTGTTCTGATCCTGGTTCTTTGTCTGGCCCTTTGCGCGTGCGCGGCGAAAAAAACGCCGCAGCCCGCCTGCGCGGCGGCCGCCGACGCGGTGATGGCGGCGCAGCCCTTCGAGGAGATGACCGCGCTTGACGCCGAACAGCTCGCGCGCTATCTGGACATCGACGCGGCGCTGTTCACCGACGCCGCGATGTCGATGGACGCCTCGCGCGCAACGGCCGAACTTATCGTGTTCGTTACTGCGAAGGACGCGGACGCGTTAAAAGCCGTCCGGGAGGCGCTGGAAACATATCGGGCCGGACTGCTTTCGCAGTACCGCGACTACCGGCCGGAAGAAATGCCGAAGCTGGAAAAGGCGGTGGCGCGCACGGTCGGTCTGCAGACCGCGTTGATCGTGTCAAAGGACGCGGAAGCCGCAAACGGCGCGCTGGACACGCTGTACAAATAAAAAAATCGCCCCTGCGGGCGATACGGCGTCAGCAATCGTCAGGTATTCTTCATGACGATCTCTTTGATCATGTCCGCGGTGTCCTCGCAGACGTCCAGGCAGTTTTCAAGCTGGCTGTACACCTC